>NZ_JBBDGN010000010.1:0-108118 GCF_037204145.1 Microbacterium istanbulense
ACGTCAGCAGCCAGGGGTCTCGGCGCGTACCCGGGGTCTCGGCGAGAGGCGGTGGGGGTGCGGGTCACTTCACCT
The DNA here is from genome assembly GCF_037204145.1 of Microbacterium istanbulense. Lineage (NCBI taxonomy): Bacteria > Bacillati > Actinomycetota > Actinomycetes > Micrococcales > Microbacteriaceae > Microbacterium > Microbacterium istanbulense. Next base: position 76 of record NZ_JBBDGN010000010.1, read on the forward strand.
GGGCGGAGATGATGCTCATCACGGCGGTGTCGGCCAGTGTTGTCGTGTCGCCGACCTCGCGGCCCTCGGCGACGTCGCGCAGCAGGCGGCGCATGATCTTGCCGGAGCGGGTCTTGGGCAGCTCGCCGACGATGTAGACATCCCGCGGGCGGGCGATCGGTCCGATCTGCTCGCCGACCCAGCTGCGCAGCTGCGCCGCCAGCCCCTCGGGCGTGTGGTCGGCCAGGAAGCTCTCCTTGAGGATGACGAACGCCACGACGGCCTGACCGGTCGTCTCGTCGTTCGCGCCGACCACCGCGGCTTCAGCAGTGGCCTCATGTGCGACGAGCGCTGACTCGATCTCGGCGGTCGAGAGGCGATGTCCCGACACGTTCATCACGTCGTCCACGCGGCCGAGCAGCCACAGGTCACCGTCGTCGTCCAGGCGGGCGCCGTCACCGGCGAAGTAGTAGCCCTGGTCGGCGAACTTCTCCCAGTACGTCTCCACGAACCGCTCCGGGTCGCCCCAGATGCCGCGCAGCATGCTCGGCCACGGCTCGGTGACCACCAGCAGGCCGCCGTTGCCGTTGCCCACGTGCTCACCCGTCTCGTCGACGACGTCGATCGAGATGCCGGGCAGGGGCACCTGCGCGGAGCCGGGCTTGGTGGCGGTGATGCCGGGCAGGGGCGAGACCATGATGGCGCCGGTCTCGGTCTGCCACCAGGTGTCGACGATGGGCGTGGTGCCGGCGCCGATGACCTCGCGGTACCACATCCAGGCCTCGGGGTTGATGGGCTCGCCCACCGAGCCGAGTACGCGCAGGCTGGACAGGTCGAACTTCTGCGGCACGCTGCGGCCGACCTTCATGAACGAGCGGATCGCGGTCGGGGCCGTGTAGAAGATCGAGACCTTGTACTTCTCGATGATCTCCCACCAGCGTCCGGGGTGCGGGGCATCCGGGGTGCCTTCGTACAGCACCTGGGTGGCGCCGTTGGCGAGGGGGCCGTAGGCGACATACGAGTGCCCGGTGATCCAGCCGATGTCGGCCGTGCACCAGAACACGTCGGTCTCGGGGTGCAGGTCGAACACGTACTTGTGCGTGTATGCGGCCTGGGTGAGGTAGCCGCCCGAGGTGTGCAGGATGCCCTTGGGCTTGCCCGTGGTGCCCGAGGTGTAGAGGATGAACAGCGGGTTCTCGGCGGGGAAGGATGCCGCGGTGTGCTCGGCCGGAGCCACGGGCACCACGTCATGCCACCAGATGTCCCGCCCCGGCTGCCACTCCACGTCGTTCTCACCGCGGCGCACCACGAGCACGTGCTCGACGCTCTGCTGCTCGCCGTCGCCGCGGTCGCTGAGTGCCTGGTCGACGGCCGGCTTCAGTGCCGACACCTTGCCCTTGCGGTATCCGCCGTCGGCGGTGATGACGAGCTTGGCGCCGGCGTCGTCGATGCGTGAGCGCAGGCTGTCGGCGCTGAACCCGCCGAACACGACGGAGTGGATGGCGCCGAGGCGCGCGACGGCGAGCATCGACACGATCGCCTCGGGGATCATCGGCAGGTAGATGGCGACGCGGTCGCCCTGTCCGATGCCGAGCCCCGCGAGCACGTTGGCCGTGCGCTTGACCTCGTCGGTCAGCTCCGCATAGGTGATGCGCCGCGAGTCGCCGGGCTCTCCCTCCCAGAGCAGGGCGACGCGGTCGCCGTTGCCTGCTTCGACATGGCGGTCCAGGCAGTTGTAGGCGACGTTGAGTTCGCCGTCGTCGAACCACTTCGCGAACGGCGGGTTCGACCAGTCCAGGGTGCGGGTGAACGGGGTGTGCCAGGTCAGCAGCTCGCGGGACTGGTCGCCCCAGAAGGCCTCGCGGTCGGCGGCAGCGCGCTGGTACAGGGCGGGGTCGTCGATGGAGTGCGCGACGAATTCGGGCGAGGGCGGGAACTGCCGGGTCTCGTCGAGAAGGTGGTCGATCTGGCTGCTCATTTGGCTCTCGCTCCTTTGCGGGGGACACTCACACGGGCGTTCGGGATACGGCCGTGCTCGGTGAATATAGTGTGGCCTTCCCCGGCTGAATACTGTCGAAAGAGGGTACTCGTTTCGGTTTTGCGCCTGCGGTGGCGGCGCGTATGCTGACCTCAGCCGAATATCTTGATTCTGGCTTTTGCGCGCCCGATACCCCCGATCGTGGGTGCGCGTGGGCGGCCCCTCATTCCCCCCGTGAGGTGCCGCCCTTTCCTGTTCCCAGGCGCGCCGGCAATCGTTCTGCACCGATCGGTTCTCGGTCGAGTTGTGCACAGCGGCCGGGTTCTGCGGGTCGGGCGCACGCGCGGCCGTCCTAGCGTCGGGGCATGCCAGAACCGTTCGTCCTCGCCCCGCGCCACACCGCATCCGGCGGCCTGCCGGTGGCCGCTGCGCCCACCCTCGATCCCGCCTTCGGTGCGCTCGCCGAGTTCATCGGCGACGAGCGGGTCACCGACCTGTTCGTCAACGGCACCGACGGGCTGTTCCTCGACCGCGGCGACGGTGCTGAACGGATGCCGCAGTGGCGGGCCTCGGAGCGCGAGGTGCGTGACCTCGCCGTCGCTCTCGTCGCCGCCGGCGGGCGTCACCTCGACGATCAGTCGCCGTGCGTCGACGTGCGGTTGGACTCCGGCATCCGCGTGCACGCCGTGCTCGCGCCGGTGTCCACCTCCGGCACCGCGCTGTCGATCCGCGTTCCACGCGTGCACGCGGCCGACCTCGATGCCCTTGCCGCTCTCGGCAGCTTCGCGCCGGGGCAGCGGGCATGGCTGGAGTCGTTGGTCGGCGAGCGCGCGAACGTGCTGATCACCGGCGGCACAGGCACGGGCAAGACGACACTGCTCACCGCCCTGTTGTCGGCGGTGCCCGTGGGGGAGCGCATCGTCACCATCGAGGATGTCGCCGAGCTGCGCCCGCGGCATCCGCACCATGTCTCGCTCGAGGCCCGGCAGCCCAACCTCGAAGGTGCCGGCCGCATCACCCTGGCCATGCTCGTGCGCGAGTCCCTGCGGATGCGGCCCGATCGTCTGATCGTCGGCGAATGTCGAGGTGAAGAAGTGCGGGAACTGCTCACCGCGCTGAACACCGGTCACGACGGCGGTGCCGGCACCCTGCACGCCAGCGGACTGGCCGATGTACCCGCCCGCATGGAAGCACTCGGTGCGCTTGCCGGAATGGATGCCACCGCGCTGGCGCGTCAGGTCGTCAGCGCCTTCACCGTGGTGCTGCACCTGGGGCGTGAGCCGGACGGCACACGACGCATCCGACAGGCGGGGCGCTTCCTGCTCGTGGCGGATCGCCTGGGGATAGAAGAGGTGCGGCCATGGTGAGAGGTGCAGGCCCGGTCGGGCGCGCAGGCCTGGTGCGGCGACGCCGGGCGGACGAGGCGGCAGATCCTGCGGCGGCAGCCGTGGCGGTGCGGACCCTTGCCGTGCTCTTGCAGGCCGGAGCGCGTCCGATGACGGCGTGGCGGCATCTTGCCGCGACCGGTGATGCGCACGCCGAGCGGATTGTGGGCCGAGTCGACGATGGCGTCGAGTTGGCGGCGGCGATCGAGGCGGAGGGCGGCACGTGGATCGACGTCGCGGCGGCATGGGAGGTGGCGACCATCGTCGGCGCCCCGCTGGCCGACGTGCTGCGTGCGCTGGCCGAGTCGTTGCAGGATGCCGCCAGTGCCGATGACGACGTGCGGATCGCGCTCGCCGAGCCCACAGGCACGGCGCGGTTGCTGCTGTGGCTGCCGTTCGCCGGTCTGCTGCTGGGATTCGCGCTCGGCTTCGACACCATCGGCGTGCTGGTGACCAATCCGTTCGGCATCGCCTGTGTGATCGCCGGCGTCGCGCTCGTGCTGCTCGCCCGCTGGTGGACGGCGACCCTCGTGCGCCGAGCGCAGCCCGAAGCTGGGACGCCCGGCATGCACGCCGAGCTCGTCGCCGTCGCGTTGGCGGGTGGGGCGCCGATCGGCCGGGCGGTGCGCCTTGTCGATGAGAGCCCAGCCCGGTTGCGCGACGAGGCAGAGAAGACGGATGCCGTGCTCGAACTGTCGCGCTCGGCGGGCGTTCCGGCGGGCGAGCTGTTGCGGGCGTCTGCCGCGCAGCAGCGACACGAGGCCCGTGTGCAGGGGCGCCTGCGTGCGGCACGGCTCTCGTCGCGGCTGCTGTTGCCGCTCGGCGCCTGCACGCTGCCGGCCTTCCTGCTTCTCGGGGTCGCGCCGCTCATGCTCAGCGTGCTCACCTCCACGCCGTTGCCGATCTGACCCAGGCCACGGGCGCGTCCGCGCCCCGATAGAGAAAGAAGGAACACATGAACGAGAACGACCTGCCGCCGCTCACCCGAGAGCGCGCGGCCTCCTTGTTCACCGATGAGTCCGGTGCGGCCACCGCGGAGTACGCGATCACGACGATGGAGCGACCCCTGGTGCTGACTGAGCGTCGCTGGGCGAGTAGTCCAGGGTCGGACCAGCATCCGAGCCCCGCGTGCCGGAGTCCGTGCCCCACATGCGCGGGTCCACAACCCCGCTGATCGCGACCGACTCCGGCATCCCGGCGACCACGGGGCCCGAGCAGACCACCGAGACCTGGAGGATGCGCACCACCTCGGCACGCTCCGCGTCGGTCAGCGTATGCAGTCGCCCCCGCGCCCGCTCCGCCAGCGCGGCCACGTCCCGGAGCGCCTGGCCCCGAGCCTCCGCCGACGACACCAGCGCCTCGTACCCTGCCAGCCGCTCCTGAGCGGCGGTCAGTTCCCGCTTGAGGTCGGCGACCAGTTCAGCCTGTCGGCGCTCGTCCTCGGGCGTGTCCGCGAGGAGCACCCCGCGCTCGGCTTTCACGAGCCCGCGCTCGTACCGCTCAACCTCAGCCCGCACGCCGTCCATCGCGCGTTGGTCGGCCTCGCCGTCGCCGCCCTCATCGGGCAGGGCAAGGTAAGCCCGAGCCGCCGCCTCCAGCCGTGCCGGGTCGGACAGTAGCCGGGTGACCTCCGCCCAGACGAGCTCCTCCATCGGGAGGGCGCGAAGCTGGGGGCAGGAACATCGGTTGGCCCCGGCGGACTGGCGGCGGGTGCCGCACCGGTAAGCGCCCTTCCACGCCTCGCGGGGCAGGTTCACGCCGTACATCGCGTGGCCCTCGTGGGTGAACACCCGCCCGGTGAGGAGCCGGGACACCGCCGGGTTGGCGGCGGGTCCGTTCGCGCGCCGTTCGAGGGCGCGGACGATTGCGCGGTGCTCGGCGGCAGTGAACACCGGGTTGCCGAGGTCGATTTCCAGCGGCTCGCCGTACACCGGGTTGCCCTGGCGGTCCACCTTCGCTTTGTGGCGGCGCTGGCCTCCGGCACCGCTGGTCTTCGGCAAGCCCCACATGACCTTGCCGGTCGCGTGGGTCGGGTTGCGCCACATGTGGCGGACCACCTCGGCGTTCCAGCGCTCAGCCTTCCGGGGCTTGATCCCCGCGTCGTTCAACCAGTCGGTGACCTGGTAGGCGTTCATGCGGCGCTTCACCAGCAGGTCGTACCCGAGCCGGAGCACCTCGCGCTCTGCCTCGTCGGGGACCACCTGCGAATCCCGCTTCGAGCCCTCCCGGCGGTAGCCGTAGGGCGGTTCGCCCCCGGGCAGGCGGTTCTGGCGGGCGAGCGCCCGCTGACCGGCCACGGTCTTGATGAGGATCGACTCGCGGTCGAGTTCGGCGATTGCGCAGAACTGCTGGAACACGAACCGGCCTGAGGGCGTGGAGGTGTCGATCATCGACTCCTGCGCGCTCGCCACGCCGACGCCCGAGTCGGCGAGGGCGTCCGCCACGCTGGCGCTGATCGCGAGCTTGCGGGACAGTCGGGAGAGGTTGAGCACGACCAGCACGTCGTAGGACCCTGCCTCGGCGTCGCGGAGGGCGCGGAGCAGGGCGGGGCGCTGTTTGATCGGCGTGGTGCCGCTCATCACGTCCTCGTAGACCTCGCCCGTGAAGTCCCAGCCGCGTGAGTCGATGAACTCCGTGCAGGTGCGCACCTGGTCTTCGAGGGATGTCTTGCCCTCCGCCGCCTGGTCCTCGGTGCTCACTCGGGTGAGGATCGCGGCGCGCTTGCGCTCCGCGGCGTTCATGCGGGCACCGCCTTGATGAGGGTCCGCTGGAGGGCGGGCACAGCCTCGCGGACCACCTGATCGGCGAGCGCGACCCCGACAGGCTCGTCCAGGTCGAAGCCGTGAGCGAGGGCCGCGTCCCCGACGTGCTCGCGGAGCGCGCGGAGGGTGTCGATCACCTCGGCGGGGTCAGCCCCGGGGGCGTTCCCGAGCACCAGGCGGACGACCAGCCATTCGTCGGCGGTGATGGTGTTGTCGTTGTCAGTCATCGGTTCCTCCGGGCGTAAGCCTCGCGGCGGGTTACATTGATGCAGTCGCGGCACCACGCCTGCCGGGACTCGCCGCCGCGCTTGCGGAGGGCGAATGCTGACACCGGCAGGTCGCGGGTGCAGTGCGGGCAGGTCTTGGTGGCCTCGGCGGTCACGGTCGTCATCTCACTTCCTCCATCGGCGTCGGGAGCCAGCGCGGGTGAATCCGTCGCCAGCGGTCAACGCCTGGGATCAGCCCGAGTGTCGAGCCGTCGTCCCAGGCGACGTGAACGGTCCCGGCGTCGTCCACGGACTCGACCACGCCGGTCGCGTTCGGTTCGAGTCGGGTGTACGGGTCCGCCACGGACACGAGTGCGATGTGCGCGCCCGCATCGGTAGGGTTCAGGTTCTCGGGCAGGTTGGCCCAATCCTCAGTCATCGTTTCTCCGCTCGCTCGCTGTAGAGGGCGATCAGCTCGTCCTCAAGGATCTGCATCTGGTCGTCGATGTCGGGGTCGGTGAGGCCGTGCTCCGCGACGAGCTCGGCGACGAGCTCCTCGTTCGGCCACCAGTCGAGGTCGAGCACCTCGATCGCCCGGTCGACCGCGCGGCTCCAGACACCGAAATCGGGGTCTGCCGGGTAGGTGAACTGAGTCACTTCGCGGCCTCGATTTTCGTCTGTGCGGTGTCGGCCTGCTTGGCGACGAGGCGCTCGGCGGCGCGGAAGAACTTGGTACGGAGCGGCTCGCTCGGAAGTCCTTTTGCGAGTCCGTTGATGACCGCCTTGGTGACGGGCTGTCCGTCCGCGTAGGAGTTGATCAACGCCTGGAGGAGGTGTGCGACGTGCTGGGCGTCGCCTCCGGGCCGGTAGAGGGCCTTCGAGTTGGGGTTCTGGTTCGCGAACTCAGCGGGAATCTGGATGCTCATGGGGTATCTCCTATTTACCTTCTGACCAGGGCTTTTCTGGCCTTACTTTCAATGAAAACACACCCGTGTTTTCGACACAATCTCTGGCTCATCTGGGCTTTTCTACCCTCGGATCCCGAGCTGGGCGCGGAGCTTCGCCTGCAGGGCCTCCGAGTGTGCGACCTCGGCCAGGGCCGCGTCGGCGGTGATGGTCTTCGAGCGAAGGTCGGCGCGGAGCCTCGCGAGGTGCATCGAATCATGACCACTCAGATACCAGCCGCCCTTCGTGACTCCGCCGCACCCGCACGTGCAATCACGCTGGCCCGGGGTCCAGCGTCTGCCCTTGCGAGACAAGCGGCGACTGGCGCGGTCACGGCCCCTACCTGTCGTGCCGCGCGCCTTCCGCGCCGCCCACTCCTCCGAGATGGCCCGGGTCTTGTTCCGCGTGACGCCCGCCCACGTCCCGGCGCTGGGCTCCTCCGCGTCGGCGTAACGCTGGCAGAGAGCGAACACCGGGCAGAGCAAGCAAAGGTCGGCGGCGAGCTCCTGGTCCGTCGCGTCGTCGGACGTCCAGGCTTCCGCGCCGGGTCCGAGGCAGGGCACCTCCTGCCGCTTCTCCCGAGCCAACAACAGGCCGTGGCTCAAGTCGTCGAATGCCTCGGTGGCCTCGTTGGTCTGCGAGTGCCGCGCAAAGACCTCGGCCACCAGCTTGTCGGCCTGTGTGGCGGAGAGGCTGGGGCCGGTGGGGCGGGAGCGCCCCGCGCTGGGGTCTCCCGTGCCCTCCGGCGACCTCTTGGGCCCCGGGACGGCCTGGAGCAGGGTCCGGCCCTCCCGGGTCGCCGGAGAGGCCACGGGAGCCACCGCGCCCTCAGTAGGCACGGGTCGTCCTGCCGTCCCTGTGGGAAACGCGCCCATCAGTCGCGCACCCGAGGCGAACCGAGCGCCGAGTAGAGCGCCTCCTCCGCCGTGAGGGACTGGCCCTCGGCGGCGTTGTAAACCACGGTCTTGCTGTAGGAGTTGCCGCCGGTCGTGTCGCCCTCGCCGCCCGAGCGGAACCCGCCCGTGGTCGGCACCCGCTCCATGTCCTCGAACGCGCGGTTCACCTCGGGCTGGATGCGCTCCAGTCCGTCGATCAGACCCTGGCCGATGTAGACGCCGAAGCCACGGAAGACCCGGCTTGGCGAGGCGATCCCGAACAGGCCCGCCACAGTGTCGATGATGCCGCCGAAGGTGTCCTCGAACCAGCCCGCTACCGAGTCCCAGATCGACTTGAGGCCGTTCCAGAGACCCTGCACGATGTCACGACCGATGTTGTACAGCCAGGTCATCGCGCCGTCGAAGACGCCCTTGATGAGACCCGGCACGGAGCGGAACCAGCCGATAAGGCCGTTCCAGATGTCCTTCGCGGCGGTGGTCACCGAGTTCCAGATGCCCGACCAGAAGCCGACGAAGCCGGACAGCACGCCCATGATCCACGAGGTGAAGCCCTGCCACACGCCCCGGATGAACGAAACGAAGCCCTCCCAGACAGAGACCACGAAGTCGCGGACGGAGTTCCAGATCCCGACCCAGAACGACACGTAGGCGACCAGCCCTGCGCGGATGAAGCCGACGAAGCCTTCCCAGACTGACTGCACCCAGGAGGTGAACCCCGACCAAACCTCGGAGATCCAGGCACCCACGGCCTCCCAGATTCCGTTCCACCAGGCCACGAAGCCGTCGATGACGCCGGTAATCCAGCCGATGAACCCGCCCCAAACCTCTGTGATCCACGCCACCGCCGTATCCCAGTTCATGATCAGCCACACGATGGCCGCGACCAGGCCACCGATAGCGAGCACGATCCAGGTGATCGGGTTCGCGAGCAGGGCGACGGTCCACGCGGCGGTCGCCACGACAGCGGCCCAGATCGCCGGGGCGAGTGCCGCGAGCAGGACGGCCCCGAGCCCCGCCACTATCGGGATGAACACCTGGGAGTTGGCGATCAAGTCGGCCAGGAAGTTGGTGATGTTGGTGAACGGCTCCTTGACCAGGTTGAGGGCCTCCACGAGCTTGCCCTGAATGGTCGCGGCGAGGTTGCCCGCCGACCCCTCGAAGGTCTCCGTGCTCTTCGCGGCCTCGACCGCGATGGGGTCCGTGCCCACCTGCTGAATCGCGGCGTTGAACTCCTCCGCCGTGATCTGCCCCTCGCTCATCGCGGTGCGGAAGTCGCCCGTGTACGCGCCCGCCTGGAGCAGTGCGTCCTGGAGTACGCCTGACGCGCCGGGGATTGCCTCGGCGAGCTGTTGCCAATTCTCGGTCGTGAGCTTGCCGAGACCGGAGGTCTGCGTGAGCACCTGGCCGACGCGACCAAAGGTCTCCGGCGAGCCGCCCGCTACGGCGTTGAGGTTGCCCAGCGATGCGGCGAGGGTCTCGTAGTCCTTGACGCCGTTCGATGCGAGGGTCGCGGTGATCGACTGGATGTCACCGAGCGAGTAGACGGTCTGGTCGGCGTACGCCTGCGTCGAGGCCGTCAGCTCGTCGATCTTGGACGTGTCGAGTCCGGCGAACTCCAGGGTCTTCTTGAACTTGTCGGTGGCGTCGGACGCGGCGGCGGCGTCGCCCACGAACTCGCCGAGCATCGAGGACGCCTGGCTGATCGCGTCGGCGGCGACGTTGCCGAAGGCCGACGCGATACCAGCACCCTTCTTGCTCCAGCCGTCAGTCTTCTGGTCGAAATCACCATCATCGACCTTGACCTTGGCGACCAGGGTTCCCAGGTCTAGTGCCATGTCCTGGCCTCCGTTCTGTCTGTTGATCTGGGGTTTTCTGCCCCGTTGGGGTGAGTCGCGGGCGACTCAACCACCCCGAAATTTGCCTGTCAATTACTTGACCGACGTGTCGTCCAGGCCCGGTTTCCCAGTCGCACCAGCGCACGACTCGGTAGGCGGGCGGTAGGGGTATCTCGCCTCAGTCGTCCTCGAACTCGTCGCGCCACCGCTCATTGACCGCGCGCTCCTGGACACCGAGCGGGCCACCGTAGCGGTCGAACAGTTCACGCGCGGGCCGAACCACGGCGGCGTCGTGCTCCTGCGTCAGCCGGAGCCGGGGCGGGAGCAGGTTGAACTCACGCCGGTAGATCCTCAGGTAACGCTTCTGCTCCTTGCGTTCGTCCATCAACCCCGCAAGCGCCCCGAGGGCGAGGAGCCGTTGGCACCTGAGCACGCGCTCGCGGGTCTCGCGCTTCTTGCCCATCAGCGGGCCTCCGCTTCGGCGAGGTTCAGCGCGTCGTCCAGGAGAGCCACGGCGATCCGTTCGAGCGCCTCCTCCAGCCGGTGCGCCTCCCGGAGCCCCGGCACGTGGTCCAGGTCGTACCCGTGTAGCACCGCGACGAGTCCGAGTCGCGCGGCCAGTCGGCTGGGCTCCATACGCGAGTGGACAGTCGCCGCCCACGCCGGGTTCACCTTCGTGAAGGTGTAGATCAGCTGGCGGACGGTGCGGTCTTCGTAGGCGACCTCGGGGATCGGGTCTCCAGGCGGCGGGTTCAGCCGGGGCTGGCGCACGGCCTGCTCCGGGGTGAGCGCACCCCACGCGTCGAGGTCGATGGGCTTGCGGGTCTTGGTGTTGGTCATGTCGATCTCCTTGAAGGTGTGCCGGGGGCGACTGCCGCGCCACCCCCGGCGGGTTGGTTAGTCGCGGAACGCCTCGTTGACGGCGCGCTTGATCGGGCCGAACTGCTCCAGCCCCGCGAACTCGTCTTCGAACTCGACCTTCTGGAGCGTCGCGGTCGTGAACACGAGCAGGTCGCGGACGGCCCGACGCGCACGCGGAAGCCACATCAGGAACCACGGCGTGCGGTTCACGGTGTCGACCGCTTCGTGCAGACGGGGTGCGGTCACGGCGTTGAAGCGCTGGACCGCGCGGCGGCGGTCTGCGAGCTTGTCGGCGCTGAACCCGCCTCCGACGAACACGCCCGGGACTGCGGCGGGATTGTTGGCGGCGTACTGCACGAGCTCCCGGAGATTGCTCTCGTGCAGGTCGTCGAGCGTGCGAATCTCAGTGGTGCGGACCTCGCGCCGCTCGCCGCCGTACGCGGACCGCCCCGCGAGAAGTCGAGCCTGTACCGCGTCGTCAGCTGTGGGCGTATTGATGGTGGTCATGGTTGTTCTCCTTGGTTGGTGTTGGTGGTTGTCTGCGGCAGGGTCGTGCGGCGGCGGTCGCGCCCGAGCCAAGAGCGACATCAGCGGTCGCCCAAGATGAACGCGCGCTTGTCGGGGTCGTTGCAGGCGGCGACCTCCTCCGGCGTCAGCGCGCGATCCGAACCCGCATCCGCCAGCGCCTGCTCGTGGACGGCGATGCACCGCTCGACCTCGCGCCGGTCGGCGGCGGCATTCGCACCGCACGACACCACGACCACGAGGAAGACCCCGACCAGGACCACGGACGGCACGACCCGCTTCCACATCGGCAGGGCGGCGAGCTTGCGCGCCCTGTCGGCCTTCTTCACCTGACGGCGCGTGTATCCCGAGGGCACCGCCTGCGCCTGTGCCAGCGCGGCCTCGTACTGCTCCTGAGCCTTCGCGACTCGGGCTTCCTGCTTGTTCATGAGTGACCTCCTCGGTCGTTGTTGGTGTTGGGTGTAGGGCTTGTTTCCGAGTCGTCCGCCGGTACGACCCCTGCTGACTCGCGGCGGTAACCCTCCTGCGACGGCGAAGGGTTCCACGCGCGCTTCGCCCGCTGGCGGTGCGACGAGCACAGGCCGTTCAGGTGGGCATCGCGTCGGCACCCGGGGACGAAGCACCCCCGAGCCTGCGGAGCCGGACCCCACGTGAGAATCTCGGCGAGGTTGTCAGCGATCCAGGCGGGCAGACCGTCCGGGATCAGATCATTCGATGCGTTCATTTCGTGCTCCTTGAAGTGCGGGTCGAGTTCGCGGGTACGCGCGAGGTTGAGAAAGCGGGTCGGGTTGACCTCGTTTGCCTCGCCGGCCTTGTCCTGTTGTCATGCGCGAGCGCTCCGGGCTGGGTGGTGACGATGGTGACGCGAGGCGCGGGACCTTTCCGGGGGTGTCGCCCTCCGGTGCGTTCCCACCCCCTTTTCAAATAGGGGGGGTAGGGAATACCCGCTGTTCGCGTCACTCGCGTCACCAAGAGGGCCTCTGCCGCGTCATGACGGGCAGAAACTGGTGACGCGAGACTCTGAGTCACGCCGTTTCGCGTCACCATGTGGGCGTTTCGCGTCACCACCCGCGTCACCCCGCGTTTCGCGTCACCCGCGTCACCAGTGACGATGGTGACGTGAGTCGCGGGTGCCTTCTGGGTGTCCATCAGAACTCCTCGTCTTCCTCGAAGAGCCCTTCGTCGCTCTCCGGAGCGTTCGCGGAGCCGTCGAAGGTCCACGTCCGGGACCGCCCGTTGCGGGAGCTCACAGCGCGGATGCCGACCGCTTCGAGCGGTCCTGCCTGGCGAGTGAGCGCCCCCGCGAACGCCCGCGCGTCCTTCGGCCACCAGACGTGCAAGTCGCGGTCCTGCTCGTCGCGGAACCGCGCGGCTCGGGCGTGAGCCTCTGTCGCGGTGTAGCGCACCGGCAGGGTCTCCTTGGCGAGCCACCGCTGGATTGTCATCACGAACGGGTCGGACTCCGCCGCGTCGACCATCGCCTCCGAAGCCGCCGCCGTGAACGCCTCCTCGATTGCCGGGTCGAGTGCGTGGAGCGCGTCGGAGAAGTCCGCCATGCGGGGCTTCCCACCCTCGCGCAGTTCGCTCTCGGGCAGGTTCCGGAGGATCGTCGTGAGATCGCTCAGCACCGCCCCGAGGATCGTCGGGTGCTTCGCGGCCCGTTCTTCGGCGATCGCTTTCTCGGACCGTCGCTGACTCGCCGGGATCGTGTCGCATTGGATCTGCACGAGGCGTTCCAGCGCGTCCGATTTGAACGTCGGCACCGACAGGCCCGTGATGACGCCGGTTCGCCGGAACGAGATCACGAACTGGTCGTTGTCGCTGTAGAGCGTGCGCCGTTCGTCGCTGGTGCCGGTGACCAGGCGTGAGAGTCGGTCGGAGGTCTCCTCACTGGCGCGGCTCACGTTATCGAAGCCGACCAGGTACCGGTTCGACGCCATCGCCACCTCGTCGCGCTCGTTCTTGCCGAACGACGAGCCGAGCTCATCGCGCGGGTCGATGACGGACACGACCGTCACCGCTTTGGTCGTCTTCGACGAGCCCGCGCGTCCGTGGAAGAACAGCACCGGGCGTGCGATGTCCGGCAGGAGCGCCGCCGCGAGCCAGCCACGCACGAGGAGCCACCGCCGGTCGGTCGCCGACCACCCGAGCAGCCCCCGGAGGGCGTCAGGTTCGCCGCCTGCTGTCGGCGTCGGCAGTGGTCGGGTCGAATTGGCGAGCCGGAACGCGACACCCTGCGGCGGCTCATCCTCGACTTGCCAGCCGTCACCGGTCACCACCACGCATCGGGTGTTCCCGGGCTGTGCAAGGTCGAGCACGACGACATCAGGCGTCGGGCGTGCCACGCGGAGGTGAAGCCGAAGCTCCGGCGACTCGCGGAGCGCGACCTGGTACAGCGACGTGAGCGCCTGCACCAGCGCGGCACTATTCACCGGCTTACCGCTGGTGCGCTCGTAGTCATACTGGGCCTGACCTTTGAGCCCGCCCTCGCCCTTCTCCGACAGCATGATCGGTCGGCGCACGCCCTGGCGGGGAACGGCGAACGGTTCGCCGTCCGGCGTGTGGAAGAACTCGTAGGTGGCGTTGAGGAAGTCGAGGGTGAGCTTGTACGCGCTCGGCTTGTCGGCGTCCTTCGGCATCTTGAGGTCGTGTTCACGCGGGGGCGTGATCGGCGTGACGGGCGCGAGCTCGCCGCCGTTCTTCTGGATTTTGGGGCTCATGCGTTGTTTCCTCCGTACTTGTGGATTGCGCGGTCCAGCGCCGCGTCCCATTCCTGGGCCGGGTCTTCTTCGGAGGTGTGAGGGGTATCGAGCCAGACCTGCCTGGCGAAGGTCAGCGCCTCGGGGACGCCGTTGTGTCCCTCGGCGGCGAGCCGCACGAGGTAGATCTGGAACTTGAGCATCCGGTGGTGCCCGTCGAAGGGCTCGCCGTCGATGAACGGCTGGACGGCCCGCGCAACGGCGCGACTCAGCGTCTTGCCGGTCGTGTGCGTGGCGAGCCAGGCGTCGGTGTCGCCGTTCCAGTGGTGCTCGTCGGCGGTCGAGGTGGTCGGCTTCGCCGCGTGGAACCACTCGACGAGCGCGCGTGCCGAGTCGTCCGGTAGTCCGACTCCTGCGTGCGTGAGCGGCTGGACCCAGCGGTACGCCTGCACCTGCCCGGAGACCTTCGACCGGCGGACGGTCGGCGCGATCCAGACGAAGCCCCGCCCGTTACCCTCGGCGTCCCCGGCCTGGAGGTCGAGCCCGCCGCGCTTCGTCTTGCGGACGCCGTGCGGCGCGGTGAACAGGTGGACACCGCCGGAGGGGGTCGCGGCGACTGCGTAGGCGGTCGGCACGAGCCCGAGCTCCACGAGCTTGGCGAAGTCGTCGTCGCCGCCGTTTCGGGGGTCCACGTCGAGCACGTCGAGGGCGTGGCCGGTGACCAGCCCGAGGGCGTCGCCGTACTGGTAGCGGTCGAGGGTGCCGAGGCTCACGGGCGTCGACTCCCAGTCTTCGGGGAGCCAGTAGCCGGAGCCGCCGTGACCCCATGAGGCATCCCAGTGGAGGGTGCCCCGGTCGCGGGCGGGGCGGGCGACGAAGACGGCGCACCCGAGCCGGATCAGGCGGCGGGCCTCAGCCAGTCCGGCGTCAGCGTCTTCGCGGCTGATGTACTGGCGCGGCGAGTGGATGCTCTCGCCTGCGCTGGGCTTCCCATCGAGGCGCGGCATCAGGCCACCTCCCGAGCGCGAGCGTCGGCGTCGAACCAGCGGAGGTGTCGGTCGGCGCGCTCGAAGGCGGCATCGAGGCCGCACGCGGGCGGGCTTGCCTGCTCGGGCGCGGGCTCGGCCATGAGTAGGCGGAGCAGGTACGCCAGATCGGCGTCGTCTACAGGAGCGGGTGTGAAGTCGGCGGAAACGCCAGACGTAGGTGAAACGGACAACGGAAGAGTCCCTCGAAAGGGGCGACTGCCAGCTTGCGTCGGAGTGCTGGTTGAACTCGTCGCCTCGCCCCACGCCTATGGGGTTCGGACTCTTCTCTGATGTCTCTTTTCTTGGGGCGCTGAACGCCTTGCAGAACCGATTCTACCATTGGCGAATCTGGTCCAGGAAGTAGTCGCGTGCTCTCGACGTGTCGCGTGCCCGTCCGCGTGATACGGCGAGACCCCCGACGAGGCGTCCGCTCTCGCGGCGTCGGGGGCCTCAGGGGTCCGTTGTTCACCCGATGCCGATTTTACCATTCTGATCTGGGGTTCTGTCTATGGGAAGCGCGCGAGCATGGGGGCCCGTCGACACGCCCGACCATGAAGCGACTGGTGGATGTCGGCGACCCGGCCTAACATGACGTCTAGACGTCAAACACGAGGAGTGCGACATGAGCTACCAGCCGGGACAGATTCGCGACGGGATCGAAGAAGCCCTTAGTCGAGTCGGTTCCGAAGGTGCTACTTCAACCGAAATCGTCGCCTACCTCAGCGAAGTCTTCGGCCAGCCGGTCCCAGCCTCCTCCGTTCGCTCGTACCTCCAGCTCAACACGCCGGGGAAGTACGAACGCCTCGAACGAGGACGATACCGCCTGGTGGGGACAGGGCCGTACGACGTGGAGGTTCCGGGCGAGGTCAGGCTCCGGGGCAAGCTCGTGCTACGCCACGGGCGGGCCCGCCTTTACCAGGGGAATTCGCTCGATTGGTTGGCGAACCAGCCCGAGAACTCGATACACGGGGTCGTGACCGACCCGCCATACGGCCTAGTCGAGTACAAGCCCGAACAACTCAAGAAGCTACGCGCGGGTCGCGGGGGAACGTGGCGTATCCCGCCGTCGTTCGACGGTCACAAACGAGCCCCGCTCCCGAGGTTTACAACTCTGACCCGTGACGAGCTCGACGAGCTGGAGTTGTTCTTCCAGGACTTCGGCGAGCGCCTCATGCCGGTGTTGGTCCCGGGCGCTCACGTGCTTGTGGCGGCCAACCCGCTGGTGAGTCACCTGGTCTCGTACGCGCTCGACCGCGCGGGTTACGAGCGCCGAGGGGAGATCGTGCGGCTAGTCACGACTATGCGCGGAGGTGACCGTCCGAAGAACGCACACGAGGAGTTCCCGGACGTGTCTGTCATGCCTCGCTCAAACTGGGAGCCGTGGCTGCTGTTCCGCAAGCCGACCGAGGGCACGGTCGCTCAGAACCTGAGGAAGTGGGGCACGGGGGGCCTGCGTCGGATCTCCGATGAACAGCCGTTTGGCGACGTGATCCGCTCGGCCCCGACTCACGCAAAGGAACGCGCGATCGCCAACCACCCGTCGCTCAAGCCTCAGGCGTTCCTGCGACAGGTAGTGCGCGCGATTCTGCCGCTCGGCGAGGGCACCGTGCTTGATCCGTTCGCGGGCTCGGGTTCAACACTCGCCGCCGCTGAGGCCGTCGGTTACCGCTCAGTGGGCGTCGAGCTTGACGCGAAGTACGCGGAGCTAGCTCGTCGGTCGATTAGCGAGCTTGCGCAGGTAGTCGTGAGTCGGCGTGTGCCAGGTGGGGTCGAGGTAGATCCAGTTGGGTCGGAGCTTCTTGAGACCGTCAGCGTCTAGCGTTGCGGTTCGCGTGCCCTTGTCGGTGTTGCGACTATTCAGCCGGAAGTCGCTGGGCTCGACCTGGGCGAGGTAGATCTCGCGGAACGTGAGCGGGCCGCGCGCGTCGACCGGCTGAGTTTCGTTGTCGACGGAATAGACGAACACGGTCATCCACTGCTTGCGGGCTCCGTGCGTGTCCACCGCGCCGCCCGGGTTCTTGGTCGATTTCACCTCAATGCCCTCGGACCCGCTCTCCACGGCATCGTTTGCGTACTTGCCGCGCATGAGGAGGTCGGGGTGGCCGTTGTGGTGGGTGTTCGGAACGAGACCACGTGCGCCTTTGGCGATGGAGTCCGTCACCATGTCCGAGATGGTGCCCGAGAGGTTGGCGGGTCGCATCATGTCGTCGAGCCTCTGCAGTCCCTTGGCCCGAAGCATCGAGTTCACGTCCTCAAAGAAGTCGTAGACATCCTGCATCGCGACCTGGAAGTCCAGTTGCCGAAGCGCGTACGGGTACTGGAAGTTCGGATTGAAGTACGAGAGGTTTACTTGATTTGCGGCCACGACCTATAGATAGCACGACGTCGAGACAGATACGCGGACGTCGTGCGTTCGTCCGACTGGGTACCATCAGGTCATGCCCACAGGACCGCTGCACTTCCGCTTCGTCAACAGCTTTGTGAACGGGGTGCCGACGCAGGAATCGTTCAGTTGCCGATGCATGATCGGCGAGGAGCACGTCGAAGGCCCGGACCTACAGGACTACGAACCGGAGCCCGAGACCTTCCCGTTCGCTGGTGCGGAAGAGATCTTCGACTCCAGCGGCAGGGACGAGGATTACGACTTCCGCTAGGCCGACGCTGTAGCGCCGCACTCAGGGCATAGCCACCCGGGGTCGCCGTCAACCTCGGCGGGCTCCATCCGGTGCAAGCAGCGCGGACAGTTCGGAGTATCGTTCGCGAGCGCGTCACGCTCCCGCCGAAGTGCCCTCTGCCGCTCCAGATCGTCCACTCCGCCAGCCTACGCAGGCGCGGGCGGGTACGCGCGGCCCGTCGTGGGGTCTTCCTTGACCTCGGACGGCCTCGCCGGTATTCGCGGGGGTCCCGGCGCTCTCAGCGCGCGGGAGAGGCGTCCGTGACCGCGTGCCACCCAGACACGACGAGACCCCCGGTCGCCGAAGCGATACCGAGGGCCTGTCGCTGTGCCGGGGATCTGTAGGGCGGTTGCCCCGGCGAGTAGGTCACTCCTCGAAG
The DNA here is from genome assembly GCF_037204145.1 of Microbacterium istanbulense. Taxonomy (NCBI): domain Bacteria; kingdom Bacillati; phylum Actinomycetota; class Actinomycetes; order Micrococcales; family Microbacteriaceae; genus Microbacterium; species Microbacterium istanbulense. The sequence goes on from NZ_JBBDGN010000010.1 coordinate 18,229, forward strand.
GAGCCCTGCTCGGGCGGCACCTCGATAGACGTCGCCCTCAGACCCATCAGGAGCATGTCGAAGGTCGACGCGATGTGGCTGAGGTCCGGAGCGGCGTTCCGATCCTGCGCCGTCAGCGACTCGTAGCTCTTCGCCTGGTTCGCCAGCGACTGCGACAGAAGCGCGTAGTCCCGAGGGACGTTGCACTTCGCCAGCAGGTCGAGAGCCCGCTCCTGCTCATCGAGGATGCGCTCGGAGATTACCGCACGCCGATTTCGGGCGTGCTGGGACTGCACCCCGCGCGCTCGTGCCATGGCCTCCGGTGTGCCATTCGACCCGGGGCCGGTGACCTTCGCCCACTCGACTCCAGCCTCCCTCGCAATGCGAGTGACCGTGCTCGGGTGGAGCTTGAGCGACTTGCTGACGAAGTTCCGGGACTTCCCGGCACGCGCCAGCTCGACCACCTGCGCCTCAACCTCAGGCGCTGTGCGGTTCGGGTTCCGCGCCTTGGCGGGGGCCGAAGCCCCCGCCGCGCTCTTGACCGCCGCCACGGTCACACCGCCCCGGCCTTCGCCGCACCGATGCCCATGGTGCGGTCGAGCTTGCGGACCGCCTCGGCAGTGTCCGCGTTCACCACAGGCTCGGTGTTCGATGCCATCAGTGCCTCGAACCCCTCCTGGTCGGCCTTGAACAGCGCGGTGAGCCCAGCGCCGGTCTGCGCCCCCTCGATGGTGTCCTTGACCACCTCGCGCCACGCGGCCTGCTCGTCGAACTGCGCCTGAGCGTCCCGAGCGATGACCGCCTGCGGGTGACCTGCCTCGACCAGCGCCTCGAACACGCGCTCGTGGATGCTCGCCACGACTGCTGCCGGGTCGTCCGAGCGGAGCACCTCAGGCATCACCTCGGCGTTCGAAGCGATAGCGGCGAGGCGCTCGGGGCTCGCCCCGTGCATGACCTCCGCCAGCGTCCGGCCCGAGGCGATGAGCCGGTCCACGATCCCCAGTTCCCGCGCCTGCACCGCGATCTGGTCTGCGGTCGTGGGAGTGAGCCCCGCGATGACCGACGCCCGATTGACCTTCGGGGCCTCGGGTTCGGCGGGGAGCGACTTGAGCAGTTCGGCGCGCGCCTTCATCACCCCCTCGTGCCGGTGACGCGTGATTGCGTTGTTCGTGAAGTCGGGGTTCACGAACTTGACCGCCGCGGCGGTGTCGGCGCGGAACTTCGCGACTGCGGCCACGAGCGCCTGCTTGTTGATTGCCATTGTGTTTCTCCTTTGTTCCCCTGGTGGACCTCTCGGCCCTTGTTGGGATGACCCGACGACGGTCGCCGCCGGGGGCTTGTGCGCCCGCGCTACGCGGCGGCTCGCTCGGTCGTGACGGACCAGCGGAAAGGCGGAAGGACCGGCGGAAACGCCAGTAGGCGCGGGGTGTCGGAGGATGGCTGCGGTGGCATTTGCTGGCCTGCTGGTGGTGATCATGCGCAGCGACGAGGTGCGCGGCATCCTCACCGACCTCGTGCGTCGGGCCCTGACGGTGTCATGAAGCGCCTCGGCGACCGCGGTTCCGTGGCCGCCGAGCTCGCCCTCGCCCTGCCGGCCGTGCTGATCGCACTGCTGCTGGGCGCGGGTGCGCTCGGCGCCGCCGCGCAGCAGGTGCGCCTGCAGGATGCCTCGGCCGATGCTGCGCGGCTGCTCGGTCGCGGCGAGGATGCCGGGGCCGCCGCCGGTGTGATCGGCGCGGCCGTACCCGGCGCCGGGATGGCGCAGCACGCTCGCGGCGACCTTGTCTGTGTGACGGCGACGTCGGAGTTCACGGTGGGGCGTCTGATCCGGGTGCCGTTACGGGCCTCGAGCTGCGCTCTCTCAGGAGGCAAGTGAGATGGCGGGCACTGCGCTCGCCGCGGGCGTGCTCACCCTCGCCGCCACGCTCTCGTTGGGTCTTGCCGCCGTCGGCGGGGCTGCCGTCACCGCTCAGCGCGCGGCGGGGGCCGCGGATGCTGCGGCGCTCGCCGCCGCGGATGCCGCGTCCGGTGCGGTGCCCACGGTGGACGACCCGTGCGCGATCGCGGCGCGGGTGGCGGCGGCATCCGGAGCCGAGCTGGTGGCCTGCGCGGTCGACGGCCTCGTCGCGACGGTGCAGGTGCGGGCGATGTACGCGGGTCTGCGGGCCGTCTCGCGTGCGCGCGCCGGGCCACCGGGAACGTGATGAGCTGACGCCACCTTCACGCGGCGATGTCGTACCGTGCCCATCCGCCCAGCCGTGGGCGCTGTTGCGCGTCGACGTGGGGTGGCGGAATGAGCCAGACGCGCCCCGCGGCTCCCTCGCCATCTATGCGGATGTCCCAGCCGTTGTCATGGATGCGGTGATGGCAGCTCTCACAGAGCAGCACGGCATTGTCGAGGTCAGTGGGCCCGGCATCTCGATGCCACCAGCGGATGTGATGGGCGCGGGTGAGTTGCGGATCGATCCCGCACATGGCGCATCCACCGTCACGTGCGGCCAGCGCCCGCCGCTGCGCCCGGGTGAACAGGCGGCGCTCGCGGCCCCAGTCGAGAATCTCTCCATCGCCGCCGAGAACCCACGGGATGACGCCGCCACTGGCGGCCAAGCGCCGACAGCTGGTGATGCTGACGGGGCTGTCCATGCCGTCGATGGTGGCGTAACCGCTTCCGGACTCGAGATCGTTCAGGTCGACCCGGACGATCACGGTCGCGCCCGCCAGCGGCAGGTCGTCGTTGTGGCAGCCGAGCGCGTGCGCGCAGATCTCCGACAGGGCATCGGCCTGGATCATCGGCACACTGCGCCGGTCAGCATCGGGCGCATCCGGTGCCACCGCGTGAGCGCGGGAACGGAACGCCGCACTGACGTACTCCTGGATCGCAGTCTTCACGGGGGCACCGGCGGCAATGTCGAGTTTCGCGGTGATGTGCAGCATCCCGTCACGCTCGAACATCGTCAAGGCGCGCGCGCCGCGGGTTTCTTCTCGCGGGGCGACACCGTCCGGGTCGAGCCACGCTTCTGCGCGGGTGACCAACTTGCGCACGTCGTCCATCGACAGGCCGGGCGCCCGCTCCACCAACAGCGCCTCCGCCTCGCCCACCCGGGCGGCGCCGATCTTGATGCCGACCCTGTCGAGCAGTGTGATGATCGCCGCGGCAGCGGGAGCGCTCACATCGCCCCGCGCGAGGGCCGCCTGCACGGCCGGGTACTTCGCCGGCAATGCCTCGCCGAGCAGGTTCGCTCGCGGCGCCGTCGCCTCACCGACCTTCACCAGCCGTGCCGCATCGCCCGTCGTGCCGCCTCCGGTCGCCGCAATCAACCCCGCCGTCGACCGGAATCCCTGCTCCTTCGCGAGGCTCCCCGCGCCGAGCTCCGGCCGCGACTCATGCGCGATCCCCGCGGCGATCTCGGCGTGGAGCGCATCGAGCCGGCGCCGCAACACACCCACCGCATCGTTCGCGGCGATCAGCTGTGAACGGGACAAACCCTGCGCCGAACCTGCCCCCGCCCATGCCGCATCGAGCGCATCGATCGCCTCGTGCAACGGGGTCAAGTGTTCGGACATGACCTCATTCTATCGCATAATTCGAAGATTTGTTCGAGTATACCGATACTCTCCTTCACCGCGCGCGGTGTCGCGTGTTCACCCGTGCCTGGCGCCCACGGACTCGTGGCGACCACCCAGGTTCAGGCGGCGTACGCTGGTAGGCACGCCGTCTCCCGCGCCCGAGCGGGTCCACCCGAAGGATGACGACGGCGACCCTCTCCCACCGGCTCCGGCGACGACGCTCAGAATATTGCTGTGTCTGCCGCATCGCGGTGGTGTGTATGGTGTGCTTCGAAGAAAGGATGCCCCCTTGGCTGAAGGCAAGAAGCTCGTCATCGTCGAGTCGCCGACGAAGATGCGGTCGATTCAGGGATACCTCGGTGACGGTTACGAGGTGCTCAGCTCGGTCGGCCACATCCGCGACCTCGCCGACAAGAAGGACATCCCCGCGGCCGACAAGCAGGCGTACGGAAAGTACTCCATCGACGTCGACAACGACTTCGACCCCTACTACGTCGTCTCCGATCGAAAGACGAAGACCGTCGCCGAACTGCGCCGCGCGCTGAAGTCGGCCGACGAGCTCCTGCTCGCCACCGATGAAGACCGCGAAGGCGAAGCCATCGCCTGGCATCTGCTCGAGACGCTCAAGCCCAAGGTGCCCGTCAAGCGAATGGTCTTCCACGAGATCACCAAGGACGCCATCCAGGCCGCCGTCGGCAACACCCGCGAGCTCGACCTCGCGCTCGTCGACGCGCAGGAGACCCGCCGCATCCTCGACCGCCTGTACGGGTGGGACGTCTCGCCCGTGCTCTGGTACAAGGTGCGCACCGGCCTGTCTGCCGGGCGTGTGCAGTCCGCGGCCACCCGCATGATCGTCGACCGGGAGCGCGAACGCATGGCGTTCGTCTCGGCCGAGTATTGGGATGTCGAAGCGGATGCCGCATCGACCGGTTCCCCGGCGCAGAAGTTCAGCGTGCGCCTCGTACGGGTCGACGGCGGACAGCTCGCCCGCGGCACCGACTTCGACGACACCGGATCGCTGAAGAAGGCCGTCGTCGTGCTCGACGAGGCCCGTGCCGCATCCCTCGCGGCAGCCGTCAGCGCCCACGGTGCGGGCACCGTCTCGAACGTCGAGGCCAAGCCCGGCACCCGTCGCCCCTATGCGCCCTTCACCACCTCCACCATGCAGCAGGAGGCCGGTCGCAAGCTCTCGATGAGTGCCAAGCAGGCGATGAGCACCGCTCAGCGTCTGTACGAGAAGGGCTTCATCACCTATATGCGTACCGACTCCACGGCGCTGAGCACCCAGGCGGTGCAGGCAGCGCGTGCGCAGGCGGTCTCGCTCTACGGCGATGCCGCCGTGCCCCTCAAGCCCCGCGTCTACGCCTCCAAGAGCAAGAACGCGCAGGAGGCGCACGAGGCCATCCGCCCCTCGGGTGAGACCTTCCGCACGCCGGCATCCGTCTCGTCGCAGCTCGACCGCGACGAGCAGCGCCTGTACGACCTCATCTGGAAGCGCACCGTCGCCAGCCAGATGGCGGATGCCAAGTACGAGACCACCACGGTCACGATCGAGACCGTCGCCGACGGGCAGAAGCTCGAGTTCACGGCATCCGGCACCGTCTACACCTTCAAGGGCTTCCTTGAGGCGTATGAAGAGGGCCGCGACGAGAAGCGCGGCGACGCTGACGCCGCCGAGAACCAGTCGCTGCCGATTGTGCATGTCGGCGACGCGTTGTCGCTGGCGGATGCCGAAGCCAAGGGTCACCGCACCACGCCGAAGCCCCGCTACACGGAAGCCTCGCTGGTCAAGGCACTCGAAGAGCACGGCATCGGGCGTCCCTCGACGTTCGCGAGCATCATCGGCACCGTGATCGACCGTGGCTACGCCACCAAGCGCGGCCAGGCGCTCGTGCCCACGTGGCTCGCGTTCAGCGTCGTGCGACTGCTCGAGCAGCACTTCGCTGACCTCATCGATTACGACTTCACCGCCGCACTGGAAGACGACCTCGACGCGATCGCTCGCGGCGAGCAGAAGCGCGTGGAATGGTTGCGACAGTTCTACTTCGGCTCTGAAGCGCAGGTGGGTCTGCGTCAGGTCGTCGACAATCTCGGCGAGATCGACGCCCGGGCGCTGAACTCCACCCGCATCACCGACACCGCCACGCTCCGCTTCGGCAAGTACGGCCCGTACCTCGAGGTCGCGGACCCTGCGAACCCCGAGGCGAAGCCGCGCATCGTCAACGTTCCCGAAGACCTCGCACCCGACGAGCTCACTGCCGCCAAGGCGCAGGAGCTCATCGACGCCCCCGTCGCGGGCGACCGCGTGCTCGGCGAGAACCCCGAGAACGGCAAGATCATCGTCGTCAAGGACGGCCGCTTCGGGCCGTATGTGCAGGAGAACGACCCGGTATCTGAGGACGCCGGTGTCGACACCGAGACCGGTGAGGTCGTCGAGGCGCCCAAGCCCAAGCGCGGAGCCAAGAAGGAAGCGGCCCCCAAGCCGCGCACGGGATCGCTGTTCCGCTCGATGTCGGTCGACACCATCGACCTCGACACCGCCCTTGCGCTGCTCTCGCTGCCGCGCGTGGTCGGCACCGACCCCGAGTCGGGTGACGAGATCACGGCGCAGAACGGTCGCTACGGCCCGTACCTGAAGAAGGGCACCGACTCGCGCTCGCTCGAGAGCGAATCGCAGATCTTCGATGTCACCCTGGAACAGGCCCTCGAGATCTACGCTCAGCCGAAGTACGGAGCGCGACGGGTGTCCAGTGCGCTGGCCGAGTTCGATGCCGACCCGGTGAGCGGTAAGCCGATCCGCATCCGCGACGGCCGCTTCGGCGCCTACGTCACCGACGGTGAGACCAACGTCACCATCCCGCGCGGTCAGACCGTCGATCAGATCACCTACGAGATCGCCGTGCAGATGCTCGCCGACAAGCGCGCCAAGGGCCCTGCTCCCAAGCGTGGTCGGGCAGCGGCCAAGGAGGCTCCGGCGAAGAAGGCTCCGGCGAAGAAGAAGGCTCCGGCGAAGAAGGCCGAGAAGACGGATGCCGAGAAGGCCGCCGCCCGCTCGGCTGCGGCGAAGAAGGCGGCCGCGACCCGCGCCGCCAACGCCGCCAAGAAGAAGGCGGGCTCGTGACCGCCGAGCGCGGTCTCTGGATCACCTTCGAAGGCGGAGACGGCTCCGGCAAAACCACGCAGTCGGCGTTGCTCTCCGCCTGGCTCGGCGAGCAGGGGAGGACGGTGCTGCACACCCGTGAGCCGGGCGGCTCCGAGGTCGGCCAGCTCATTCGCGACATCGTGCTGCACCATCGGGGCGACATCGCCCCGCGCGCCGAGGCTCTGCTCTATGCGGCCGACCGCGCCCACCATGTCGCGACGGTCGTGCGACCGGCGCTGGATCGCGGCGACGTGGTCATCCAGGATCGTTACCTGGACTCCTCCGTCGCCTACCAGGGCGCGGGGCGCGTGCTGGATGCGGGCGAGGTGCGGGATCTGTCGCTGTGGGCGACCGAGGGAGCGCTGCCGGCGTTGACGGTGCTGCTTGACCTCGACCCGCAGATCGCACGGCACCGGCTGGACGCCGACGACAAGCCGTTCGACCGCCTCGAGGCGGAGAAGGCCGAGTTCCACGAGCGCGTCCGTGCCGCTTTCCTCGCGCTGGCGGAGGCCGAACCCGAGCGATTCCTCGTGCTCGACGCCGCCCAGCCTGCTGAGCAACTCGCCGCCACCGTGCGCGAGCGCGTCGCCGCACTACTCTGAGTCGCACAGCCAGGCGCCTGCCGCGCGGCTCTGTCGGTCACGACGGTTAGGCTGATCGCATGCCTTCCCCGACCGTCGCGCCGTTTCCGTGGTCCGACGTCTGGGGGCAGGATGCCGCCGTCGAGGCGCTGCGCCATGCGGCATCCGATCCGGCATCCCTGTCGCACGCCTGGCTGATCACGGGCCCTCCCGGTTCGGGACGCTCCACGCTCGCGTACGCCTTCGCGGCCGCGCTCATCGCCGAAGGGCCCGAAGACGAGCGCACCATGCGGCAGGTGCTCGCCGGCACGCATCCCGATGTCACGGCGCTCCGCACCGACAAGTTGATCATCACGATCGCCGAGGCCCGTGCCCTGGTTGAACGCTCATACTTCGCCCCGTCGGCCGGCCGTTACCGCGTGATCGTCGTCGAAGACGCCGATCGTATGGTCGAGCGCACCTCCAACGTGCTGCTCAAGGCGCTCGAAGAGCCGCCGGAGCGCACGGTCTGGGTGCTGTGCGCCCCCAGCGAAGCCGACCTGCTGCCGACGATCCGCTCCCGCGTGCGCCCGCTGCGTCTGCGCGAGCCCGACGTCGCCGACGTCGCCCGGCTCATCACCGCGCGCACGGGCACCGACCCCGTGGTCGCCGAGCAGGCCGCGCGGCACGCGCAGCGTCACATCGGTATGGCGCAGCGGCTGGCTACCGACGAGTCCGCCCGTCGCCGCCGCGACGACTCGCTGCGCGCCGTGCTCGCCGTGCGTGGAGTGTCGGATGCCGTCGAGGTCGCCGGACGCATCATTCAGACCGCCACCGACGACGCCAAGGCGCTGACGGCCGAACGGGATGCCGCCGAGCGCGCCGCCCTGCTGCGCACGGTGGGCGTGGCCGAGGGGCAGGCGGTGCCGCCTGCCGTGCGCGCCCAGGTGTCCGCCCTGGAAGACGATCAGCGCAAGCGGGCGACCCGCTCGCTGCGCGACGGGATCGACCGCGTGCTGACCGACCTGCAGTCGATGTTCCGCGACGTGATGATGCTGCAGTACGGCCGGGGCGACGACTTGATCAACCGTGAACTGTCCACAGAACTGAGCGCGCTCGCCGCTGCCTGGCCCGTGGAACGTACCCTGGTGGTGCTCGACGCCATCGCCGACACGCGTGAGTCGCTGGAGCGCAACGTCGCGCCGCTGCTCGCCCTGGAAAGCCTTCTCGTGACTGTCACGAGCGGAAGGACACCGTGAAGAACCGCACCGCCCCCCGCCGCCTCGCGGCCGTCGTCGCTGTCGTCGCTGCTGCCACGCTGACGTTGTCCGGTTGCCTGTACGCGGCGATCCCCGAGACCAAGCCGTCGCAGACCAAGCCGCCGGTCACCGACGGGGTCGACGCCGATCTGCTGCCCTTCTACTCGCAGGAGCTGAAGTGGACCTCATGCGGCACCACGTTCGACTGCACCACTGTCACCGCCCCGCTCGACTGGGAGAACCCGGACGCGGGTGACATCGAGCTCGCGGTGGTGCGCCACCAGGCTGAGGGTCAGGCCGTCGGCTCGCTGCTCATCAACCCGGGCGGGCCCGGCGGCAGCGGTTACGACTTCGTGGCCGACAGCCTCGACTACGCGGTCAGCCCCTCGCTGATCGAGAATTTCGACGTCGTCGGCTTCGACCCGCGCGGCGTCGGCCGCTCGACGGCAGTGAGCTGCCTCGACGATGCGGCGATGGATGCATACCTCTACGACATTCCCGAGGCCGAGCGGGGTAGCGACGAGTGGGAAGCCGAGCTGAAGGCCCGCAACAAGGCGTACGCCGAAGGGTGCGAGGCAGAGAGCGGCGGCATCCTGCCGTACATCACGACCGTGAACTCTGCCCGTGACATGGATCTGCTGCGCGCGGTGCTCGGCGACGAGCAGCTGCACTATCTCGGCTACTCGTACGGCACGTTCCTCGGCGCCACGTACGCCAAGCTGTACCCCGAGCGGGCCACGCGGCTTGTCCTCGATGGGGCGATCGACCCGGCGATCCCCAGCATCGACGTCGGCACGACCCAGGCGCTCGGATTCGAGTCGGCGCTGCGGGCGTACATGGCCGACTGCCTCGAGACCGAGGGATGCCCGTTCACCGGCACCGTCGATGAGGCGATGAGTGACCTCGGTGCCCTGTTGGCCTCGACCGATGCCAACCCGCTGCCCACCGGTGACGGGCGCGAAGTGGGTGCCGACACGATGATGACCGGCATCATCGCTGCGCTCTACTCGCCCGACAGCTGGGGCGTGCTGACCCAGGCGCTCAGTGGGGCGCTGCAGGGCGATGGCTCGACGATCATCTACCTCGCCGACTTCTACAACGACCGTGAAGACGGTACCTACGTCAGTAACTCGTCGGAGGCGTTCCGCGCCTACAACTGCATGGACTATCCGGCAGACGACGACCAGGCTGCTGAGGATGCGGCGATGAAGAAGATCCGCGAGGGTGCGCCGACCATCGCTCCGTATTGGGAGGGGCCCGACGCCTGCGAAGACTGGCCGTACCCGCCCACCGGCACCCGGGGTGCCATCACGGCCGAGGGCAGCGGCCCGATCGTCGTGGTCGGCACGACCGGTGACCCGGCTACCCCGTATGAGTGGGCCGAATCGCTGGCCGACCAGCTTGCCGAGGGCGTGCTCGTCACCTACGTGGGAGAGGGCCACACCGGCTACAACAAGGGCAACCTGTGCGTGAACGACGCGGTCGACAACTTCCTGATCGACGGAACGGTGCCCGAAGACGGCCTCGTCTGCGAGTGATGCCGCTCGGTTTCGCGGTGACCGCTCCGACAGGGTAGGATCATTGATCGTGCCGCGGTACGCCGCACACGCCGCCTTAGCTCAGACGGCAGAGCGATTCACTCGTAATGAATAGGTCAAGGGTTCGATTCCCTTAGGCGGCTCCACCCGAAGCCCCGTCCACCCGGACGGGGCTTCGTCGTTCCCACCGACCGCGTACGCTCGGAGCATGAGCAAGGCACTTCTCATCGTCGACGTGCAGAACGACTTCACCGAGGGTGGCGCCCTTGCGGTGGCCGGAGGGGATGCCGTGGCATCCGCGGTGACGGCATGGATCGCCTCCCACCGGGATGACTATGCGCTCATCGTCGCCTCGCGGGACTGGCATGATGCCGAGGGCGACAACGGCGGGCATTTCTCCGCGCAGCCCGACTACACCGACACCTGGCCCGTGCATTGTGTCGCCGGTACCGACGGCGCCGCCTACGACCCGCTGCTGGCCACCGAGTCGATCACGCATCACGTGCGCAAGGGGCAGGGGAAGCCCGCCTACTCGATGTTCGACGGCATCACTGACGACGGGGCGACCGTGGGGGAGGTGCTCACCTCCCACGGCATCCTCGAGGCCGACGTCGTCGGCATTGCCACCGACCACTGCGTGCGGGCCTCCGCGCTCGACGCGATCGCTCACGGTCTGCGCGTGCGGGTGCTCACCGACCTTGTGGCCGGCGTCGGTCCCGCATCCTCCGAGGCCGCACTAGCCGAGCTCGCTCACGCGGGTGCCGAGCTCGCGCCGGGGACGCCCGCGTGACGGCGCGCTCGGCTCTGCTGTTGCGCGCCGTCAATGTCAGCGGGCGCAACCGCGTACCGATGGCCGAGCTACGCGCCCTGCTCGCGGAACGGACGACGCTCACCGGCATCAGCACCTACATCGCCAGCGGCAACGTGATCTGTGACACACCAGACGACGACTCGGCGGCGTGTGCCGAGGTGCGCGCCCTCATTGCCGAGGCGTTCGATGTCGACACTCCGGTGATCCATCGAAGCCACGCGCAGCTGGCCGCCGCGCTCGCCGAGAACCCCTTCCCCGACGCCGCATCCGACAAACTGCTGCATGTGATGTTCCTCGAGGGCGACGCGGCACCGGGGGCGATCGACGCCCTCCTGCCGCGTCTGCTGCCAGAGGAAAGGATCGCCCTGGTCGGGCGAGACCTGTGGATCGACTACGGACCCGCCGGCGTTCATTCCACGAAGCTCACCAAGACCGTGCTCGACCGCGGGCTCGCGGTGGCAGGCACGGGCCGCAACCTGCGCACCGTTCAGATGCTGGCCGCGCTCACCGCCGAGGGGAACGGATGAAACTGATTGGGATGCTCGGCGGAATGAGCTGGGAGTCGACCGCGGAGTACTACCGCCTGGTGAATGAGTTGGTGCGCGATCGACGGGGCGGCGTGCATTCGGCGCGCGTGATCGTGGACTCGGTCGACTTCGCCGACGTCGAAGCGCTGCAGGCAGCGGGCCGATGGGCGGAGGCGGGCACGCTGCTCGCCGCGCGGGCGCGGGCCCTGGAGAGCGCAGGGGCAGAAGTGCTCGTGCTGTGCACGAACACGATGCACTTGGTGATCGATCAGATCAGCGCTGCCGTCACCGTGCCGGTGCTGCATATCGCCGACGCTGTGGCCGCGCCGATCCGCGCGGCTGGCATCGACCGGGTGGGGTTGCTGGGCACCGCGTTCACGATGGAGCAGACGTTCTACCGTGATCGCCTCGCCGCCCACGGCATCCAGACGCTCACGCCCGATGCCGCAGACCGAGCCGTCGTACATCGGGTGATCTACGACGAACTGGTCCGCGGCATCGTGTCGGAGCAGTCCCGGCAGGCTTACAGGGAAGTCATCGGGCACCTCGTTCAGGAAGGAGCCGACGGGGTGATCCTCGGATGCACCGAGATCGAGCTTCTCATCTCGGCTGATGACAGCCCTATCCCCATCTTCCCGACCACGCGGATCCACGCTGAGGCCGTCGTGGATGCCGCGTTGCCCGGCTGAATGATCAGCTGTCGACGCCGGAGCTGACCACGGCGAGGTCGGCGTCGAGGTCGACGTCGACGTCCGAGCCATCGGGCATCCGCACGTCCACCTCGTACAGGTGGGTGCTGTCATCGCTCGTCGACACGGAGTGGATCGTGCCGTCGGTGCCGGCCTCTGCCGAGGCGGCCTCCAGGGCGGCGGCGATCAGATCCGAGAGCTTGTCGAGGTCGAGCAGCGGCTCGGGGCTCGTGTCTGTGTCGTCATCGTTGCGCACCGTCGCGGCGCCGTCGGTCGTGACGAAGACGTCGGGTTCGGTGTCGTCAGCGAGGCGCACCTCGATCTCATACCCGCCGTTCTCGACCTCGATCGAGACGACGCCCTCGGCGTCAGCGGCCGCCACCGCCGCCTCGGCGGCTTCCTTCAGCGACGCCGCGTCAGCGGGCACCGAACTGGTCGCGTCGGTCGAGGCGTCGTCACGGTCGCCGCGGTCATCACCGTCCCGATCACCGTGTCCGCCGGGGCCATGCTGACCGCCGTCGCCCTGACCGGGGCCGCCCTGTCCGGGGCCCTGCTGGCTGGTCGTGCGGTCATCGTCGTCGTTGTCGCCGACGTTCGCGCCGATCGCGTAGGCACCGCCGGCGACCCCGAGCAGCAGCACACCGGCCGCGACTCCCCAGAGGATGTTGCGTCGGCGACGCCCAGAGGAGGCGGGGGCGGCGTCCGCCTCCCCGGGGGTGCTCGACACCGCAGCGGGGGGCTGCTCCGGCAGGCGCTGCGTCTCGGCGTCCGCGACGGGGGATGCCTCGGAGGATGCCGCCGACGAGTCCGCTGCGGGAGTTGCGGTGTCGGGCACGGAGGGCTGCTCGGCGTCGGGCGTCTTGTTGTCGTCGTTGTTCATGGTTCCACTCTCGCGCGCGGGCGGTGAAGCCCCGCTGAAGAACCCTGAAGCCGCCTTCAGGCTTCGGTCGCGGCCGGCAGTGAGATGCTGAACCGGGCGCCCCCGGTGGGGGAGTCGTCCACCATGACGGCGCCGTGATGGGCGAGGACGATCTCCCGCACGATCGCGAGACCGAGCCCGCTGCCGCCGGCATCGCGCGCCCGCGCCTCGTCGAGGCGGGCGAAGCGGTCGAAGACATGCTCGCGCTCCGTGAGGGGAATCCCGTCTCCGTCATCCTCGACCTGCACGTGCACCCACGGTCCGTCGGTCCAGACACGGATCGTGACGAGCGCGTGGGCGTGCCGCGCGGCGTTGTCGACGAGGTTGCGCAGGGCACGCGCGAGCAGCGTCTCGGTGCCCAGCACCCGGCCGGGACCGATGCCGCGCCCATCGACCTCGACGCCGAGCGAGCGCAGGCGCCGTACCTCGGTCAGGGCCAGGTCATCAATGTCGGTGGGGCTCTGCGGGTGCGCGCGACGTTCGTCGAGGCGGGCCAACAGCAGCAGCCCCTCGACGAGGTCCTGCATGCGGGCGCCTTCATCGAGTACGACCTCGCTGAGGGTCTCGACTGGCATGGATTCGGGGTGGCTGCGGGCGACCTCGGCATGCTGACGGATCGTCGCCAGCGGCGACCGCAACTCGTGCGACGCGTCGCTGACGAAACGACGCTGTGTGATCTGTCCCTGTTCGATGCGATCCAGCATCCGATTCATGGTCTCGGCAAGTGCGCCCAGCTCGTCGTCGGCGCCGGCGTCGACGCGTCGGTCGAGGTCGGTCGCGTCGATCTCGTCGACCTGCCGGCGCATCCGCTCGACGGGCGCGAGCGCACGAGTGGCGACCACCCACACGACCACACCGACGAGCAGCAGCACGAGCGGAACGGCGATGACCAGCAGAACGGTCGCCGTGGTGACCGAGTCCTGCACGTGCGTGAGCGATCGGGCGACTGTGAGGGTGTGATCGTCGACGTCGTCGGAGACGGCGAGATACGTCTCACCGTCGATCACGACCCGTGCGGTGCGGTCTTCCGGCACGGTGGGGAGGGCGGCGGCATCCTCATCGTTGACGCCGCCGCGCGGGCCGGAGAGGCGCACGAGCAGATCATCGTCGATGTCGTCCAGACGCGGGCCGCCGCGCCCGTCGAGCCGTTCACTGATGCTGCTGAGGTCCTGTTCCAGCGAGACCCGCACGCCGTCGGTGAGGGTGCGTTCGAGCAGCCCCACGGTGGCGACGGCGCCGACGCCGAGCACGACGGCGACGACGATGAGCGCACCGGCGGTGACACGGCCGCGCAGGGAGCGGAACACCCGGCGGGGCATCAGCCGCCCCCGGCCGCGAGGCGGTAGCCGGCGCCGCGCACCGTCTCGATGGCGGCGCGGCCGAACGGGCGGTCGATCTTGGAGCGCAGATGGCCCACGTAGACCTCGACGATGTTCGCGTCGCCGTCGAAGTCGTCGCCCCACACGTTCGTGATGACCTCGCGTTTGGTGACGACCTCGCCGCGGCGGCGCAGGAGGAAATCGAGCACGGTCAGCTCGCGGGCGGTGAGGGAGATCTCGGTATCGCCGCGGAACACGCGTCGTGCGGCGGGGTCCAGGCGCAGATCGCCAGCTTCGAGCACGACGGGGCGCTCCCGGCCACCGCGACGGACGAGCGCCCGCAGGCGGGCGACGAGCACGGGGTAGGAGAACGGTTTGGTGAGCCAGTCGTCGCCGCCCGTGTCGAGTCCCTCGACCTCGTCCCATTCGCCGTCCTTCGCGGTGAGGAAGAGCACCGGGGTCCACACGTCGTCGGCGCGCAGCGCCTGACATACGCGATACCCGCTCATGCCGGGCATCATCACGTCCAACACGATGGCGTCGTAGTCGCCGTCGGTGCCCAGGCGCAGGCCGGTGAGGCCGTCATGGGCGACGTCGACGACCATGCCCTCGGCTTCGAGGCCGCGACGGATGCCGTCGGCGAGACGCACCTCGTCGTCGACAAGCAGGATCCGCATGCTGACAGTCTGTCGGGTCGAGGCTGAAGCGCAACTGAAGCGCGTAGCCTGGCGGGGTGCCTGCCTCCGCCTTTCCCGCGACCATCGCGGCGCCGGTGGACCACGAGCTGGTGATCAAGAAGTCGCGCTTCCTGACGCATCTCGCCCCGGTCTCCTCTCCGGATGAGGCGGACGCGGTGATTGCAGAAGCGCGCAGACGGGCCTGGGATGCGCGTCACCACTGCAGCGCCCAGGTAACGGGTCTTCGGGGTGACCGTGCCCGGTCGTCGGATGACGGCGAGCCGTCCGGCACCGCGGGGATGCCGATGCTCGAAGTTCTGCGTCGGCGCGAGCTGACCGATGTGGTGGCGGTGGTGACGCGGTACTTCGGTGGGGTGAAGCTCGGGGCAGGCGGCCTGGTGCGGGCGTACTCCTCGGCGGTGTCGGAGGCGCTGGATCACGCGGCGCTCGTGGATCGGATGCTGCTGACCGAGGTCACCCTCGCCGTGCCGCACGCAGAGGCGGGCCGGTTCGACAACCTGCTGCGCGAGTGGACGTCGCGGCACGGCGCGGTGCTGGGCGAGACGGTGTACGCCGCCGTCGCGGAATTCGCGGTCTGGACACCGGATGCGGCCGTTACGGCGCTGGTGGCTGAGGTCGCTGCGGCATCGGCGGGGGCGGTCACAGCCCAGGTCACCGGCACCGAGCGGGTCATCGACGTGGCGCGCGGCAACTGAGCCGGGTACCCGCGGGTGGGATCGTGCGGGAGACTGAGGGCATGAGCGACACGCCGAAGTCGATGCAGGCGGCGTACGTCGAGCGCCTCGGCCCGGTGTCGGAGATCCGCATCGGCGAGCTGCTCGTCCCGGCGCCCCGTGCGGGTGAGGTGCTCGTGCAGGTCGCTGCAGTCGCGGTGAACGCCGTCGACACCTTCGTGCGCTCCGGGTCGTACGCCACGGAGGTGCCGTTCCCGTTCGTGCTGGGGCGCGACCTGGCGGGGCGGGTCGCCGCACTCGGCGCCGATGTCGACGGCTTTCGGGTCGGCGACCGCGTGTGGACGAACAGCCTGGGGCATGCCGGCCGCCAGGGCGCGACGGCGGAGTACGCGGTGGTGCCGGTCGACCGGCTCTACCGCATCCCCGACGGCGTCGATGAGCTCCCGCTCGTCGCCACCGTGCACGCGGCGGCGACCGCCTTCCTCGCGCTGCACACCCACGCCCGGGTGCGGCCGGGCGAGACAGCGCTCGTCGCCGGCGCCGCGGGGAACGTCGGACGCGCGGCGGTGCAGATCGCGCGAGAGGCCGGTGCGCGCGTGATCGCCACCGCATCGGCATCCGATCTCGACGACGTGCGACGGCTCGGCGCCGATGTCGCCCTCGACTACCGGGATCCGGTGCTCGGGACGCTACTGCGCGAGGCGCTACCGCACGGCGCCGATGTGCACCTCGACACGTCGGGCCATCACGATCTCGATCTGGCAGTCGATCTTCTGGCACCGCGCGGTCGCATTGTGCTCATGGCGGGTCTGCGGGCGCGGCCGGAGCTGCCCGTGGGTGGCCTCTATACCCGTGACGGCTCGATCCTCGGCTTCGCGATCAGCTCGGCGACCGTGGCAGAGCTCGCGGATGCGGCGGAGCTCATCAACCGGATGCTGGCCAGCGGCACGCTCACGCCGCCCCGGATCGAAGAGGCGCCGCTCACGGCGGCGCGGGACGCGCACGCCCGACTCGAGGCCGGTGCGCTGCATGGCGTGAAGCTCGTGCTGCGACCGGCGCAGGCGCCACCCGATTGACTCTCGCGGAAACGGCGGCGAGAGGAGTATGTTCACGGCATGACAGGTCCTCATGCTGCGGCGGCGATGACCGCCACCGTGTTCGAAAAGGTCACCTGGGTGACCGCCGGTGTTGCGTTCGCGGTCGTGTTGAGCGTGCTGTTCGGTCTCACGTCATCGCCGCCGAATCCGGGGGAGCCCACGGTTTTGACGACCGCGCTGATCGTCAGTGTGGTCGTGCTCGCCGCCGCGCTGACAGCCGCCGTCGTCCTCACCGGCGTGCGGCACCTGCTCAACGAGCGCGCGCGGATGGCGGCGGATGCACCGGCGTTGACGGTGTCTCGATAACACGGAAGAAATGCGGTGGGCCCCGTGGGGCTCGAACCCACGACCCGCGGATTAAAAGTCCGATGCTCTGCCAACTGAGCTAGAGGCCCGTGCCTCCAGTCTAGGGCGCACAGAAGGGGCCCGCCGACGCGCGGTCGGCAGGCCCCTGTCTACGAACGGGTCACTCAGCCGGCGGCAGGAGCACCGTGTCGATGAGGTAGACCGTGGCGTTCGCGGTCTGCACGCCGCCGCAGATGACGTTCGCGTCGTTCACCATCCACTCATCCCCCGAGCCGGTCACTTCGAGGTCCGCACCCTGCACGGTGGTGTGCATCCCGGCGATGTCGGCGGGCTCGATCTGGCCGGGGACCACGTGGTACGTGAGGATCGACGTCAGCGTGTCGGCGTCGGTCTTCAGCGCCTCGATGGTGGCGGGGTCGATCTTGGCGAAGGCATCATCGACCGGCGCGAAGACAGTGAACTCGTCGCCGTTGAGCGTGTCGACGAGGTTGACGTCCGGGTTGAGCTGACCGCTCACGGCCGCGACCAGCGTGGTCAGCAGCGGGTTGTTCGAGGCGGCCACGGCGACAGGGTCCTGCGACATGCCCTGGATCGACCCGTCGCCATCCGGAACGGCCTCGGCGTACGCCTCGCAACCGGGACCGACGAGGTTCGCCGCCGGGTCCATCATGTCGGGCGTGGCCTCTGTGGTCTCGGTCGTCTCGGGCTCCGTCGACGGAGTGGACTCCGAGCTGCTGCCCGCGGCACAGCCCGCGAGCACGAGCGTGCCGGCGAAGCCGAGGGCGAGGGCTGCGGTGAACTTCTTCTTGGTGCTGAACATGACAACCTCCGAGGTTCGCGGCCACGGACTTCCCGCGGCGTCATGAGGTCTTCGGCGCCCCTCGCCGATCGGATGGGAGATCCTTCGAAAATCTTCTGATCCAATCCGAAACCCGCCTCTGACCCGAACAGGCGGTGACGGAAGGCGGATCATGGATCTCATCATCATCGGGTTGCTCGGCGGCCTCATCACCGGCATATCGCCCTGCATCCTGCCCGTGCTCCCGGTGATCTTCCTCACGGGTGGGGCGCAGTCGGCACGTTTCGAAGGGGAGAGCGTGCCGGCTCGCCGCAGCCGCCCCTACTTCGTGATCGCCGGCCTCGTGCTCAGCTTCACGCTCGTCACCCTCGCCGGCTCGCTGCTGCTGGGTCTGCTGGGGCTACCGCAGGACCTGCTGCGCTGGGCCGGGATCGTCGTGCTTCTGCTGCTCGGTGTCGGTCTTCTCGTGCCGCGCTTCGAGCAGCTGCTGGAGAAGCCCTTCCAATGGCTGCCCCGCAAAGAAGTCAGCAACCGCGGCAACGGCTTCGGCGTCGGACTCGCCCTCGGCGCGGTCTTCGTGCCGTGCGCCGGTCCGGTGCTCGCCGCGATCATCGTCGCCGGCGCCACCGGACAGATCGGGGTCGGCACCATCACGCTCACGCTGTCTTTCGCGATCGGCGTCGCCCTTCCGCTGTTGATCTTCGCCCTCGCCGGGCGGGGACTGATCGAGCGCATCCGAGCGTTCCGCACCCGCGAGCGCGGCCTGCGCATCGCCGCCGGCATCGCGATGATCGCCCTCGCGGTGGGCCTCATCTTCAACGTGCCGCAGGCCCTGCAGCGGCTCCTGCCCGACTACACCGCCGGCATCCAGCAGGATCTCGCCGAACAGCAGGGCGACGCCCTCGACCTCGGCGGCCTGGTGACCGACGAGAACCGCGAACTCGACAACTGCACCAACGGCGCCACCGTGCTCGAGGAGTGCGGGCAGGCTCCGGCGATCCGCGGCATCCAGGAATGGCTCAACACCGACGACGGGGCCGCACTCGATCTCGGCGAGTTGCGAGGGCAGGTCGTGCTCATCGACTTCTGGGCGTACTCATGCATCAACTGCCAGCGCTCGATCCCGCACGTCGTCGCCTGGGACGAGGCCTACCGCGACGCGGGGCTGCAGGTCATCGGCATCCACTCGCCCGAGTACGCCTTCGAGAAGGATGCCGGAAACGTCGCCGCCGGCATCCGCGACTTCGGCATCGAGTACCCCGTCGCGCTCGACAACACGCTCTCCACCTGGACGGCGTACCGCAACCGCTACTGGCCTGCGCACTACCTGATCGACGCCTCCGGCACCGTGCGGCATATCTCGTTCGGGGAGGGGAACTACGCCGCGACGGAGAAGATGATCCGCGAACTGCTGCTCGACGCCGACCCATCGGCCGACCTACCCGCGGCGACTGACGTCGAGGACGCAACGCCCGACGTGGGCAGCACCACGCGCGAGACCTTCCTCGGATCGGCGAAGGACGTCAACTATGGCGGTGACGGCGCCTACCGGGCCGGCAGTGCCGACTACACGTTCCCCGACGAGCAGCCGGCCGACAGCTTCGCGCTCGACGGACAGTGGCGCATCGAGACGCAGTACGCCACACCGGAACAGGGCGGCGCCGGCATCCGCCTGAACTATCGCGCGGCCGAGGTGCGCACCGTGCTCGCCGGCACGGGAGAGATCACCGTGCGCGTCGATGGGGGAGCGCCCACCGTGATCGCGGTCGATGGCACCCCGCGATCGTACGCGCTGCTCAAGGCTGAATCCTCCCGCACGGGGACCATCGAGATCGACGTCTCGCCCGGTGTGCAGGTCTATTCGTTCACCTTCGGGTGAGACGACGCGGTCCGAGGAAGACGAAGCAGAGCGGAGGATGCGGCATGCTGGAGGAGATGGTCATCGACGGCGTGGACGTGCCGGAGGACGGTTCGGCGAGGGATCTCGCCGCCGACCTCCTCGTTCGCGTTGCCGCCGGCGACCAGACCGCCTTCGCCGAACTCTACGATCTGCTCTCGCCGCGCGTGTTCGCGCTCATCCTGCGGGTGCTGGTCAACCGCTCGCAGAGCGAAGAAGTGCTGCAGGAGGTCTTCCTCGAGGTCTGGCAATCCGCTGGCCGGTTCGCTCCGAACAAGGGGCAGGGCAGAACCTGGGTGCTCACCATCGCCCATCGCCGCGCGGTCGATCGGGTGCGTGCGTCGCAGTCCAGCGCGGATCGTGACACACGCATCGGGATCCGCGACCTGGCCGACGCGCGCGACGTGGTCGCCGACACGGTCGAGTCGCAGCTGGACGGCGAACTGGTGGTGAGCGCGCTCGCCGCACTGCCCGAGGCGCAGCAGGAGGCGCTGATCCTCGCCTACTACGGTGGCTACTCTCAGAGCGAGATAGCCGCGTTGACCGGATCGCCGCTGGGGACGATCAAGACACGGATGCGGGATGGGCTGACCAGACTGCGCACAGAACTGGGGGTGATCCTATGACCGAGGAAGAATTCGATGAGCTCGCCGCAGGGCACGCCCTGCATGCGCTCTCGGATGCCGACGAGCGACGCTTCGCCGAGGCGCTCGCCGAGAACCCGCAGTGGCGCGACCGCGTCGACGCGCATGCGGCGGCTGCCGCGGCGCTCGCCGAGGTCGCGCCCTCAGTGACACCTCCCGCAGAGATCAGGGCGGCACTGCTGGCGCAGATCGCGCAGACCCCCCAGGGGGAGCCGCAGGCGGATCCGACGATGGATGCCCTCCCCGAGCATCCCGCGACCGATCCGGTCGTGAGTGCTGCTGCTGCCGCGCCGCGGCGCGGCTGGTCGCGGAGGCTGTTCACCCTCGCGGCATCCCTCGTACTCATCGCCGGCCTCGGTGTCGGAGCCGCGGTGATCGTGCCGCAGCTGCTGCGCTCCGACGAGGTCGTCGCCCTCGACGAGGTGCGCGGGGCCGACGATGTGCAGGAGGCGACCGTCGAGATGGACTCGGGTGCCGAGGCCACCGCCTACTGGTCGGAGGACCTCGGTAAGGCCGTGCTGGTCACCGCGGGCATGGATGACGCAGGCGAGGGGCAGACCTATCAGCTGTGGTTCGTCCGCGGCGATACGCCCGTCGCGGCCGGTGTCTTCGACCCGGAACAGGGTGCGGCCACCGCGCCGCTCGAAGGAGCGCTGCACGAGGGTGATGTCATCGCCGTCACGGTCGAGCAGGACGGCGGCTCGCCCACAGGCGCGCCGACGAGCGACCCCATCCTCGTCATCCCCACCGCCTGAGCGCGGCGTAGCCTGGAGGGATGCCAGAGCAGTTCCACCGTCCCGTCCGCCGCCCCACCGCCGCCTTCGACAACCTCGTCGCGCAGGCTGACCCGGCAGAGCAGGCGCGCGTCGCGCACGCCACGGCATCGGCTCTGCTGGAGCGTGCGCGTACGGATATCACGGGTGAGAGCGCGGAGCGGATGATCGCCTTCGCCGCCGAGCAGGGCATCGACGACATCGCCGAGCTGTGGGCGAATGCGCCGGCCCGTTCTCTGCCGGGGGCCTTGTGGCGGCTGTACCTGTTGCAGGTGTCGATCCGCGATGACGCCGGGATGACCGCGCTGCTGTACGAGCGGGGCCGGGTCGAGCTGCGCAGCGCGGATGCGGTGATCGCCGGCGCTCCGGCGCCCGCGTCTCCCGAGGAGTTGGCGGCGCTGGTCGACACGATTCTGCGTGGCGTGTTCCGTGGTGACTTCGCCGTCGCGTTGGAGCGCGCGGCGTCGTACTGCCGGGTGCAGGCGGCGGGGGCAGTGCATCTGGCCGGTGATTACGAGAACACCGAGCCCGGTCGTGCCGGCGAGCTCACCCGGCGGGCATTGCGGCTGAGCACCTACGCCGACGACCTCAGTGCGTCGGCGGTGGCCTGGCGGCGCGGAACCCTCACCTGACGGGTCAGATCGCCCTGATCGGGGCAAGAAAAAAGCCGGACCGCAAGAACGCCTCTCGGCGGAAGGCCGCTCGCAGCGGCAGAAGTTGGAGCCCGGGGTTATGCGGCCCGGCCGATCAATAATAACGCGTTCTCGGCGGGAGTATTCCCCGCGGCCTAAGCTCATCTCATGGCACAGCGTTTCGCCCTGATGATCACCCCCGTCGACGCCGACGAACAGCGAGCCGACTTCTCCGACAGCTTCACCGCGGTCAACCCCACCGCCCCCGCGCTGAGCGTGGGAGAGCTGAGCACGCAGCGCGGAGACGGCGTCTTCGAGTCGATCGGTGTGGTCGACGGGCATGCGCAGGAGGTCGAGCCGCACGTGCAGCGGCTCGCGCACTCGGCGAAGCTGTGCGACCTGCCGGCCCCGAACCTCGAGCAGTGGCGGCAGGCGATCGCGCTCGCCGCGGCGGAGTGCGGGCCCGGTGAGGCCGTCATCAAGCTCATCCTCAGCCGTGGCGTCGAGCACGGGCCCGCGCCGACGGCGTGGGCGACGGCTGCGCCGGCATCGGACTTCTCGGCCGCGCGCACTGACGGCATCCGCGTCGTCACCCTCGATCGCGGCTACGACCTGGGCGCGGGGGAGCGGGCGCCGTGGCTGCTGCTCGGCGCGAAGACGCTCTCGTATGCGGTGAACATGGCGGCGCTCCGTGAGGCGCACCGACGGGGTGCCGATGACGCGGTCTTCGTTACGCGCGACGGCTACGTGCTCGAAGCGCCGACGGCATCGCTCATCATTCGTCGTGGTGAGCGGTTCATCACGCCGGCGCCGTCGGGTGGCATCCTGCATGGCACCACCCAGCTCAGCGTTTACGAGTACCTCGCCGATCAGGGGCTGACCGCGGAGTACGCCACGCTCACGGTCGACGACCTGGCCGGGGCGGATGCCGCCTGGCTGGTCTCCAGCATTCGCCTCGCTGCCCCGATCACGGCGGTCGACGGTGCACCCCTGCCGGTCGATGCGGCCTTCACGGCCGCCCTGAACGCGTACCTGCTCTCGCCCCGCTGAGTCGATGTGCAGGATGCCGGGGACGGATCATCCTGCACCGGGCGTGTCCCCCCGCGGCGCGCCGTGGCGACCCGGTTTGGTCTCTAGGACGCCACGCGTCCGGCCGGGCGCAGGTGAGCGCCCGAGCGCACGACGGCCAGGATCGCCGCCTCCACGTGCGGCCAATGATGCACGATCATCGAGTAGTCGAAGCGCAAGGTCTGGTATCCGCGGGCCGCGGCAGCAGCATCCCGCCAGAGGTCTTTGTGGCGCTGCTGCTCCCGCTCATGATTCTCGCGGCCGTCGCACTCGATGAGCAGGCAGTCGCCGATCTGGATGTCGACTTCGCCGACGCTCGCGATCATCACCTGCGTGCGCACACGGATGCCCAGCCGGTGCAGCCGCAGCCGCACGAGCGACTCCAGGCCGCTGTCGGCATCGGAGCGAGCCAGCGCCATCAACTCCCGCATGCGCACCGGCAGGTGATGCCACAGCCAGGCGAGTCCTGCCGGGGAGATCAGCGACCAGCGCAGGGCCGACTCCAACGCGGCGAAGAACGTCTCGTCGTCGGTGCAGACGGCGATCTGCAACAGCACGTTGGCCACCGGCGGCAGCTCGCCGAACGCCGGCATCCCGGCATCCCAGTGCATGCCCTGATCGTCGCCGTGCACCGTTCCGGTCGCGCCGACCCACACATGCCCCGGCGTCTCGGTGAGAATCCACAGGCCGATCAGCCGACCGGCATCCGTGCAGGCGGGAACCCCACTGCGCTCGGCGGCGCCGCGCAGGATCGGCGACACGTCAGCCGACGCGTACACACCCTTGCGGATCCGGATGATCTCGCCTGCGCCGACCGCTCGGGCGAGCTCGCGCTCGCTCACCCCGCGCCGTCGTAGCCCCGCTGTCCGCGCGATCCCACCGCACGCGAGGAGCGCGGCGGCAGCAGACAGGGTTCGCATCCCCCGATCCTGGCGCGCCCAGGCCCGGCCACCTGTGCCGGAGGCCGGGGCCTGTGGACAACACCCGTCAGCATCCGTCCTATGGACGAAGAAGGGATGCAGGATGCCGGGGACGAAAAGAAGAGGGTGCGGCGTGTCACACTGCGACACGCCGCACCCTCGTCAGGTCATCCCTCACATCCCACGACCCGAACGCCGGGCCAGAGACGAACCAGGCGTCAGATCATCCGAAACGACCCGAGACGTAGTCCTCGGTGGCCTGCACGCTGGGCGTGGTGAAGATGGTGGCGGTGTCGTCGTACTCGATGAGGTTGCCGGGCTTGCCGGTGCCGGAGATGTTGAAGAACGCCGTCTTGTCGGACACGCGGCTGGCCTGCTGCATGTTGTGGGTGACGATCACGATCGTGTACTCGTTCTTCAGCTCGCCGATCAGCTCTTCGATCGCGTAGGTCGAGATCGGGTCGAGGGCCGAGCACGGCTCGTCCATCAGCAGCACCTCGGGCGAGACGGCGATCGCGCGGGCGATGCACAGACGCTGCTGCTGACCGCCCGAGAGGCCCGAGCCCGGCTTGTCGAGGCGATCCTTGACCTCGTTCCACAGGTTGGCGCCCGCCAGGGACTTCTCGACCAGTGCGTCCTCATCCGAGCGCGACATGCGTCGGTTGTTCAGCTTCACGCCCGCGAGCACGTTCTCCTTGATCGACATCGTGGGGAACGGGTTCGGGCGCTGGAAGACCATGCCCACCTGGCGGCGGACGAGCACCGGATCGACGCCAGGACCGTACAGGTCCTTGCCGTCGAGCAGCACCTCACCCTCGACGCGGGCGCCGGGGATGACCTCGTGCATGCGGTTCAGGGTGCGCAGGAAGGTGGACTTGCCGCATCCGGACGGACCGATGAAGGCGGTCACGCTGCGTGGCTGGATGTCGAGGGAGACACCCTCGACGGCGAGAAAGTCGCCGTAGTAGACGTTGAGGTCGTTGACTTCGATGCTCTTGGACATAGTGTCGGGTTTCCTTCGGGTCGGACGCGGCTCAGCGGCCGGCGGTCTTGGGGGCGAACCACTTCGCGATCAGGCGCGCGAGCAGGTTCAGCAGCATGACGATGAGGATCAGGGTGAGGGCGGCGGCCCACGCGCGTGCGACGGAGGCGTCGGCGTTGGTGCCCTGGTTCATGTACTGGTTATAGGCGAACACGGGCAGGGTCATCATCTGCCCGCTGAACAGGTTCGTGTTCAGGCTCATGGTGAATCCGGCGGTCAGCAGCAGCGGCGCCGTCTCACCGATCACGCGGGAGATCGAGAGCATCACCGAGGTCATGATGCCGGCGATCGAGGTGGGCAGTACGACCTTGAGGATCGTCAGCCACTTCGGCACGCCCAGCGCGTAGGCGGCCTCACGCAGTTCGTTGGGCACGATGCGCAGCAGCTCTTCGCTGCCTCGCACGACGACGGGCGTCATCAGCACGGCCAGCGCCAGCGCACCCATGAAACCCATCGAGATGCCGGGGCGGATGAACAGGGCGAACACCGAGTAGATGAACAGACCCGCGACGATCGAGGGGATGCCGGTCATCACGTCGACGAGGAAGGTGATCGTCTTCGCGATGCGGCCGCGGCCGTACTCGACGAGGTAGATCGCCGTCATGAGCCCCACGGGCACGGCCATCACGGCGGCCATGAGGGTGATCAGCACGGTGCCCCAGATGGCGTGCACGATGCCGCCGCCGTCTCCGACGACGTTGCGCATCGAGTAGCTGAAGAACTCGGCGTCAAAGCGCTGGATGCCGTTGGCGACCACGGTCCACAGCAGCGAGATCAGCGGCAGCAAGGCGATCACGAACGCAGTGGCGACCAGGGCGGTCATCAGGCGGTCGACGGCGTTGCGGCGGCTCTCGGCGATCGACGAGATGACGGTGATCAGCACCATGTACAGGATCACGCCGAAGAAGACGGCCCCGACGATGTTGAAGTCGGCGAGGTCCTGACCGACCGAGGCGACACCGATCACGGTGAACGAGATCAGCAGGCTGAAGCCGAGCAGAGCCCACGGTGCCCAGCGGGGCAGACGACCCGAGGTGAGCGACGACGCGGGGGCGGAGGTGGCGGGCGGCGCGGTGAGCGTGTTCATGTCAGTTCGCTCCAGAGAACTCGGCGCGGCGCGCGACGATCCAGCGGGCCAGCGCGTTGACCGCGAAGGTCACGACGAACAGGATCAGACCGGTCGCGATCAGCGTGTTCACACCGGTGTCGTGCGCCTCGGGGAATGCGAGGGCGATGTTCGCCGGGATCGGGGTCGGGTTGGTGGAGGTGAGCACCAGGAAGCTGACCACGGCCGAGGGCGAGAGCACCATGGTCACGGCCATCGTCTCGCCCAGCGCGCGGCCCAGGGCCAGCATCGCGGCCGAGACCATGCCGCCGCGGGCGAAGGGCAGCACAGCCATGCGCACCATCTCCCAGCGGGTGGCGCCCAGGGCGAGGGCGGCCTCTTCGTGCAGCTTCGGGGTCTGCAGGAAGACCTCGCGGCAGATGGCGGTCATGATCGGGATGACCATGACGGCGAGCACGAGGGCCGCCGTGAGGATGGTGCGACCGGTGGGGGAGACCTGGCCTCCGAAGAACGGGATCCAGCCGGCGTTCTCGTTCAGCCACACGTAGAAGGGCTGCAGCAGCGGGGCCAGCACCAGGCCGCCCCAGAGGCCGAAGACCACCGAGGGCACGGCGGCGAGCAGGTCGATGACATACCCAAGGAAGCCGGCCAGGCGACGGTGCGAATAGTGCGAGATGAACAGGGCGATCCCGATCGAAATCGGGGCGGCGATGAGCAGCGCCATGAACGACGCCCACAGCGTGCCGAAGGCGAGCGGCCACACATACGCCCAGAACGACTCACCCTCGAGGATGTGGTTGTCGCTGGTGTCGGGGTTGAACGCCGGGATGCTCTGGATGATGAGGAAGGTCGCGACCGCGGCGAGCACGATCAGGATGATGATCCCCGCGCCCAGGGCGGTGCCAGAGAAGATCCGGTCGCCGAGGCGCTGCTTGGCCTTGATGGGCGCCGGAGGGGCCGCCGGGGCAGGCGGCGCGGACGGCGCCTGCGAAGTCGTCGTGCTCATGGTCTCCTGTTTCGGGCTGGAGGATGGATGCCGGCTGACCGCCCGATGCCCTCGCGCCCGTCCGGACGCGAGGGCATCGGTGTCAACCTGCGCTCATATGCGGTCAGTCGACCTTGATCAGGTCGATGGCGCCGAGGACCTTCTCGCGCAGGCTCTCCGAGATCGGAGCGCTGCCGGCGTTGTCGGCGGCGGCCTGCTGGCCCTCTTCGCTGGCGATGTACTCGAAGTACGACTTCACGAGAGCGGCGGTGTTGGTGTCTTCGTACTCCTCGCACGCGATGAGGTAGCTCACCAGGGCGATCGGGTACGCACCGGCCGGCGCGGCAGCCGGGTCGACAGCGAAGACGAGGTCACCGGCGGTGCGGCCCTCTTCGAGAGGCGATGCCTCGACGAGCGCCGCGGCGGCCTCAGCCGAGTACGGCACGTACTCGTCACCGACGCCGACGTGCACCTGGCCGAGGCCGGTGGTCTGCGAGGCATCCGCGTAGCCGATGGTGCCGGAACCCGACTTGATGGCCTGCACGACACCCGAGGTGCCCTGAGCGGCCTCGCCGCCCTCGAGCGGCCACACGCCGTCGGCCTCGTCGGTCCACACGTCGGGAGCGGTCGCGTTCAGGTACGCGGTGAAGGTCTCGGTGGTGCCCGAGTCGTCCGAGCGGTGCACCGGGGCGATGGCGAGGTCGGGCAGCTCCACGCCCTCGTTCTGCTCGGCGATGGCCGCGTCGTTCCAGTTGGTGATGTCGCCGGCGAAGATGCCCGCGATGGTGGCGGCGTCGAGGTTCAGCGTCTCGATGCCCTCGAGGTTGAACGCCACAGCGACGGGCGAGATGTAGAGCGGGACCTCGACGATGGCGTCGGAGGAGCAGCTGGCGAAGCCGTCGGCGAACTCGTCGGTCTTGAACGCGCGGTCCGAGCCGATGAAGTTGCTGGCGCCCGCGATGAAGTTCTCGCGGCCGGTGCCCGAGCCGGTGGGCTCGTAGTTGATGGTGACGCCGGTGTTGGCGGTCTGGAAGGCGGCGACCCAGGCCTCCTGCGCGGCGCCCTGCGACGATGCGCCGGTTGCCTTGAGCGTTCCCTCGAGGGTCGAGGCTCCGGTGTCGCCGGTGCTCTCGGGAGCAGCGCCCTCGTTGGCGGCGCAGCCGGCCAGGGCGAGAGCGGCGACGGCGCCGATGGCGCCGATACGTGCGATTCGGGAGATCTTCACTGTGGATCCGTTCGGTGGGTGTGCGGTGGAGCCCGGTGCAGGGCACACAGTGACGCTAGGAGCGACGGTTAACGAGACTGTCCCGCGCGGGTGAACGGAAGGTGAACAGGATGCGGCGGCGAGAAGACGCACCGCGAGGAGATCAGACGCGCGGTTCGTGCGTTTCGATCGAGATGATGCCGGAGCCGGGGTTGGTCGCCGACAGATGCACCACCGAGAAGCCGGCGACGTCGAGCGCGCTCGCGCTGTTCACATACGACCCGCGCAGGGTGCCCGTCGACAGGGCGATCTCCGAGAGGATGCCAGGCAGCACGGGCCCGTGGCTGCAGATCACCGCGGGCTTGCGGGCGCGCACCCGCTTTCCGACGACGGTGCGGATGTCGTCGTGCCCGTCTTCCCAGGAGTCCTGGCTGATCAGCGAGGTCTGCACGATCTTGCGGTCGAGCTTCTTCGCGAGGGGCGTGACCGTCTCGACGCAGCGCACCGCGTCACTGGTGACGATCCGGCGCACACCGAAGGCGCGCAGCGGGCCGACGATGGCCTTCGCCTGGCGGCGTCCGCGTTCGGTCAGCGGTCGCGAGGCATCCGATCCGTCCCATTCCGAGCGGGAGGCGGCCTTCGCGTGCCGGAGGGCGATGATCGGGAAGGTGCGCAGCACCCCGTCGTCGACGAGGTGCGTGAAAGCGTCGAGGATCTCGACATCGACCGGGTAGCTCAGCCGGGCGCGGGCCTTCTTCAGGCTCACCCACTCGATCGCGGCGATCTCGTTGTTGGGCACGAAGGTCGACGCGCGGATGGCCGCGT
Organism: Microbacterium istanbulense; assembly: GCF_037204145.1. Taxonomy (NCBI): domain Bacteria; kingdom Bacillati; phylum Actinomycetota; class Actinomycetes; order Micrococcales; family Microbacteriaceae; genus Microbacterium; species Microbacterium istanbulense. Next base: position 47,169 of record NZ_JBBDGN010000010.1, read on the forward strand.
CGGTGGCCTCCGCCGCCCAGTAATGCACGATCTTCTGGCGTTTGGGGCGCATGTGGTACCGGCTGACCCCCACCGGAACGCCGAGTGCGACACGGATGCCCGTCTCCTCGTGCACCTCTCGCACGGCGGTCTCGGCGAGCATCTCACCGGGGTCGACCTTGCCCTTGGGCAGGGTCACGTCACGGTACTTCGTGCGGTGGATGAGCAGGATGTGGACCTTCTCGTCCACGAGGCGCCAGACGACGGCACCGGCGGCGTAGACCGCGGTGTCCGTCTTCGTTGCCGGGGTCATCGCACCGATCGCTTGCGACGGCGACGCTGCACCTCGGACATGGTCCGGTCCTGCAGGTCGATCAGCGGCTCGCCGGCGGCATCCGTCGAGTGTCGGGTCCATACGCCCTCAGCGCCGAGATGCCACGACGTCGTGCCGTCATCCATCGCGGTGTCGAACAGCGTGACGAGTTCCTGCACATGGGCGGGATCGCTCACCCGCACCAGCGCCTCGACCCGGCGGTCGAGGTTGCGGTGCATCATGTCGGCGCTGCCGATGTAGGCCACCGGCTCGCCGCCGTTCTCGAACGCGAAGATGCGCGAGTGCTCGAGATAGCGACCAAGGATGCTGCGCACAGTGATGTTGTCGCTGATGCCGGGCAGGTCGGAGCGCAGGCTGCAGATGCCGCGCACCCAGACGTCGACCTTCACGCCGGCCGCGCTCGCGCGGTACAGCGCGTCGATAATCTGCTCATCGACCATCGAGTTGACCTTGATGCGCACGTGCGCGGGCTTGCCCGCCTCGGCGTTCTTGCGCTCGGTGTTGATGAGGCGCAGCAGGCCCTTGCGCAGGTGCAGCGGGGCGACGAGAAGGCGCTTGAACTTCTTCTCGATCGCGTAGCCGCTGAGCTCGTTGAACAGGCGGGTGAGGTCCTTGCCGACCTGCGGGTCGGCGGTGAACAGGCCGAAGTCCTCGTAGATGCGGCTGGTCTTGGGGTTGTAGTTTCCCGTGCCCACGTGCGAGTAGTGGCGCAGCACGCCGTCCTCTTCGCGGATCACGAGCGCCAGCTTGCAGTGGGTCTTCAGGCCGACCAGGCCGTACACGACGTGCACACCGGCCTTCTCGAGCTTGCGGGCCCAGACGATGTTGTTCGCCTCGTCGAAGCGCGCCTTCACCTCGACCAGCGCGAGTACCTGCTTGCCGGCCTGTGCGGCGTCGATCAGCGCCTGCACGATCGGGCTGTCGCCCGAGGTGCGGTACAGGGTCTGCTTGATGGCGAGCACGTGCGGGTCGCGGGCCGCCTGCTCGAGGAACGCCTGCACGCTCGTCGCGAACGACTCGTACGGGTGATGCACGAGCACGTCGGCCTTGCCGATGGCCTTGAAGATGTCGGAGCGCTCATTGCTGTCACCGGGCTGGAACGCGACGGCCGTCGTCGGCAGATGCGGCGGGTAGCGCAGGTCGGGACGGTCGACGCGGGACAGGTCGAACAGCCCGCGCAGATCGAGCGGGCCGGGGAGGCGGTACACCTCCTGGTCGGTGATGTCGAGCTCGCGCAGCAGCAGGTCGAGGGTGACGTCATCCATATCGTCGGTGATCTCGAGACGGATCGGCGGCCCGAAGCGGCGCTTGAGCAGCTCGGCCTCGAGGGCCTGGATGAGGTTCTCGCTCTCGTCCTCCTCGATCTCGACGTCCTCGTTGCGGGTGAGCCGGAACGCGTGGTGGTCGAGCACCTCCATCCCCGGGAACAGGTCTTCGAGATGGTTGGCGATGAGCACTTCGAGCGGCAGGAAGCGCTTGATCTCGCCGCCGCCGGGCACCTCGACGAAACGCGGCAGCATCGACGGCACCTTCAGGCGCGCGAAGTCCTGGCGGCCGGTGCGGGCGTTGCGGATGCGGATGGCCAGGTTCAGCGACAGTCCGGAAATGTAGGGGAACGGATGCGCCGGGTCGACCGCCAGCGGCATGAGCACGGGGAACACCTGCGCCTGGAAGTACTCGCCCAGTGCCGCGCGCTCCGCATCGGTCAGGTCGTCCCAGCCGGTGATCTCGATACCGGCATCCGCCAGCGCCGGACGCACCTGGGTCGTCCAGGCGTCCGCGTGACGCAGCTGCAGGGCGTGCGCCTCCCGCGAGATGTCGCCGAGCACGTCGGTGGGGGCGCGGCCGACGTTGGTCGGCACGGCAAGGCCGGTGATGATGCGGCGCTTGAGGCCGGCGACACGCACCATGAAGAACTCGTCGAGGTTGCTGGCGAAGATCGCCAGGAAGTTCGCGCGCTCGAGCTCCGGCAGCGTCGGATCTTCGGCCAATTCGAGCACCCGCTGGTTGAATGCGAGCCAGCTGAGCTCACGGTCGAGGTAGCGGTGGTCGGGCAGCAGAGCATCCGGCGCTTCGACGGCGTCGAAGTCGTCGTCCTCGGCATCTCCGAGACCGGCGTCGGCGAGTGCGGGTTCGATCATGGGGTACATCCTTGCATCCACTTGCGACGAGCGGGTGAACTCAGCCTTCGCGGGCGTGATCATCGTCATAGAGGTTGAAGCGGTAACCGACGTTGCGCACCGTGCCGATGATCTGATCGGCCTCGCCGAGCTTGGCGCGCAGGCGCCGCACGTGCACGTCGACCGTACGGGTGCCCCCGAAGTAGTCGTAGCCCCACACGTCGCTCAGCAGCTGCTCCCGCGTGAACACCCGCGAGGGGTGCGTGGCGAGGTAGTGCAGCAGCTGGAACTCCTTGTACGTGAGGTCGAGCGGCTTGCCGTGCAGCCTCGCCGAGTACGAGTCCTCATCGATCGTGATGCCCGAGGCCTGCACGCGCGACGGCTCCGCCGCGCCGGCCCGGCCCAGCAGCAGGCGGATGCGGGCATCCGTCTCGGCCGGCCCCGCCGTCTGCAGCAGCACGTCGTCGAACCCCCACTCGGCCGAGATCGCGCTCATCCCGCCCTCACTGACCACCAGCAACATCGGCGCGGTGTGCCCGGCGGTGCGCAGCAGAGCACACATCGCCTTGGCTGCGACGAGCTCGGTGAGAGCGTCGACGATGAGCAGTTCGGCATCCGGCACCTGCGCGAGATGCGCGGCGTCGGCGGGGTGGACGCGGATCGCGTGCGGCAGCAGCTCCAGCGCAGGCAGAACGGGCTCTGCGCGTGAGGTGAGTACCAAGAGCTGGGCCACCCGACCATGCTAATGGGGTCGGATGCTCCGGTTACCGTCGCACCCTGACGCCATGCGCAACAATAGGAGCATGTCCGAACCGGCTCTCGCACCGCGCAATGCCTTCCATGGTGTGCTCGCGGTCTGGATCGTGGCGCTGCTCACATCGATCGCGCTGGGCGTCTTCGTCGCCGAAGACCTGCGGGTCGGCTGGCTGCTGATCTCATTCGGCGGCATCGTGCTGCTCTCGTTCGCCGTGCAGCTCTGGTACGCCAGGCCGCAGGGATTCATCGTGCGGGTGGCAGGCAGCGTCATCGGGGCGCTGATGCTCATGGGCCTGGTCTCGGTGGGCTTCGGTCTCGCCGCCCTGGCCACCGTCGTCTAGAGCTAGAGTGGTGCCATGGATGTCGTCGCGCTCGAATTCTTCTTCCTTGGCCTGCTCGGCCTCGCCAGCCTCGCGATCGTGTTCGTCTCTGGCGTGGTGCTGCTGAACCTGTTCCGCGGCCAGCGCTGACCAGGAGGACGTCGTGCTCGATCTTCCGACCGACCTCCCCGCCGATCTCGCACCGCTTTCCTGGCTCATCGGAGTCTGGGAGGGCACGGGTGTCATCGACTACACCGTCGGTGAGCACCGCTATCAGGGCGAGTTCTCCCACCGCGTGAGCTTCAGCCAGGACGGCGGCTCCTACCTGAACTATTCGGCCACCGCGTCGTTCCTCGGGCGCGAGGGCACCGACGAACCCGTGCCGTTGATCGCCGAGACCGGGTACTGGCGTCTGGCCCGCCCGAGCACGGCATCCGAGCCCGGCCCTGCCCTGCTTCCCGCCGCCGAGTCCGGCGCCGAGCGCACCGTCGACGACGTCGAAGCGCTGCGCACCGCCGACGGCTTCCCGCTCGAGGCATCCATCGCGCACTCCGACGGCACGCTCGAGCACTACCTCGGCCGGGTCGCCGGTCCGCGGATCGACCTCGCCACCGACATGATCCTGCGCGCCGAAGGCGCCAGTGCGTACACCGAGGCCTCGCGCATGTATGGCCTGGTCGACAGCCACCTGCTGTGGGCGTGGGACATCGCCGCGGTCGGCTCGCCGCTCGCCTCGCACGCCTCGGCCCGGCTGGCGCGCGTCTGAGCATGAGCGGTTTCGACGGCATCCCCGGCGCCATCAGAGACGGGCAGCTCATCCTGCACTTCGGCAACCCGAGCACCGAGCAGCGGGCGCTCGCCGCCGGTGCCGCCCTCGTGCCGCTCGGTGACCGTACCCTCATCGAGGTCACCGGCCCCGACCGCCTCACCTGGCTCGACTCGATCACCTCGCAGTCGGTGGCACGGCTCGCCCCCGGCGAGAGCACGGAATTGCTCGTGCTCGACCCCCAGGGGCACGTCGAGCACGCCGCGGCCGTCTTTGACGACGGCGAGACCGCCTGGCTGATCGCGGATGCGGCGGATGCCGAACCGCTGGCCACCTGGTTGCAGCGCATGGTGTTCCGCTCGCGTGTGACGGTCACAGTGCGGCCGGAGGCGCTGTTGGTCGGCTTCTTCGCTGGTGGTGATGCCGAGGCATCCGTGCGGGCATTCGCCCCGCAGGGCGTACCGGTGATCTGGCGCGACCCGTGGACCGGCGTACGCGCCGGCGGGCACCAGTACGCCGAGACCGCGGAGCACCCTGGGTCCGACTATGCGTGGAGTGTCGCCGTTCTTGACGGTGCCGAGCTGCCTGAAGGCCCGTTCGCGGGTCTGCTGGCAGCCGAGGCTCTGCGCGTCGCCGCCTGGCGGCCGCGCTGGGCGGCGGAGGTCGATGAGCGTTCGATCCCGCATGAGACCGACTGGATTCGCAGCGCGGTGCACCTCAACAAGGGCTGCTACCGCGGGCAGGAGACGGTCGCGAAGGTGCACAACCTGGGGCATCCGCCGCGCCGCATCGCGCTGCTGCAGCTCGACGGCAGCGACGACGTGCTGCCCTCTCCTGGCGATGCCGTCTTCGCCGGCGACGCCGAGGTGGGTCGGGTGACCTCGGTGGCCCGGCACTACGAGGACGGTCCGATCGCGCTCGCCATCCTGTCGCGCCGTGCGCCCGCAGGTGACCTCATCGTGCGCGCCGGGGACGTCGACATCGCCGCTGGCCAGCAGGTGATCGTCCCCGCGGATGCCGGCGCGACCGCCGACGTTCCCCGTCTCACGCGCCTGTCGCGGCGCCCCGCCGGCGAAGACCCGCGCCACCGCGGCTGACCCCCTCACGCACCCGTCTAGGGGGATGGGTGGTCAGGATGCCGGAGCGACGGCATCCCACGGCACCGTGAGCTCGCCCAGACGCCACCGGCGACGGTCGCCCTGCACGGGCACCCCCTGATCGCGCAGTGCCGTGACGGCAGCGATGAAGCGCTGGCTCGGCCCGAACGTCGACAGGGGAGCGGCGCGTTCCCATTCCCGGTCGAGTGCCACGAGCAGGTCATACACGCGTTCGCCGGGGACGTTGCGGTGAATGAGAGCCTTCGGCAGGCGTTCGGCGACGATGCCGGGTCGCTCGAGGGCGGCCAAGCGCAGCGAGATCGTGAAGCGCTGCGGTGCGCCGGTGGCATCCACGTCGACCCACGAGGCGATGCGTCCGATCTCGTCGCACGTGCCCTCGAACAGCATCCCGCCGGGCGCGAGGCGCGCCGTCATCCGCCCCCACGCATCCGCGACATCCGCCTCGTCGTACTGCCGCAGCACGTTCATCGCGCGGATCACGGCAGGGCGCCGTCCGCCGGTCAGCGGCACTTCAAACCCGCCGCGCGAGAACGACACGGGCAGGTCCGCGGGAAAGGATGTCTCGCCCGCGCGCACCTCGACGAGCTGGGCGTTCGCGGTCGCGACCCGCTCGGGATCGAGTTCGAAGCCGTGCACCGCGGCATCCGCCCGCACCCGCACCAGCCGCGCCGCGAGTTCGAAGGCGGTCACCCCGCTCGCGCCGTAACCGAGGTCGACGACGAGCGGATCGGATGCCCGACGGAAGGCTGCGCTCGCCGCGATCCACCGGTCATTGCGTCGCAGCCGGTTGGTGCCCGTCGTGCCCCTGGTGGGGTGACCGAGGGGCGATGACGTCATGTGACCATCCTGCCCCAGCAGACGCGACCCGGCCGCCCGTAAACTGGGCGCATGACTGCGAAGCGCACCCTCATCCTGCTCCGCCACGGCCAGAGCGAGTGGAACGAACTGAACCTCTTCACCGGTTGGGTGGATGTCCGCCTCACCGAGAAGGGCAAGGCAGAGGCGAACCGCGGCGGCGAGCTGCTCGCCGAGTCGGGCATCCTGCCTGATGTGCTGCACACCTCGCTGCTGAGCCGCGCGATCCAGACGGCGAACATCGCCCTGGACTCGGCCGACCGGCTGTGGATTCCCGTCAAGCGCACGTGGCGCCTCAACGAGCGTCACTACGGTGCCCTGCAGGGCAAGGACAAGGCCGAGACCCTCGCCGAGTACGGCCCCGAGCAGTTCCAGCTGTGGCGTCGTTCGTTCGACGTGCCGCCGCCCCCCATCGCCGCTGACAGCGAGTTCAGCCAGGTCGATGACCCCCGCTACGTGGGCATCGACGGTGAGGTTCCGCTCACCGAGTCGCTCAAGCTCGTCATCGACCGTCTGCTGCCCTACTGGGAAGACGAGATCGTGCCCGACCTCGAGGCCGGCAAGACCGTGCTCGTCACCGCGCACGGCAACTCGCTGCGCGGCCTGGTCAAGCACCTTGAGGGCATCAGCGACGACGACATCGCCGAGCTGAACATCCCCACCGGCATCCCGCTGGTCTACGAGCTCGACGAGAACAACGTCCCGCTCGGCCCCGGCCGGTACCTCGACCCGGAGGCCGCCGCCGCCGGCGCTGCCGCCGTCGCCGCGCAGGGCAAGAAGTAACCCCTCGCCGACACCCCCAGCTACCGCCGAGACCCCCAGGTGCAGACGTCTGCACCTGGGGGTCTCGGCGGTAAAGCGGGGTCTCGGCGGCCTTCGACAGGCGGGTCAGGCTCCGGCGTCGTCCTGTGCGGATGCGGCGAGGGCGATGTCCTCTTCGGCGACCGTCCAGTCACCGGTGGCGAGGTAGACGACCTTCTTCGCCACGGCGACCGCGTGGTCGGCGAAGCGCTCGTGGTAGCGGCTGGCCAGGGTGGCGTCGACGGTCGCGGTGGCCTCACCCTTCCAGTTGTCGGAGAGCACCTTCTCGAACACGCTCGCGTGCAGCTCGTCGACGTCGTCATCCGCGTTGCGGATCGCGTCGGCGAAGCGCAGGTCCTGCGTGCGCAGCAGGTCGCCAAGGGTGCGGGAGATCTCCACATCCAGCTCGCCCATCCGGCGGAAGGTGCCCTTCAGGCCCTTGGGGATGGCCCTCTCGGGGAAGCGCAGACGCGCGAGCTGGGCAATGTGCTCGGCCATGTCGCCCATGCGCTCGAGCGAGGCGCTGACGCGCAGGGCCGTGATCACGATGCGCAGGTCGCGGGCGACCGGCTGCTGGCGAGCGAGGATCTCGATGGCGGCCTCGTCGAGGCGCAAGGCCATCGCATCGATCTGCGCGTCGTCGGCGATGACCTCCTCGGCCAGAGCCACATCGCTCTCGGCGAAGGCCCGGGTCGCCTTCTCGATCGCGACGGTCACGAGGTCGGAGATCTCGACCAGACGCGACTGGAGGTCCTCAAGGGACTGGTGGAAGACTTCGCGCATGTCGGCGCAACCTTTCGTCGGGGCTCGGCGCTGTCGCCGCATCGGACGCGCGCAGCTGTGGCGCGGACTGATACCGATTGTGTTCGTCGAAGGTTAACGAACGGTGCCTGAAACGTGAATACTAGCCCGCGCCGTCTCGCAGACCCCGCTTTCGACACTGAGCGGCGGCCGAACGCCCCCTACGCTTAGGAACATGCCCTCACCGCACATCGCGTTGATCGCTCTCGCCCTGGGTCTGCTCATCGGCGTCGGCGTCACCCTGTTGATGGTGTGGGCCTATCGCGCCCGCTCGCGCTTCGCCGACGAGGTCTCGACGCAGATTCCGCAGGGAGTCACTGACGTGCTCGCGGGCATGGACGACGCGGCGTGCGTGCTGGATGCCTCGGGGCTGGTCGTCGCCGTCTCGCAGGCCGCCACCGGCTTCGGCATCACGACCGGGGCGGCGCTCGAGAACTCCGAGCTGCGCACTCTGGTGCGCCGCGTTCGCGCCGCAGGCGGCAGCGTCTCCGAAACCCTGCGCATCACCCGCGGTGTCACACTCGACCCCCGGCTCGTCTCGGCCAGGGCCAGCGTGATCAGCCCGCAGCTGAGCCTGCTCATCATCCGCGACGTCACCGAACGCGAACGCCTCGACCAGATGCGCACCGACTTCGTGGCCAACACCAGTCACGAACTCAAGACGCCGGTCGGGGCAGTCAGTCTGCTCGCCGAGGCGATCGATTCCGCCGCCGACGACCCCGACCAGGTGCGCATCTTCGCCTCTCGCATCTCCGCCGAGGCCTCCCGGCTCGGGCAGCTCACCGGACGCATCATGACCCTCTCCCGGCTGCAAGCGGCCGAGAGTCTCGCCGAGGTGGGCGCAGTCGCAATCGATGAGATCGTCGCCGCCTCGATCGAGGGGCACGCGGTCCAGGCCGACTCTGCCGGGGTCGAACTCACGCGCGGCGGAGACCGCGGCGTCTGGGTGCGCGGCGACGGGCAGATCCTCATCGAGGCGGTCGGCAACCTCATCGCCAACGCGATCGCGTACTCGCCCAAGGGTTCGCGCGTGGGCGTCGGTGTCAAGGCCGACGGCGACGTCGTCGAGATCGCCGTCACCGACCAGGGCATCGGCATCTCGGAGGCCGACCGCGAGCGGGTGTTCGAGCGGTTCTACCGCGCCGACGAGGCGCGCTCGCGGCGCACCGGTGGCACGGGCCTCGGTCTCTCGATCGTCAAGCACGCCACTCAGCGCCACGGGGGTGAGGTACGGCTGTGGTCGCGCCCTGGACGCGGCTCGACCTTCACCATCCGGCTCCCCATCACCGCCGCCCCCGACGCCGATGACGCCGTCTCGAAGAAGTCCAAGAAGAAGAAGAAACGCGCGCAGAAGGCGGCCGCCGTCGACCGCGCGCGAAACGGAGAGCTCGCATGACTCGCATCCTGCTCGTCGAAGACGAACCCGACCTCGCCGACCCGCTCGCGTACCTGCTGCGACGGGAGGGGTACGAGGTCGAGATCGCCGAGGACGGACCCGGCGCGCTCGGGGCGTTCCGTGAGCGCGGCGCCGACATCGTGCTGCTCGACCTCATGCTCCCGGGGATGCCGGGTACCGAGGTGTGCCGGCAGATCCGTCAGGGCTCGGCGGTACCGATCATCATGCTCACCGCCAAGGACTCCGAGGTCGACATCGTCGTGGGGCTGGAGCTGGGCGCCGACGACTACATCACCAAGCCGTACTCCTCGCGTGAGCTGCTCGCCCGCATGCGTGCGGTGCTGCGGCGGGTCGTGCAGGCCGAGGCCGAGATCGATGAGCGGGTGCTCGAGGGCGGCCGCGTCGTGCTCGACATCGACCGGCACACCGTGGCCGTCGACGGGTCGGAGATCAACATGCCGCTCAAGGAGTTCGAACTGCTCGAAGTGCTCATGCGCAACGCCGGGCGCGTGCTGACCCGCGGCCAGCTCATCGACCGCGTCTGGGGGAGCGACTACTTCGGCGACACCAAGACGCTGGACGTGCACATCAAGCGCATCCGCTCGCGCATCGAGCAGAACCCCTCGGACCCGGTCATGCTCGTCACCGTACGAGGTCTCGGTTACCGCTTCGAGGGCTGAGACTCGCAGCACGCAGAGGAGGCCGGCCCCGAACGGGACCGGCCTCCTCGTGCATCCGCCCTCGGGCGGGAAAACTCATTCGCTCTCGACGACCACTTCTTCTTCGGGCGTGAGGTCGGCGTAGTAGGGCAGCGTGCCGTCGAGCACGGGCACCTCGACGTCGGAACCTGCATCGCCGGACGAGAAGTACATCTCGACCGTGGCGCCGGGCAGCACATCGAGGTTGTCGATGAGCAGCGGCTCTTCGTTGGCGCCCAGGCTGAGCGACTCGCCGGCGGGCACGTCGATCACGTCAACCGCGGTGCCGTCGACCTCGATGACCAGCTCGGCGTCATCGGCGGTCGGGTTGATCAGCGCGGCCACGAAGTTACCGGCCGAGCCGTCTTCGGTGGCGATCACCATCGCGTTGCGAACCTCAACGGGACCACCGGTCGTCTCGACGTTCACGCCGTCGGAGGCGGGGTAGACGTTGGTGGTCGCCTGGTGCGTCATGAAGGTGCAGCCGGTTGCGCCAAAGACGATGGCGGCGCCCAGAGCGGCGGTGGCGACGAGCCGGGGAGCGACGGACGCAGCAAGGCGCGAGTTCACGGATCCTCCTGAGGTGCGACGGTTGTCGTGCAACAGTCTAGTGGGTCGCCGCAGGCTGGCCGGGATGCCATCGGCGCGAACCTTAGTGCATGTCGCCTGTGGTATCCTGGAACTTGCCGAAAGGACCCGTTTTTATGCTTTTTGAGGTTGGCGAAACCGTCGTCTATCCGCACCACGGCGCGGCGACCATCATCGAGGTCAAGGATCGCGTCATCAAGGGCGAGACGAAGAAGTACCTGAAGCTCAACGTCACCCAGGGTGACCTGATCATCGAGGTGCCCGCTGAGAACGTCGACCTGGTCGGCGTCCGCGACGTGATCGGCAAGGAGGGCCTCGACCACGTGTTCGAGGTGCTGCGTGCCCCCTTCACCGAGGAGCCGACCAACTGGTCGCGTCGCTACAAGGCGAACCTCGAGAAGCTCGCCTCGGGTGATGTGATCAAGGTCAGCGAAGTCGTGCGCGACCTGTGGCGCCGCGATCAGGACCGTGGCCTGTCGGCCGGAGAGAAGCGGATGCTGGCCAAGGCTCGCCAGATCCTCGTCTCCGAGCTGGCGCTCGCCGAGAAGATCGACGAGGACAAGGCGGGGGCGCTTCTCGACGAGGTGCTCGCTTCCTGACGTGAAGTCTTCGAGGAAGGGCGGATGCTGCGGCATCCGCCCTTCCTCTGTTTCGGGCGATAACGTGTCAGCGTGACTGTGCTGCCCGTCCCCACCACCGCGATCATCGTCGTCGCCGCCGGCTCCGGCACGCGCTTGGGCGCTGACGCGCCCAAGGCGTTCGTCGGCATCGACGCGCGCTCCGTGCTGCGCCACGCGCTGGACGGCATCTTCGCCGCCGCTCCGATGCAGGTCATCGTCGTCGCTCCCGCCGGATTCGAAGGGGATGCCGAAGCGGAACTCCGCGCGGCCGCGGGGGACCGTCACGAACTCGGCCGGGTGGTCACCGGCGGTGAGACCCGTCAGCAGTCCGTGGCTGCCGGGTTGCGCGCGCTGTGGGGCGATGTCACCACGGTGCTCGTGCATGACGCGGCCAGGGCGCTCACCCCTCCCGCCTTGATCGATGCGGTGGCGGATGCTGTTGATGCGGGTACCGGTGTCATCCCCGCGCTGCCCGTGGTCGACACCCTCAAGCGTGTCGACGGGGACGCGGTGGTCGGCCCGGTCGACCGCAGTGAGCTCGCCGCCGCACAGACCCCGCAAGGGTTCCCGCGGGCCCTGCTCGAGCAGGCGTACGCCGTCGCGGCGGATGCCGGCGAGGAGTACACCGACGATGCCGCCCTCTTCGCGGCGGCAGATCTGCCCGTGCGGCATGTAGCCGGCGACGAGCGCGCGTTCAAGATCACCACGCCCGCTGACCTCGACCGTGCCCGGCGTCTGCTGGATGCCGCGGCACCCGTGTCGCACGCGGAGACTCCCGCCCCGCGCCTGCCGCGCGTCGGGGTCGGCACCGATGTGCACGCCTTCGGCGGCGAGGGAAACCTGTGGTTGGCGGGCCTCGAGTGGCCAGGGGAGCGACCGCTGTCGGGGCACTCCGATGGCGATGCCGTCGCGCACGCGATCGTCGACGCTCTGCTCGGGGCAGCGGGCCTCGGAGACATCGGCCAGCACTTCGGCACCGCGCACCCCGAGTATGCCGGCGCCCACGCCGAGGTCTTCCTCGCCAGTACGGCCCAGATGCTGGCCGAGGCCGGCTTCGTGATCGGCAACGTGTCGGTCCAGTTCCAGGGCAACTCGCCGCGCTTCAGCCCCCGGCGGGCTGAAGCCGAGCGCGCCCTGTCGGCGGCCCTCGGCGGCGCGACCGTCTCGGTCGCGGCCACCACCACAGACGGGCTCGGCTTCCCCGGGCGCGGGGAGGGGATCGCCGTGACGGCGGTCGCCCTGATCGTGCCTGCCGACTGACCGATCGGCATCCAGCCGTCCCCGGTAGTCTTGTGCGGTGACGATCCGCCTCTATGACACGCGCGCCAAGGCGCTGCGCGACTTCGAACCGCTCGATTCCTCGAACGTGACGATGTACGTCTGCGGACCCACCGTGCAGTCCGGCCCCCACATCGGACATGTCCGCGCCGCGCTGAGCTTCGACCTGCTGCGCCGCTGGCTCGCACACCGCTACGGTCGCGTCACCTTCGTGCGCAATGTCACCGACATCGACGACAAGGTGCTCGCGAACGCTACCGACACTGAGCCCTGGTGGGCGCTCGCGTACCGCATGGAGCAGGAGTTCGCGGCGGCGTATGCCGCCGTCGGCATCCGTCCCCCCACCTATGAGCCGCGCGCGACCGCGTCGATCCCGCAGATGCAGGAGATCATCGCGACTCTCATCGAGCGCGGTCACGCCTACCCGGCACCAGACGGCTCGGGCGATGTCTACTTCGACGTGCGGTCGTGGCCGGCATACGGCGAGCTGACGAATCAGTCGTTGGATGCCATGGAGCCCGCCGCCGACGCCGACCCCCGCGGCAAGCGCAACCCGCAGGACTTCGCCCTGTGGAAGGGCGCCAAGGCGGATGAACCTGCGGATGCCACCTGGGCATCTCCCTGGGGTGACGGCCGGCCCGGCTGGCACATCGAGTGCTCGGCCATGGCCAAGCGCTACCTCGGCGCCGAGTTCGACATCCACGGTGGCGGACTCGACCTGCGTTTTCCGCACCACGAGAACGAGCTCGCGCAGTCCACGGCGGCCGGTGACGGGTTCGCGCAGTACTGGGTGCACAACGGTCTGGTGAACGTCGACGGGCAGAAGATGTCGAAATCGCTGGGCAACTTCACGCTCGCGCGCGACGTGCTCGCCGAGCACGAGCCGCTCGTCGTGCGCTACGCGCTCGCCGCCGCACACTACCGATCGAGCCTGGACCTGTCGGACTCGTCCTGGGCGGAGGCGGAGGCCGCGCTCGGTCGCATCCGTTCGTTGCGCCAGCGCGTCCTGCGCGCCTCGGGTTCCGATCCGGCGGCGCTCATGCCGGCGGAGCTGCCCGCGGCGTTCGTCACCGCCATGGACGACGACCTCGGCGTGCCGCAGGCGCTCGGCGTGGTGCATGAGACGGTGCGCGCCGCCAACACCGCGCTCGACGCCGGCGACCTCGCGGCGGGGCTGGAAGCGGGGCGTGCGGTGTTCGCGATGACCGCCGTGCTCGGCCTCGACGAAGCAGAGGCTGCCGAGGGGCAGGGTGCCGATCAGCTGGCATCCGCGCTTGACACGCTCGTGCAGACGCTCATCGCGCAGCGCGCGCAGGCGCGCGCTGACAAGGACTGGGCCGCCGCAGACCGCATCCGGGATGCTGTCGCCGCGGCCGGAATCACTCTGGAGGACACTCCGGACGGAACACATTGGAGTATCGATGGCTAAGCCAGGTAACCCCTCAGCGGGCAAGGGCAAGAAGGGCCCCACCAAGGGCAGCGGCGGCAAGAACCGGCGCTCGCTCGAGGGTCGCGGGCCGACCCCGAAGGCCGAAGACCGCGCCTGGCACCCCGCCGGCAAGCGCAAGGCTGCCCAAGAGCGGTACGCGGCGGCCGGCGGCAAGGGTAAGCCCGGCCAGCGCACCTCGTCGGGGTCGAACCCCAACCGGTCCACGCGCGGGTCGAAGGATGCCGCGAACGACACGGAGTTCGTGACCGGCCGCAACTCGGTGCTCGAAGCGCTGCGCGCGAAGATCCCGGCGACGGCGTTCTACATCGCTCAGCGCGTGGAGATGGACGACCGCGTCAAGGAGATGCTCGCGATCGCGCGGCACCGCGACATCCCGGTGCTTGAAGTCACGCGCCAGGAGCTCGACCGCATGGCGGGCTTCGACGGCGTGCACCAGGGCGTGGCGATCAAGGTGCCGCCGTACGAGTACGCCCACCCGCAGGACTTGCTCGAGCAGGTCATCGACCGCGGCGAGGTTCCCCTGTTCGTCGCGCTGGACGGCATCACCGATCCGCGCAACCTCGGCGCGATCATCCGCTCCACCGGGGCGTTCGGCGGGCACGGCATCATCCTGCCGCAGCGCCGCTCCGCGAGCGTGAACTCGGCGGCGTGGAAGACGAGTGCGGGGGCCGCGGCCCGGGTGCCCGTCGCGCTCGCGTCGAACCTCACCACCCAGCTCAAGGAGTTCAAGAAGCAGGGCGTCTTCGTGCTCGGCCTCGACGGCGATGGCGACGTCTCGCTGCCCGACCTGCAACTGGCCGACCGCCCCGTCGTCATCGTCGTCGGTTCTGAGGGCAAGGGACTCTCACGCCTGGTCACGGAGACCTGTGACCAGATCGTCTCGATCCCGATCTCGTCGGTGACCGAGTCGCTGAACGCCGGAATCGCTGCATCCGTCGCGCTCTACCAGGTCTCCACCGCGCGCGGCGCGAAGAAGTAATCGCGAAGAAGTAATACCGAGCGAATCCGGTCAGATCGGGAATAGTCGCTCGGCCGTCGTTCTTGGGGACTGTGAACCTGCACGAAATCGTACGGAAGGACGCACATGGCTCGCATCGTTGTTATCGGAGGAACCGGCTACGCCGGCGCACATATCGCTCGTGAGGCGGTGAACCGGGGACACGATGTCGTCGTGATCTCGCGTTCTGAGCCCACCGATCCGATCAGTGGTGTGAACTATGAGCAGGCGGATGTCCGTGACGCGGCCGCTCTCGCAGGTCCCATGGCGGGCGCTGACGCTGTGGTGTCGTCGCTGTCGCCTCGGGGCGATATGAGCGATAGCGTGCTCGGCGTGCTGGACAACCTCATCGGTGACCTCACCGGCACGTACACCCGTCTCGGCGTCGTCGGTGGCGCCGGTGGCAGCCTCGTCGCCCCTGGCGGCCCGCGTCTGTTCGATCAGGACTTCCCGGAGGAGTACAAGCACGAGGCGCAGGTCGGCATCGACTCTCTCGAGATGCTCGAGAAGTCCAGCGAGGGACTGGACTGGTTCTTCGTGCACCCGGCCGAGGTCTTCGGGCCGTGGGCCGAGGGTGAGCGCACCGGCAGCTACCGCGACGGTGGCGACGTGGTCGTGCGGGATGCCGACGGCAACTCCACGATCTCCGGCGCCGACTTCGCGATCGCCGTGATCGACGAGATCGAGCACCCGAAGCACCGCCGCGGACGCTTCACCGTCGGCTACTGACCGGCACGCGGACGCTCAGACGAGGTCGCGCCAGTCGACCTCGCCTGTGTCGTCCGTCAGGTCGAGCTCGCTGGTGATCACCGGCAGGCTCATCGTCTCGGTGGGGGGACCCATGATGGTCGCCTCATCGCGGCGGTGCCGCAGCACATCGTTGATGTAGCTCGTGAGTACCTCGGCCAGCGGCACGGCCCGCCCCTGCGCCTGCGACAGGTACCAGCGGTGCTCGAGCACCTGGTGGTACACCTCGGCCGGCTCGAGCTTTGCGCGCAAGTCGTAGGGGATCGCCCTCACGACGGGTTCGAACTGGCGGGTCAGCCATTCGTGCGCGTACATCTCTTCGTCGGGCATGTCTTTGGTCGAGCGGGCACGGAACTCGTCGAGGTCGTTCAGCAGGCGGCGCGCCTGGTTCTCCTCGACATCGAGCCCGGTGAGGCGGATGAGTCGGCGCTGGTGGTGACCGGCATCCACCACCTTCGGCTGGATGTGCACCTCGGTGCCGTCAGCGGTCGTACGCATCGCCATCTCGTCGATGTCGAAGCCCAGCGCGTTCAGCTGCTCCACCCGCTCAGTGATGCGCCACGCCTCATCGGCCGCGAAGGTCTCTTCGGCGGTCAGCGCCGCCCACAGCGACCGGTACGCCGAGACGATGCCGTCGGCGATGCCGACCGCATCCACCCCGTGCTCGAGGCGGCCGCCAGCGGCGAGGTCCATGATCTCGCCGGCGATGTTCGTGCGGGCGATGTCGAGGTCATAGGCGCGCTGCCCGTCGGTGAGGCCTTCCTCGTGCAGCTCGCCCGTTTCGGCGTCGACGAGGTACGCCGCGAAGGCGCCCGCGTCACGGCGGAACAGCGCGTTCGAGAGCGATACATCGCCCCAGTAGAAGCCGACATTGTGCAGACGCACGAGCAGCAGGGCCAGGGCATCCACCAGGCGCGTCGCGGTGTCAGGGCGCAGCACCCGGGTGAACAGTGCCCGGTAGGGCATCGAGAAGCGCAGGTGTGAGGTCACCAGGGCTGCAGGCAGCGGTTCGCCATCGGCATCCACACGCCCGGCGATCACCGCCACGCGGCTGACGCAGGGCACATCAAGACGGGCGAGGTTGCCGAGCATGTGGTACTCGCGCCGGGCCATCTCCTCCGTGGTCTCCTTGACGGCGATCACCCGACCGGAGAGATCCGCGAACCGGACGAGGTGCCGCGAGAGACCCTTGGGCAGCGACACGATGTGCTCGGACGGCCACGACCCCAGGGGAGTGGACCACGGCAACGAGAGCAGAGCCGGGTCGACCGTGCTGGCTGTGATGCGCAGCGCATCCTGCATGGATACCTCCGAAAGACGGACGCGGCGCGGGCGACCAGAGAAGGTCGACCGCGCCGCGTCGGTGTGTGTCTGTCAGGCCGAAACGACGGTCTCGTTCAGGCGCTCACCGGTCTCAGCGTGGAACGCGTGCACGTGGCCCGGGTTCGCGGCCAGGGTGACGGTCTCACCCGCGTTGGGGTGGTTGCGGCCATCGACGCGCGCGACGATGTCGGTGCGCTTGCCACCGATCTCCGCGTGACCGTAGAGGTAGCCGTCGGCACCGAGCTCTTCGACGAGGTCGACGACGACCGAGAGGCCACGACCGTCGGCGGGGCCGACCGTGATGTCCTCGGGGCGCACACCCACGGTGATCTGGTTGCCCTCGGCACGAGCGAGCGTGTCGCGGTCGAGCGGCACGATCTCCGAGCCGAAGCGCACACCCGTGTCGGCGAGGTCGGCGGTGAACAGGTTCATCGCGGGCGAACCGATGAAGCCGGCGACGAAGACGTTGCTGGGCTTCTCGTACAGGTCACGCGGGCTGCCGACCTGCTGCAGGAGGCCGTCCTTGAGCACCGCGATGCGGTCGCCCATGGTCAGCGCCTCGGTCTGGTCGTGGGTGACGTAGACCGTGGTGACGCCCAGGCGGCGCTGCAGCGAGGCGATCTGGGTGCGGGTCTGCACGCGGAGCTTGGCGTCGAGGTTCGACAGCGGCTCGTCCATGAGGAACACCTGCGGCTGGCGGACGATGGCGCGACCCATCGCGACGCGCTGACGCTGACCACCCGAGAGGGCCTTCGGCTTGCGGTTCAGGTAGGGCTCGAGGTCGAGGAGCTTGGCTGCCTCGAGCACGCGAGCGGCACGCTCTTCCTTGCTGACGCCGGCGATCTTGAGCGCGAAGCCCATGTTCTCGGCGACCGTCATGTGCGGGTAGAGGGCGTAGTTCTGGAAGACCATCGCGATGTCGCGGTCCTTCGGCGGCACATCGGTGACGTCGCGGTCGCCAATGAGGATGCGGCCCTCGTTGACCTCTTCGAGGCCGGCGAGCATCCGGAGCGTCGTGGACTTTCCGCAACCCGAGGGGCCGACGAGAACCAGGAATTCGCCATCTGCGATCTCGAGGTTGATCTTGTCGACCGAGGCACGCGTGGCGCCGGGGTAGATGCGGCTGGCCTGGTCAAAGGTGACAGATGCCATTGTTGTTTCTCCTTCACCGGCAGGTACGTGCCGGACGATCCGTTGTGATGGAAGCGGTGGGTCTCCCCACCGGGGCCCGCCATCGGGCCACGGCCAGTATGGCATGAGAACCCGGCTTCAGGGCAGGGTCTATCTGGGGATTTCTCAGGCAGTCTCGTTAGCATCGTCGAGGTGCCGCGCTCATCGCGGCCGCGGGGCCACCCATCCCCGCCTGATCTTCAAGAGGAACGATGTCGAGCGACGAAACGCCGAACGTCCCTGCTGGCCGCAACTCGCGTGAGGCCGTGCGGGAGAAGGCGCAGCAGGTGCACGCCAAGCAGTCCAGGGCGCGCCTGATGCGCAGGATCATCATCGCCGTCGTGGCGATCGGCTCGGTCGGCACGGCTGTCGCCCTGGCCGTCTCGTCGTCGCTGTCGCAGCCGACGATGACGCCGCGAGGGATGGACGCCGACGGCGTGACCGTCACCGATGTCGCCATCGCCGAAACGGCCGACGAGCCCATCGAAACTCCCGCGCCGACCGAAGCTGGCACCACCGCCTCGCCGACGCCCGAGCCCACGGCCGAAGAGGGCACGATCGACATCCACATCTATGTCGACTACCTCTCCACCGGTGCCGCCGAGTTCGAGGCGGCCAACGCACGCCAGCTCGCGGGATGGATCAACGAAGGCGCGGTCACCGTCACCTACCACCCGGTGGCGCTGCTGACGGCCAACTCGAACGGCACGAAGTACTCGCTGCGCGCGGCCGCTGCCGCCGCGTGTGTCGCCACGTACTCGCCCGCCCAGTTCTTCGACTACAACCACGAACTGCTCAGCGCCCAGCCGGCTGCCGACAGCGACGGCCACAGCGATGCCGACCTCGCCGACCTCGCGATCGCCGTGGGTGTCGAGGATGGCGCCAAGGTGCGCTCGTGCATCGAGGACCAGGACTTCGTCTCGTGGGCGAAGGATGCCACGGCGCGTGCTCTTGAGGGCCCGCTGCCGGGTACCGATGACCTGAAGCTGAACGGCTCGCCGATGATCCTCGTCGACGGTGAGGTGTACGTGGGCTCGATGAAGGACGCGAGCGAGTTCTCGCAGTTCGTCCTCACCACCGCGAGCGAGGCCTACTTCGGCACCCCGACGCCGACGCCCACCCCTGAGGGCACCGCGACCCCGAAGGCGACCGAGACGCCGAAGAAGTAGGCGCCGCGGCCGGCGCGGCCGTGCCCATTCACGCTCACGCCAGTGTGACGGCATTGCCCCACACCCAGCATCGGTAGGTCGTGCCACGTACGGCGAACTCGATGCCGGCGGCCTTCTCCGTCGACCGCACCACTCGGGCGCGCACCTGTGTGTGCTGCGGCCCGAAGCGCACCCACGCGACCACCTGTGCCTGCACACCGGCCGGGTAGACCGTCATCGGCACCCGATCGAGCTGCAGCTCCTCCGGGGTGAGGCTCTGCAGCGGGCCGGCGGTCTGCACGAACCGCTCGATGATCCGCTCATCCATCGCCTGATCGACGCGCTCCGCATAGCGCTTGTTCGTACCCACGACAGGGACCCTTCCTCCGGCCGAGGAGGTCTCAGGCTAGCGTCGAGCGCCGACGTCGTCGTCGCGGTGGGAGACGATGGGCGGGAGTGGACCGGCGGACGCTCTAGACTCGAGGATGCGCATTCAGCCGGATCGAACGCGCAGCACGCCGACTTGGCGCAATTGGTAGCGCACCGTACTTGTAATACGGGGGTTACGGGTTCGAGTCCCGTAGTCGGCTCTGGAAAACGGCACGTGGTCTGCACGTCCTTCGGATCATCGCACGTCGTGTGCGGTTGGCCGTTTTCGGCGTGAGGATGGTGGCATGGCCGGATGGACGTTCCTCACTCATCACGCTCATGTCCTGTTGGCCATTGCGCAGAACCAGGACTCTGCTGTGAAGGACATCGCCGCGACCGTGGGAATCACCCCGCGCTCGGCGATGACGATCCTGGGCGACCTGGAGGAAGCGGGGTATCTGGAGCGGGAGAAGCGGGGTCGCCGCAATCACTATGTGCTGCACCCCGATCGGCCACTCCGGCATCCCTCCAACGCTGGGCACACCGTCGGCGAACTCATCCGCGCGCTGCGAGACGTGCGGTGACCTCGTACGCACCGTCGGAGAGCGATCGATTTGACGTGAAGTGTACTTCTCATGTTTCATAGATGAAGAAGGGGAGTAATCCTCGCTCCGCATCGTCAGTACGTTCCCGCCGCGGGATCCGGTGCGCAGGGCCGCAAGGCCGATGAGACCTTCACGATGTTTCGTGGAGGTCTTTGTCATGTCTGTCCCGCTGTGGGCGTGGTTCGCCGTTCTGGGCGTCATTCTGGTGATGCTCGCCGTCGACCTGGTGGCGCACCGCACTGCGCACGTGATCAAGGTGCGTGAAGCGGTCGCCTGGTCGGCTGTCTGGGTCGCCCTCGGTGTCTCGTTCGGCGTGGTCGTCTGGTGGTTGTGGGGAGCCGAGTTCGGGCAGCAGTACTTCGCCGGATATCTCATCGAGAAGTCACTCGCGGTCGACAACGTGTTCGTGTGGGCGATCATCTTCGCCGCCTTCGGAGTGCCGCGCGCCTACCAGCATCGGGTGCTCTTCCTGGGCGTGGTCGGGGCCTTGCTGTTCCGTGGGCTCTTCATCGCTGCCGGAGCGGCACTGATCGAGAACTTCTCCTGGGTCCTCTATGTCTTCGCCGCTTTCCTGATCTACACCGGATGGCGGATGTTCCGCTCGCGAGACGCGCACATCGAGCCTGAGAAGTCCAGGGTCCTCACGGTGTTCCGCCGGTTTGTCCCCATGACCGACGCGTACTACGGGCAGACGTTTCTCATCCGTCGGGCCGGCGTCGTCGTCGCGACTCCGCTGCTGGCGGTGCTGGTGCTTGTCGAAGTCACTGACATCGTCTTCGCTGTCGATTCGATCCCCGCGATCTTCGCAGTGACGAGCGAGCCATTCCTTGTCTTCACCGCCAACGCGTTCGCGATCCTCGGCCTGCGGGCGATGTACTTCCTGCTCGCCGACCTCATCCACCGCTTCGTGTATCTGAAGGTCGGACTGTCATTCGTGCTCATCTGGGTGGGAATCAAGATGCTCCTCCTGGACGTGTTCTACATCCCGACCACCGTCAGCCTCGCCGTCGTCGCGACGATCATCACGGCATCGATCGTCGCCAGCCTGCGGGCCACGCGGGGACAGGGGAGGCGCGAGGTGGATGTGTCCTCGGCCGGCGCGTTCCGCATCGCCACGCACGAGGAACGCGACGAGACGGAACCCGTGTTTCGCGGCTTTCGTCGCCGAGTCTCCCGGGACCGCGGCCGTGTGCTGCCCCCGGCGGGCAGATGATGACCTCACCCGCGGGTGAGCTCCTCCAGCACCTCCACGACGTGCCGGTAGCGCTTGCCCGTGGCACGGCTCATGCCGATCTCGCACGTGCGATTCGCTGAGACGAACGCGCCGAAGCCGGCGCGTGCGGCATCCGCGCTGATGACCTCCGCCGACTCCACCGCGGTGGCGCTGGCGGTGAGCTCCGGATGCAGCATGCCGCGGTCGCCGGCGAAGGCGCAGCATCCCCACCCTTCAGGGACGAACACCTCCTCGGCGACGGCCGAGGCGATCGCCGTCAGCGCACCGGTCGCCCCCAGGGCCGTGGTCGAGCATGTCGGATGCACGGCGACGCTGGCGATCTTCTCGCGCACCGTCAGCCGCGGCAGCACCTCACGGGCGACGAAGGTGGTGGCGTCGTCGATGCGCAGTCCGGCGTACTCCGGATGCGCTGCGGCGGCCTTCGCGAGCATCACGTGCAGCCCCTCGGTGCATGAGGCGGCATCACACACTACCGGCAGCTCGCCGGCCCTGCTCGCCTGCCACAGCGAGGACAGCACCCGATCGGTCATCCGCTCGTACCCCGACAGGTGACCCTTCGACTTCCACGGGGTACCGCAGCACAACCCGCCCGCATCATCGGGGACGACAACAGGGATACCCGCGCGATCGAGCAACCGGCGCAGGGCATCCCGCGACCCCACCCCCTCGCCTTCGGCCCCGAACATCGTGCCGATGCAGGCGCCAAAGAACACCGCCTGCGCGTCGGCAGGCGCCGACGGCTTCGGCGCCTTCGATCCGCCGCGGGGGAGGCCGGCGTCATACTCGGGCACCGTGTCGGTGCCGAGCACGGCGCGTCCCACCGTCGTCACTCCGCGCACGAGCGGCGCAGGCAGCGCTTCCGCCACGGTGAGCGCGACACCGCCGAGACGCGTGACCGCGCCCCAGTTCTTCGCCGCGACGTCCCACAGGTCGTCTTCGACCTTCGAGGCCTCCTCGGCTCGCAGTCGGCGCACGAGGTCGCCGGTATTGATGTCGACAGGGCACGCCACGGCACACATGCCGTCGACTGCGCAGGTCTGCACGCCGTCATAGTCGTACTCGGCGCGCAGGTCCTTCAACAGTGCCTGGTCTCCGGTCTCCTCGGCCCAGGCCATGTCGCGGCGCAGCACGATGCGCTGCCGCGGCGTGAGCGTGAGGTCTTTGCTGGGGCACGTCGGCTCGCAGTACCCGCACTCCACGCAGCGATCGACCTCGGCCTCCACGGTCGGCACGCGCTTGAGGTGGTGCAGATACGACTCCGGGTCGTCCGAGAGCACGACGCCGGGGTTGAGGATGCCGGAGGGATCGATCAGCCTCTTGATCTCCCACATCATGTCGGTGAGCCGGTCGCCATACTGCCGACGCACGAACGGTGCCATGATGCGCCCCGTGCCGTGCTCGGCCTTCAGCGACCCGCCCTGCCCGAGCACGAGATCGACGAGATCGTCGGTGAAGCGGCGGTAGCGCGCCAGGCTCTCCGGATCGTCGAAGCGCTCGCTGAGCAGGAAGTGCACATTGCCGTCCTTCGCGTGCCCGAAGATCACCGATTCGCCGTAGCCGTGGGTGGCGAACAGCTCGATCAGTCGCTCGCACGTGATCAAGAGCCGATCCACCGGCACGACGATGTCTTCCAGCAGGGCTGTCGTTCCCGAGGGGCGCGCACCAGCCACGGCCGTGTACAGGCCCTTACGCACATGCCACAGGGCAGCGCGCTCGCCCGCATCCGTCGTGAGGGCCGCCGGTGTCGTTAACGGCAACGCGGCGAGGTGGGCGAGCGCGTCGCGCGTCGCCGCTGCCAGAGACGCCTCGTCACGGGCGTGCACTTCCACGAGCAGGGCGGCGTGCTGGTCGACATCGATCGCGGCGATGGCCTGCGGCACATCGCCGAGGCCCTGGGCAACGCGAAGGGATGCCGCATCGAGCAGCTCGATGGTTGCGAACCCCTCGGCGACGAGACCGGGAAGGGCAGCCATGGCATCGGCCAGCGTGTCGAACACGAGCAGTCCGGTCGCGATCTGCGGCAGTACCTCGATCGTGCGAAAGCGCGCCTCGGCGACGAACGCCAGCGTGCCCTCCGAGCCGATCACCAGATGCTCGAGGATGCGCAGCGGGTCGTCGAAGTCGAGCAGCGCGTTCAGGCCGTACCCCATCGTGTTCTTCATCGAGAACTGATGCCGCAAGAACGCCACGTCATCGGGCTCCGCGAGCAGCCGTGCGCGCAGATCGCGGAGCCCCTGAGCGATGGCGGGCTCTGCCGACTCGAGCTGGGCGAGCGCATCCGCCGCGCCCGTGTCGAGCACCGTGCCGCTGGGCAGCACGAGCAGCAGCGAGTCGATCGTGCGGTAGGAGTTCTCGGTGATGCCGCACGCCATGCCGCTGGAGTTGTTGGCGATCACGCCGCCGATCGTGCAAGCGATCTCGCTCGCCGGGTCAGGGCCGAGCTTTCGACCGTGACGGGCCAGCCGGGTGTTCACCTGGCGCACGGTGGCGCCGGGGCCGACACGGACGAGCGCGCCGTCCTGTTCGACGGAGATGTCGCGGAACGCACTGCGCGTGTCGACGAGGATGTCTGCGGACACGCCCTGTCCCGAGAGGCTGGTGCCTCCGGAGCGGAACGTCAGCGTGTGGCCGGCCGCGCGCACCGCCTTGAACACGCGCGCGACTCCGGCGGCATCCAGCGGCGAGAGTATGGCCTCGGGCACCAGCAGATAGTGCGAGGCGTCATGTGCCTTCGCGAAACGGTCGATCGACCGGCTGGTGACCTGAGTGTCGGGCCCGAGCAGGGCGACATCGAGCGGGTGGGACAGCATCGTCGACATGTGCTCAGTCTGGCACTGCCGTTGCGGCCGGAGGCTCAGAACAGCGTCGGCGCGGTGCCCTTGTCATCAGCCCGGGGCGTCGCCCGCACGCGGTCGTCGAGGGATGCTGCAGCCAGCAGCGCCTCGTCGATGAGGTCGCGGGATGCGGCAGCGGTCAGCCAGTCGTGTGCAAACGAGGTGGGGATGAGTACCGGCATCCGGTCGTGGATTTCGGCGAGGTGCGGGGGAGTGGGGCGCATCACGATCGAATAGCAGGTGACGCTCTCGCCCTCGGGCGTGCGGCCTCGCTGGGTGACCGCGGCCATGCCGAACAGCACACCCGGCTCGAGCCCGAACTCGTGCCAGGTGCGGTCGGGCTTCTGCATCTCGAACCAGTCGGTGGCGGGCACCAGGGCGCGCGACCGTGCGTTGCCGGGACGATCTTGCAGCCGCTCGGAACGCGTGTTGATCGAGGGGAACCTCGCCGGCTGTCCGTCGACGAGATAGCCCCACCAGGCGGCATCGAGGGCCGGCTCACCGTCGACCTCCATGATCAGCGGATTGAGGTTGCGCAGATTCTTGCCCGTCGGGCGCAGCGTCTCGCCCGCATTGTGATCGGCCCACGAGCGCAGCCCCTCGAGGATGGCCTCATCGGCCTCGGCCAGCAGCTCAGCGTCGGTGAAGCTACCGGTGCAGCGCATTGTTTGCTTGGGTATTATTCTGCCGCTCGCCCGGCCTGCAGGCGCGCACGGTCATGCCGGCGCGGCCACGAGCGATCCAGTGACGCACCAGCACGATGCGACGCACACACCGACGTCGCGGAAGCGCAGCCACGCAGAGCCTGGCGCCGGCCGGGCTAATTGCAACTCGGCGCGAGTTCGTATGCCGTGGTTCCTTCTGCTGTGCTTTCGAGGCCTTCGGGGGTCTGGTAAGTCACTCGCATCCGTTGGGCTGTGCCGGTCTGTCCCTCGAGCTTCACCACCACGACAACCGAGTAGTGCTGTCCTGCTTCTAGTCGAGCAGATTCGGCGGGGATCCGCTCGTCCCACGGGCCCCCTACCTCATCTCTGAGGACTCTGAGCGGCTGAGCCCCAATCGCTGTTGCTCCGTCACTGAGCGTGATTACCGATGCGGACTCCACGGTCTTCAAGCCCGCTAAGTCGAGCAACTCCACGGACGAGACGGTGACGTCTGACTCGGCCTTCACGGTCTCTCCTAGAGCAATTTCCTCGTTGTTGGCAGCGGGTATGCAGAGCGTTCCCTCGTCGCCTCCCATCGCAAGGTACGTGGGCCCCGAGGGGGTGCATGCGGTGAACACCAGTGTGGCTGCCGCCGCGATCGCAGCGGCAGCCACACGGTGTGGGTTCCGTGAAGTCATGTCTACTTCACTACCAGAGTTCCGGGCGTCGCTCCTGGGTATCCCTGGGATCCGCACAGTGACTTGGCCGCTGTGAACTTGATCGTCACCTTGCTCGTGGTGGAGTACCCCGTCTTAGCACTCAGATCGAATCCGACGTAAGCCGAAACGTCGGCGCCGCCCGAGATGGTCTGTGCTGTGGAACTCGAACGAGTGAATGTGGAGCCGGAAACATAGCTCGTGCAATATGATGCGCTGACAGACGCGGTGCTCGTGGAGGTTCCGCCCACGTGAGCGACGGCACGCAGAGAACGTGACTGCTCCCCGACGCCCGTGCAAACTGTCTTGATGATCTTGTACTGAAACTGAGTCTTGAAAGCGCGACCGCCCGATCCTGTGAGCGCCGGCCAAGTCGTCGACGTGGAGCTTGCTCTGTTCACGCTGACGCTCCCGCTCGCGCCCCAGGATCCACTCGGCGTCTTCACTGCAACGCCAAGTGTCGAACTCTGCGACGACGAGTATGAGAACGAGGCGGAGAATCCACTAGTCGCCGAGGATCCGACCCTACCCACCTGCACCCAGTAGTTGCCTGCGACGCCTCCGTCGATCGGTCCGCAGGCCAGCACCGCAGCTGCGATCGAGGGCGACGATGATCGCTTCGCCGCTGCCGCCTGCGCCTTGAACTCCTGCGAAGAAACAGACGCTTCGATGTCGATGGACCGGACTCCCGCTTGCAGTTGATTCTCCGCTTGGGCGAACGAATGGTCCGAGATCAGGGACCCGTCTGGGCCATACACCAGCGCTTGATAGTTGACCGCTCCGTCCGCCTGGACCTTCCGTGCGGCCAATGCCGTATCGACTGGGACGGAGAAGCGGCCGTCCCTCCCCGTCGTTCCGACGCCGACTGGGGTCATAGGCACGGGATCGCCTTCGTTCAGGGCAGCAAGAACCTCGTTGCTCGGCCAGGCCGAGATCTGCACGGTCGCCCCGTCTAAGGACACACCGTTCGAACTCTCGACCACCCCGGAAAACTCTGGGTTCACCGCACTGGCGTCGTCCGCCATCGCGGGGGAAGCGACCATCGCCCCAACCATTCCCATCACCGCAACTGCAGCTGCGGCAGATCTCTTGAACACTGCTTCCTCCGATCGATCGCCCCTCCCATTGGAGGCGTTAACAAGGCAGGATATTCACGCCCGCCTTTACTGTCTGTAGGCCGTATGGGGGACAACTCAGGTCAGCCGTCTGTGCGCTGCTCGAGCCGCTGGCAGGCGCTCTGTTGGCTCTCTAGCTGCTCAAATCAGGCCTTAGGCGGGGCGGTGACGACCCGGCCGGGAAAGAACTTGCTGATGAGGGTCTCGACGCGGGCGCGGATCTTGAGGTGGCATCAGCGCCTGAACCCTGGTTCCGGACTGTGAAATTTCTGGAGCGAACGCTGACTTTCCTCGATGTCTCGGAGCGGCGGGTAGTCTCTCCAAGCGCCGCCGGCGTCTACGCTGCGACGGTAGGCGGTGTCGGCTGTGACACCGACGACATCCGCGAGCACCGAGGCGGGAACGGTGTGCGCGAAGTGCTGCAGACGGGATGAGCGGAAGTGACGCAGGGCCAGTCCGTGTCGGGAGGCTACGAGCTCGATCGAGGCTGCGGTGACATGCTGGTTCGGCATCGTCCCGGGGAACAGCCATCCGTGCGTGTCTGGATGCCGGCTCGGGCGCGCGTCGAGCTCGCGCAGTTGTGCGCGGACGAGAGCGGCGAGCCGGTCGGGGACGGGAATCGGCGTCCGGGCGAACGTCATCGTCATAGCGGCGGACCCGTCGACGACCTGGTTGCGCGTGAGCGCGATGCTCGCCTCCACAGGTTGGGCGAAGACAACCGCGAACAGTGTGATCAGACGCGTCGGCAGCGGGATCGTCTCGTCGGCGAGAACACGCGCGGTGATCTCGGCAAGATCCGGATCGGATAGGTGAGACCCTGCTCCTCGAGAACGGATCGTCGTCACTGCGACCTTGGGAGCGATCCTCTCCTGGACCGCCCAGGTCACGAACGGTCCGATCTGCTGGCGCACTCGATCTGCGGACACGAAGCGGTCGATCGCAGGCTGATCGACCGTCTCTATCGTCATTCCGTGGGTGTCGAGCCATTGAAGGAATTCCGAAATATAGCGCAACTGAGCGCGGCGGGCACTGAACATCGGGCTCGTCAGCGTGCGTCCCTGGAGAGATCGGCGGATCAGTGGCAGCATCCGCCAACGGAAGAATCTCCCCAGCAACGCCGAATGAGCCGCGGGGAGAGTGGCGAAGAGCCGAGTGCCGTAGGTCTCCAAATCGTGAAGGAACACGTCGATCTCCGGAAGCACTCCGGCGCTCATCAGTGTGCGGCGAAAATAGCGGAGCTTCGTCGACGGAGCGAGGGCGTCAAGAGTCTGATGCGAGAGCGCGGCGGTTCCGGTGGCCATCGCCCTCAGTATTGACGGGACCGGCTCGCGCCGGATCCACTTCAGGACGGTATCGCTGCCGCCAACGGCGAGAAGGTAAGAGTGAAGTGGCCGCAGGGATTCGGCGACGTTGCCGGTGCCGTCGTCGAGGAGGGCACTCAACCGCGAATCCAGTCTGCAGGGCGCGCAATGCGATCCCTGCAGACTCTCCTCGCGTCCGCAGGTGCGGCAACCGAATCTTCCAGGTTGGCCCGCGCAAGGTGAGCAGACGGCGATGCCGCGCGCGTCGAGGTGAGCGAGCACCCGCGTGTGCGTGCAGTGCGGACAAGGCGCAGGGTGCCGCCGCAGCCAGGAATAGCAGGGGTTGCAAATCTGACCGCCGAGCAGCCGGTAGCGCGCGATCACGTCGCGATGACAGCGATCACAACGCCAAGCCGGGCCAGTCATCCGTTCGGCTCAGCGGGGCGGTGCAACCGTGCGGGAATCGGCCGCAGCTCGGCAATGCCCGGGTTGGTCATCCCGGTGCTGTACGCGCGACGTTTCGCGGCTTTAGCGACAGCGCGGATCTCGATGAGGTCATTCGGAGTGCAGGAGAAGATCCGGCAGAGCGCCGCGAGCACGGTCATGTTCAGCCTGTCCGGAGTCTTCGTGACCAGACGGAACACCTGTTCCCTTGACAGCACCACACCCTGCTCCTGCAGGGGCCCCCGCAGATCGGTGGTCTGGAACATCCCGGCAGCAGACATCATCGCCCGCAGATTCCACTGGACCTGCTCATCGGAATTCGTGGTCATCGGTGTTCCCGTAGATGCTGGCCAAGGATTGGGCGACGACACGGGTCTTGAAGTCGTCGCCGACCGAGGTGTAGATGGCGGTGGTCGAAGCGTACGCGTGCCCGACCTGATCCTGGACGAACCGCTCCGCGTACCCCCATTCGATCAGATTCGTCACGTAGGTGTGACGCAGCGCGTGCAGGCTCAGTTCCGGCGGAAGACCGATCCCGTCACGGATCTCCGCGAACCTCTGATCAAGATACCGTAACGACACCCGCGTGTTGCGCTCGGTCGGCCAGAGCGGACCAGACGCTGCAGCGCCGTAGTGTTCTCGATCCGACGTCACCCATTGCGCCAGCCCCTCGACCGCCCACGAGTACTCCGCCAGCGCCAGCACCGTCCTCCGCTTCGGGCCGGAGCCTCGGGACCCTTTGCCCCAGCGGACGTAGACAGCTCCGCAGGTGCCGAAGGCCGGAGCCGAGGGGTTCGATCTCAGATCCGGGACATCGAGCCCCGCGACCTCTGCGCGACGGAGTCCGAACGCATACGTGGTCTTGAAGATCAGCGAGTCTCGCAGCGCTGCCAATGCGCCCTTCTTTCCTGCCCGCTGGATCCGCAGGACCCGCTCATCCGCTGCTTCGAAGAAGCGCTCGAGCTCGTCATAGCTCAACGCCCGTCTTTGCGGTCGGCCCTCGTACTCAACGAGATGGACCACGGTGTTCCAGTCGTGGCAGATCTGCCGCGGCGAGGTCCCGAAGCGATCGCTGCAGGCCCGCCGCCACCCGTACCGGTCATCCACGAGGTAGTCGCAGAACATCCGAATCATGGTCTGATATGCCCGCAACGTGGACTTCGCCAACGGCCTACGACCCGACAGCAGGTGAACACTGAACGCCTCCAGGTCAGACGATGTCCACTCCCAGGGGTAGGTCTCCGTGAACTCTTGGAACCGTCGGATCAGCTTCGCCCGCGTCGCAGCTGTCTTGCGCTCAAGTCCGCGGCTCGCCTGCTGCTCCGCCCACCCGTCCAGCATGGAGTCGAGCATGAACTTCTCTTCGTGTAACGGCACGATGTTCTGACGCAGCTGGAACGGAATGGGCACGAACGAGGAATCAGACACGTCGAAAGTGTTGCATCAAACGCAACATTGATGCAACTTCCCCAACCTCAAAAGAGCTGGTCGGACCCCTTTGCTGATTTCTCATCGCGTGTTGCGGTCACCCGGATCAGTTCGTTGACCGGTGTAGCTGCGGCGATCGCAGCGTCGATCAGCCCGCCGCCCGGACTCTCCGTCGTCAGCCACTCCTCCGTGAACCCGGGACTGATCAGCAGCGGCATCCGATCATGCACATGTTCCAGATGGCGGGCCGCCGGCTGCATCACGATGCTGTAGCACGTGTACTCCGTCCCGTCCGCGGCCCGGCCGGGACGCGTCACCGCGGCCAAAGTCAGAAGACCGTCCTCAGGGGCGGTGAAGTGATGCCAGACGCGCGACGGCTTCTGCATCTCACGCCAGAACGACACCGGCACGATCGCCCGCTCCGGGAGAGGGCCCTTGCTCGCGGCCAGCCGCTCCGACCTGGTGTTGATCGATGCGAAACTCGCAGGCGCACCGTTGACCAGATACCCCCACCACGCGAACTCCAGGGTAGATGGTGTGGTAACGGTAGGGTTCAGAGTGCGGAGGTTCTTCCCGGTAGGGCGGAGAATATCGCCATCATTGCCCACCGCCCACGAGCGAAGCCCCTCGAGCACGGCGGCGTCGATGGCATCCCTAAAGTCGCCATCCGTGAATCGCGGGTCCAGCCCGTAGCTAGCGCAAATCAGAGGCTCCTCTCGTCGAATCGGAATAGCTCATCCCGATTAATGCCCGGTCGAGGATCGAGCCCATAGCTTGCGCACATGCCCACAGGTTACCCATGGTCACCGACATGCCCCGCGGGAGCACCGGTCGCGCGGCGCTAGGTTCGTAGGGTGACCGCCGACCGCCCGCTCTCCACCCCGCTGGCGCTCGGCGGGGCGGCCGCGATCGGCGCGATGACTGCCGTACAGGCGCGGATCAACGGCGTGCTCAGCATCCGCATCGATGATGCCGTGGTGACCGCGCTGATCTCTTTCAGCGTCGGACTTCTCTGCGTCACGGTGACCACGCTGGCCACCGCGCGCGGCCGCGCGGGCCTGCGTCGACTGGCGAGCGGATTCCGTGCGCGCAGCATCCCGTTCTGGATGCTGCTCGGGGGCGCCTGCGGTGCGCTCACGGTCACGACTCAGGGCCTGGTCGCCGGGCTGCTCGGCGTCTCGCTGTTCACCGTCGGCGTGGTTGCCGGACAGACGCTCAACGGGCTCGTGCTCGATCGCATCGGTTTCGGTCCCGCCGGGGTCGTCGCCGTCACGCCCGGCCGCGTCTTCGGCGGGCTGTTCGCGCTCGCCGCCGTGGCCGTCTCGCTCGCCGGAGGCGCGGTGACGACCGCACCGCCACTGCTGTTGCTGCTGCCGTTCATCGCCGGCGTCGGCATCGCATGGCAGTCGGCGACCAACGGGCGTCTGGCCCAGCGCATCGTCTCGCCCATGGCCGCGACTCTGGTCAGCTTCGCCGCGGGCACCCTCGTGCTGGCCGTGTCAGCCGCTGTCAGCATCGCCGTGCGCGGGATGCCGCAGGCGCTGCCGGCCGAGCCCTGGCTCTACGTGGGCGGGGCGCTCGGATTCGTGTACATCCTGTTGGCGTCGTTCCTCGTCGCGCACACGGGGGTGTTGCTGTTGGGGCTCGGCTCCGTGCTCGGCCAGCTTGCCGGCTCGATCGTGATCGACCTCATCTGGCCAGCCGCCGCCGGGCCTGCGCTGTGGCAGCTGGTGGCGATGATCGCTCTCGCCGCTGCATCCGTCGTGGTGGCCATGCCCCGGCGGCGCCGGGCCTGATCAGGCGCCGTCGGCGCGCTTCGCAGCCTTTTTCGCGGCCTTCTTGGCCCGCTTGGCCGCCTTCTTTCTGGCCTTCTTCGCTTGCTTCTTCGACAGCTTCTTCGGCGCCGGCCGTGCGATGTCGCCATCGCCTGTCGGCATCCGGTCGAGAACCGACTCACCTTCGACACTCTTACGCCGTCCGGCGCTCTTGCCCGCCGGTTTGCCGCCGACGTACAGCCAACCCAGCAACTGCTCGTCATCGCCCAGGCCATGGGCCTTCGCGACCGCAGCCGAACGGGTGTAGTGGCCCGTGCGCCAGATCACACCCCAACCCGCGTCGTCGAGCAGCAGGCTGAGCATGTGCGCGACGCCGGATGCCACCGCCTCCTGCTCCCAATACGGCACCTTGCCGCTGGGGCGATGCCGGGCGACGACCGCGATCAGCAGCGGCGCGCGCAGCGGCTTGCTGGAGGGCACGTCATCGCCCTGTGCCTCGGCGATCGCCGCGCCGAGGCGCTCCCGGTCGGCGCCGCGCAGCTCGATCAGACGCCACGGGCGCAAGGAGGAGTGGTCGGCGACGCGGCCCGCGGCCTCGACCATTTCGACCAGTTGCTCGCGCGTGGGCGCCTGATCGGTGACCTTCGACCACGACGTGCGGTCGCGGACCGCGTCGATGACACTCACGACTCGTCGGCGGGAGTGAAGTTCAGCGCCAGCGAGTTCATGCAGTAGCGATCGCCGGTTGGGGTGCCGAAACCATCGGGGAAGACGTGCCCGAGGTGCGAACCGCAGTTCGCGCAGCGCACCTCGGTACGCACCATGCCGAGCGAGCGATCCTCGATCAATTCGACCGCCTCGGGGCGCACCGACTCGTAGAAGCTCGGCCAACCGCATCCGGAGTCGAACTTCGTGCCGCTCTTGAACAGCTCCGCCCCGCAGGCCCCACAGTTGTAGACACCGTCGCGCTTCTCGTCGAGCAGCTCGCCTGTCCAGGCCCGCTCGGTCGCGGCCTCGCGCAGCACGGCGTACTGGTCGTCGCCGAGCTCCTCGCGCCACTGGGCATCTGTCTTGTTCACGCTGTACGACATGGTGTCCTCCCTGGATCCCCTCCATTCTCTCGCGTCTGCGCTACCGAGGGCGAGAATGGAGGCATGACGATGCTCGCCGTGCGCGAACGCTACGCGCGCTTCGCCAACGAAGAAGCTTCCGGTCGCAGCGAGGTGTACGCCGCGTGGGCGCGCGGCGTTGTCGCGGATCCAGAGATGCAGGCGCTCCTGGCGCGGATCGCCGAGGCGCACCGGCAGCCGCCCCTCGTGTTCGCCGTCACGCGCATGCTCGGCGCGCCGGTGGCCGACTATGCGGCCTGGCGGGTATTCGTGCTGGGTCATGCCGACCAGATCGTCGCCGAGTGTGCGGCCAGACGCCTGCAGACCAACGAACCCCTGCGGCTCGGGCCGCTGCTGCCGGTGCTCACCGAGATCGACGGCCCGATCGCGCTGCTCGAGATCGGCGCGGCCGCGGGGCTCTGCCTGTATCCCGACCGGTACTCGTACCGCGTGGTGGACACGGCAGGAGCAGAGCGGGTGCGGCTTGACCCTGCCGATGGCCCATCCGCTGTCGTGCTCACGAGCGTGGTCGACGGTGTGCTCCCGCCGCTGCGCGTGCCCGAGGTCGTCTGGCGTGCCGGCATTGACCTTGCCCCGTTGGATGCCCGCGACCCACGCGACCGCGCCTGGCTGCGCGGCCTGGTCTGGCCCGGCGAGCAGGGACGAGAGCAGCGCATCGCGGCGGCGCTCGACATCGCGGCATCCGACCCGCCGCTGCTGTGGGAGGGGGACGCGGTCGAGCAGCTGCGCGCGCTGGCCGCCCAGGCACCCGCCGACGCCACCCTCGTCGTGAGCACGCCCGGAGTGCTCGTCTACCTGCCGTGGCCGCGCCGGCTGGAGCTCGTCGAGGCCATCCGGTCCCTTGACGCACGATGGGTCACGATCGACGCACCCGCACTGCTGCGCGACCTGTGGCAGCCGCCCGTGAGCGTCGACGACTGGCCCGGCTCGGTCGTCGCGATCGACGGGCAGGTCCGTGCCGCGGCCGACCCCCTCGGTCGTCACTGGGAGTGGCGCGGCGGCGACGGGGCGGATGCCGCGTAGCCTGGCCTCATGCTCGGAGACCTCACCGATCGCGACAAGGCGATCCTGACGCTGGAGGCGGCCTGGCCGCGTCACAGCGGCATGAAGGAGGAGACAATTCGAGAGAAGCTCGGTCTGAGTCCCGCACGCTACTACCAGTTGCTCGGGCGTCTCATCGAGACCGAGGCCGCGCTCGAATTCGATCCGCTGCTGGTGCGTCGACTTCGCCGGCTGCGCGATGCGCGGGCCGCCCAGCGCACCTCGCGCATGCGCGGCTTCGTCGGCTGAGCGCCCCGCGGAGCGGATTCACGGCATCGGCCAGATAGCATCTTCTGGTGTCCACGCGCCCTCACGATCGATTCGACGACGTCCCCCGCGACTCCGGGAGGGTCGGTGCGCACCGCGCAGAAGCGCCGGGCATGAACGGTTGGGTGGTTCTGCTGTGGTCGACGGCCGCGGCTCTCGTGCTGATCGTGGCCGGCATCTTCATCTCGCTGGTGATGATGGGGCGCATCGAGCTGTTCCCGCAGGCTCAGCCCGAGGTGGCGGCCACCCAGGCCGGCGAGGCCGCCATCGACCCCACGTACCGGGTGATGATCCTCAATGGCACGTCGACCGACGGTCTGGAGACCGAAGCGCGCGACATCCTGCTCGCCAACGGCTGGACCGACGACATGGTGCTCGCGAGCGCCGGATCCACCACCGACTTCGAGACCACCACCGTCTATTACGTCGAGACCGGTGACCAGGCGGCTGCCGCGGGGGTCGCCGACCTCATCGGCGGCGCGAGCGTGGTGCAGAGCGACTTCTATGCCGGCCAGAACGACACGGACGATCCTCAGCTGACTGTCGTGCTGGGCCTGGATCGCACCACCGCTGCTCCCGAGACCCCCGCGGAGTAGTCGGGGCGGCTTCCCTCGCGGCTTGCACTCTCGGATGCCGAGTGCCAGAATGGCGTTAGCACTCACTGTGTTCGAGTGCTAAACCCACACGCCTACGTCCGGGAGGGACGAAAGAACTCATGGCAAAGATCATCGCTTTCGATGAGGAGGCCCGCCGCGGCCTCGAGCGCGGCCTGAACATCCTGGCCGACGCCGTCAAGGTCACCCTCGGCCCGCGCGGTCGCAACGTCGTTCTCGAGAAGAAGTGGGGCGCCCCCACCATCACGAACGACGGTGTGTCGATCGCCAAGGAGATCGAGCTCGACGACCCGTACGAGAAGATCGGCGCCGAGCTGGTCAAGGAGGTCGCCAAGAAGACCGATGACGTCGCCGGTGACGGAACCACCACCGCGACCGTCCTCGCTCAGGCGCTCGTCCGCGAGGGCCTGCGCAACGTCGCCGCCGGCGCCGACCCCATCTCGCTCAAGAAGGGCATCGAGAAGGCCGTCGCCGCGATCACTGCTGAGCTGCTCTCGAGCGCCAAGGAGATCGAGTCGAAGGAGCAGATCGCCGCGACCGCGTCGATCTCCGCCGCCGACCCCGAGATCGGCGCGCTGATCGCCGAGGCCATCGACAAGGTGGGCAAGGAAGGCGTCGTCACCGTCGAGGAGTCGCAGACCTTCGGCACCGAGCTCGAGCTCACCGAGGGTATGCGCTTCGACAAGGGCTACCTGAACCCCTACTTCGTCACCGACCCGGAGCGTCAGGAAGCGGTCTTCGAGGACCCGTACATCCTGATCGCTAACCAGAAGATCTCGAACATCAAGGACCTTCTGCCCATCGTCGACAAGGTGATCCAGGACGGCAAGGAGCTCGTCATCATCGCCGAGGACGTCGAGGGCGAAGCTCTCGCGACGCTGGTGCTGAACAAGATCCGCGGCATCTTCAAGTCGGTCGCCGTCAAGGCTCCCGGCTTCGGCGACCGCCGCAAGGCCATGCTGCAGGACATCGCGATCCTCACCGGCGGTCAGGTCATCACCGAAGAGGTGGGCCTCAAGCTCGAGAACGCCACGCTCGACCTGCTGGGCCGTGCCCGCAAGGTCATCGTCACCAAGGACGAGACGACCATCGTCGAGGGTGCCGGTGACGCCGAGCAGATCGAGGGTCGCGTGACCCAGATCCGTCGCGAGATCGAGAACACCGACAGCGACTACGACCGCGAGAAGCTGCAGGAGCGCCTCGCCAAGCTCGCTGGCGGCGTGGCCGTCATCAAGGCGGGCGCGGCCACCGAGGTCGAGCTCAAGGAGCGCAAGCACCGCATCGAGGACGCCGTCCGCAACGCGAAGGCAGCCGTCGAGGAGGGCATCGTCCCCGGTGGTGGCGTCGCGCTGATCCAGTCGGGCACCAAGGCTCTCGACGCTCTCGAGCTGTCGGGCGACGAGGCGACCGGCGCGAACATCGTCCGCGTCGCCATCGAGGCTCCGCTGAAGCAGATCGCCCTCAACGCCGGCCTGGAGCCGGGCGTCGTCGCGCACAAGGTCTCCGAGCTCCCGCAGGGCGAGGGCCTGAACGCCGCGACCGGTGAGTACGGCGACATGTTCGCACAGGGCATCATCGACCCGGCCAAGGTCACCCGTTCGGCGCTGCAGAACGCGGCATCGATCGCCGGCCTGTTCCTCACCACCGAGGCAGTTGTGGCTGACAAGCCCGAGAAGGCTCCGGCCATGCCGGCCGACCCGTCGGGCGGCATGGACTTCTGAGTCCCGCTTGACGTACGACAGAACGCCCTCGGCCTCGGCCGGGGGCGTTCTGCTGTGCCTGCGAGCTGTCGGGTCAGCGGAACAGGCTGGCCGAGTACTGGTCGGCGTCGGCGTACTGCGCGGCCGCCGAGCCCAGGGCAACGCCGATCGAGCCCAGCACCTGCTCGACGTGCAGTTGCGCGCCGCGCCATTGCTCGCTGCAGGACTGGAAGGCGGCGGATGCCTGACCGGTCCACGAGGACTGCAGCTGGGTGAGCTGGGCCATCAGCGCGGCAGAGTCGGCCTGCAGACGCTCCATGGTCGCGCGTGCGGCGCCCTGAGCGGCGCCGACCGCGTCGGTGTCGACGGTGAAGACGGACATGAGAACTCCTTTCGACGGGGTCCTCAGACACTATGTTCCGGCGCGGTGGCAGCAGCGCGCGTTTGCCGGTATCCGTGCACAACTCCGGTAACGCGGAGGCTGGGGAGAACGAAGCGGCGGTTTAGAGGTCGAGGTCGAGGCGCTGCAGTGGTTGCGTCTCCTCGAGCAGGTGCTCGGGAGTCGACTGCGGCGGTGCCAGCGGCAGCGCGACCGTGAATGTCGCGCCACCACCCGGTGTCTCGTCCACGCGCGCCGATCCGTGCAGCGAGCTGACGATTGAGGCGACGATCGCGAGCCCCAGGCCTGCCCCGCCGGTCTCGCGCGCGCGTGAGGTGTCGGCACGCCAGAAGCGTTCGAAGATCTGGTCGCGGATCTGCGGAGGGATGCCCTCGCCGTGGTCGACCACGGCGATCATCCCGCGGCCGGCGCGCCGGTCGGCGCTGACGACGATCTCGATCGGGCTGTCCTCGGGCGAGAAGCGACGGGCATTGCCGAGCAGGTTTGCCACCACCTGGCGCACCTTGTTCTCCTCGCCGAGCACGATCGGGGGTGTGCGTACCGGGGCGTCCTCTGCCTCGGTGAAGTCGATCGACGGCATCTCCGCAGCCGGTTTCGTGCGGCGGCGAAGGCGTGCCAGCGACACTCCGGGCCGCCGCGGCGCAGCCGGTTCCTGCGTGATCGGTGTCGGCGCGGTGGGTGTGCGCTCACCGTCGGCGGTCCGGTCGATCACCGTCACGGTGCGCCCGGGCGCGGCCACCCGCACGTCGAGTGCGGCGTCGCGCGCGATGGGGCGCAGATCCAGCGGCACGATCTCCAGCTCGCGCTCCTCGTCGAGCCGGGCGAGCGCCAGCAGATCCTCGACGAGCACACCCATCCGGATCGCCTCCTTCTCGATCCGCTCCATCGCCCTGGCGGTGTCCTCCTCACCGCGGATGGCTCCCATCCGATACAGCTCGGCGTACCCACGCACGCTCACCAGCGGGGTACGCAGCTCGTGGCTGGCGTCGCCGATGAACCGCCGCATGTTCTGCACCGTGCGATCGCGCTGCGCGAGGGATCCGTCCACGCGGTCGAGCATCGTGTTGATGGCGGCGTTGAGGCGCCCCACCTCTGTGGTCGGCTCGAGGTCGGTCAGCCGCTGGCTGAAGTCGCCTGCGGCGATCGACATGGCCGTCGACTCCACCTGGGTCAGACGCCGGAAGGTCAGAGTCACCAGCCCGCGGATGAGCAGGGCCGCGAGCAGGATCGTCACGAGCGCCACGGTGGTGTACACCGCGAAGTACGTCGCGACGATGCGATCGGCCTCTTCCAGGGGCAGAGCGACCACCTGCACGTAGTAATTGCCCGCCGAGACCTCCTGCGCGGACACCGAGGCGTGGAAGTCGGACCCGTCGGGCGACTCGAGCGTGATCACCTGATCGCCGAGCAGCGACGCCTTCTGCAGCGAGAACGTCGTCGGGAACACCGGGCGCGCGCTGGCCTGATCGCTTCCGCCCACCTCGGCCAGCGGATCGCCGGCGGCGTCGTAGAACGCCGCCACGAAGTCGACCGAGCGCGGCGCGTTCTCTCGGGCGGACAGCTCGAGCTCACCGTTGTCGATCGTGATGTCGAAGAAGCGCTGGGCCTGGCTCGTCGAGACGATCGCCGGCAACTGCGTGTCGATGTTGTTGACCATCGCGTTGCGCAGGATCGGCACGGTGCCGATTCCGGCGATCACCAGGCCCAGTGCCAGCACCGCGACCGTCACCCCGGTCACCTTCGCGCGCAGGCTGATCCGCCGCCACCAGGTCGTGACCGCGTCCGGCTTGTGCGCCATGCGGTCCTCCCCGTCGTCGGCGTCGATGGGCGTCACGCCCCGGGCGTCACGCGCCCTTGCCGACCTTCAGCATGTAGCCGAAGCCGCGCTTCGTCTGAATCAGCGACTCCTCGGTGTGCGGGTCGATCTTGCGGCGCAGGTACGAGATGTAGCTCTCGACGATGCCGGCGTCGCCGTTGAAGTCGTACTCCCATACGTGGTCGAGGATCTGCGCCTTCGACAGCACCCGGTTCGGGTTGAGCATCAGGTAGCGCAGCAGCTTGAACTCGGTCGGGCTGAGCTCGATCGGCACCTTGCCGACGAAGACGTCGTGCGTGTCCTGATCCATCGACAGCTCGCCCGCGCGGATCAGCGACTCCTCGTCGGCCTGCATCGTGCGCCGCAGGATCGCCTGCGCGCGCGCGACGATCTCGTCGAGGGCGAAGGGCTTGGTGACGTAGTCGTCGCCACCGGCGTTGAGACCCTCGATCTTGTCCTGCGTGTCGTCCTTGGCGGTGAGGAACAGGATGGGTGCGGTGAATCCGGCCCCGCGCAGCCGCTTGGTGACGCTGAAGCCGTTCATGTCGGGCAGCATCACATCGAGAATGATCAGGTCGGGCTCCTCTTCGAGGACCGCCGAGATGGTGGCCGCGCCGTTGGCGACCGTCTTGACCTGGAACCCGGCGAAGCTGAGCCCCGTCGAGAGCAGGTCGCGGATGTTCGGCTCGTCGTCGACGACAAGGATGCGCGCATCAGTCATGCCCCCATTATGGTGACTTCACTGATGCCTGGGCTGATTGTCTTCCGGTAAGCCCGTTTCCGCGCCAGGATTGAGCCATGGCAGACAGCAGCGAAGTGGTCCGCACACTCAGCGACGCGGAATCCTGGGAGCGTCTGGGCGCTCACGAACTGGGCCGGCTGGTTACCCACGTCGGCAACGTGCTCGACATCTTCCCCGTGAACTACGTCACCGACGGCGAATCGTTGGTGTTCCGCACGGCGGAGGGCAGCAAGCTCGTCGAGCTCACCGTCAACGACGAGGTGCTGTTCGAGGTGGATGACTACACCTCCGCCGACGCGTGGAGCGTGGTCGTACGCGGTCGTGCGCACCGTATCGAGGATCTCGCCGAGCGTGAGGCCGCCGAGGAGCTCGGGCTGTCGCCGTGGATCCCCACCTTGAAGTACAACTTCGTCCGCATCACGGCCACGTCCGTCTCCGGGCGGGCATTCCGCCGGTCGGGCGAGCCAGAGCGATACGGCGTCTCCGACTACTGAGGGTTATGCGGCCAGCGCGTCTGCGTCGAGGATCGTGTAGCTGTACCCCTGCTCGGCGAGGAACCGTTGCCGGTTCTGTGCGTAGTCCTGGTCGACGGTGTCGCGCGCGATGAGGGTGTAGAAGCTCGCCGTGTGACCGGACTGCTTCGGACGCAGCAGGCGTCCGAGACGCTGCGCTTCCTCCTGGCGGGAGCCGAACGACCCCGAGACCTGGATGGCCACGGATGCCTCGGGCAGGTCGATCGAGAAGTTCGCCACCTTCGAAACGACCAGCAGTGAGATCTCGCCCTCGCGGAACTGACGGTACAGCTCCTCGCGCTCGTCGATCGGCGTCGCGCCCGTGATCTGCGGTGCGTTCAATGCCTCGCTCAGTGAGTCGAGCTGGTCGAGGTACTGACCGATCACGAGGATGCGCTCGCCGGGGTGCTTCGCGATCAGCTCGCGCACGGCGGTGATCTTCGCCGGGGCTGAGGCGGCCAGCCGGTAGCGCTCATCGTCGGTCGCAGCGGCGTACTCGAGCCGGTCATCGGCGGGGAGGTCAACGCGCACCTCGTAGCAGGCGGCGGGGGAGATGAATCCCTGCGCCTCGATCTGCTTCCACGGGGCGTCGAACCGCTTGGGCCCGATCAGGCTGAACACGTCGCCCTCACGGCCGTCCTCGCGCACGAGTGTGGCCGTCAGGCCGATGCGGCGGCGAGCCTGCAGATCGGCGGTCAGCTTGAACACCGGGGCAGGCAGCAGGTGCACCTCGTCGTAGACGATGAGGCCCCAGTCCATCTCGTCGAGCAGGGAGAGGTGGGCGTACTCGCCCTTCCGCTTAGCGGTGAGAATCTGGTAGGTCGCGATGGTGACCGGCTTGACCTCTTTGGCCTGGCCGGAGTATTCGCCGATCTCTTCGGGCGTGAGTGAGGTGCGCTTGAGCAGCTCATCGCGCCACTGTCGGGCCGAGACGGTGTTCGTCACGAGGATGAGCGTGGTCGTCTTGGTCGCCGCCATCGCGCCGGCGCCGACGATGGTCTTCCCCGCGCCACAGGGCAGCACGACGACGCCCGATCCGTCTTTCGCGAAGGCATCCACGGCATCCTGCTGGTACGGGCGGATCTGCCAGCCGTCCTCGGCGAGGTCGATCTCGTGCGGCGTGCCAGGGGTGTACCCGGCGAGATCCTCGGCCGGCCAGCCGATCTTCAGCAGCTCCTGCTTGATCTGCCCGCGAGCCCAGGCGTCGACGGCGTAGGTGTCGGGGTTGGGGTGGCCGATCAGCAGCGGCTGGATGCGTTTGTTGTTCGCCACCTGGGCGAGCACGGCCGGGTCGCTCGAGCGCAGCAACAGCACGCCCTCGTCGTCGCGCTCGATCACCAGGCGTCCGTACCGGTTCACCGTCTCGCGCAGATCGACCGACACCGACGGCGGCACCGGGAAGCGCGACCAGCGGTCGAGGGTCTCCAGCATGTCGTCGGCAGTGTGGCCGGCCGCGCGGGCGTTCCACAGGCCCAGACGGGTGATCCGGTAGGTGTGGATGTGCTCGGGGGCGCGCTCGAGCTCGGCGAAGATCGCCAACTCGTGACGGGCCGACTCGGCGTCGGCGTGCGCCACTTCGAGCAGCACGGTGCGGTCGCTCTGGACGATCAAGGGGCCATCAGACATAGCAGACCAGTCTAACCGTGCTGGCGGAGAGGGGGCTCAGTCGGTCACGACCCGCACCGAACGGATGCTGCGCACCGGCAGCGTCCGCTCGACATCGGCCGCACGATCACGGCCGCGCAGGCGCCCCCCGCCCAGCCCGGATGCCTCGAGCACGAGTGCTCGGCTGGATCCGTCGGGCATCGCGACCTCGACCTCGAGCACCGCGCGGGCGCGCACGGCGGCATCCAGCTCCCGGTCGAGCCATGCGGCATCCGAATCGACCTCGTGGTGCTCACGCAGTCGGGCGATCAGGGGCGCAAAAGAGGTGTGTGGGCGTGTGGGGCTCTCAGCCAGGTGACGTCTGGCGGTGGCGACCGGGGCGCCGTCGGCATCCACCAGCGTCGCCGGGTAGCGGCCGTCGCTCAGCGCCCACGCCACGGTCTCCGCTCCGACCCGGGTGATGAGGGCATCGCCCTCGCGGAGCAGACCGAGCGGACGCAGCCCGCGGTCGACCTCGATTGCCGCGAGCAGCCCCGCATCCGCGCTCGTCACCCTGGTGCCGCCGCCCTCATAGGGGGCCACGCGCACCAGCCCGTGGCGCGCCGCGGTCTGCGCCAGCAGGTAGGTCAGCGGCTGGGGGAGGCCGGTGAGGGAGAGCGCCGAGAGAAATTCGGTCAGGCTCGCCTCCGTCTCGCCGTCGACGAGCGCCCTGGCGACGGACTCGGCGGTGAACCGATACGACGACGCCTGCGCCGAATCGTGCTGGGTCATCGCGCGCAGCCGGTTGTCGAGTGCAGGATGCAGGGGGCCGGGGGCGATCGCGGTGAGATCGTTCTGCAGGAACACCTTGTCGATCTCCGAGGGGAGCAGAGCGCTCAGCGGCGCGGTATCCGCCTCGTCGCCGGCGCGCAGAGTCGCCGCCCAGACGGGTTCGGCGCCCGAGGGCGTCTCGAGCCCCAGCAGTTGGGCTTCACGCCGCAGTCTCTCTGCCACCTGCGGCCAGCTCGCATCCCACGGGTGTGCGCCGGACCACGCCGCCGGAGCGATCCAGCCGGTGCCGGAACGGATGCCCCGTGGCATCCCGGAGCGGAACGCCTCTGTCACAACCGCCCACCGCACCGCGAACGACGACGCCAGCCACTGCTCGGCGGCGGCCGTGGTGACCAGAACGCGCTCGTCGGCGCGGGCCAGCCCCGCCGTCACCGCGAGTGCGCGCAGATCATCCACTGTGCCGGTCTCGATGCCCGACTCCGCCATGCGGCGGCGTTCGCCGGCCGTCAGCACACCCGAGGCGACCAGCGCGAGCGGGGTGTTGCGGGCGGCCAGCAACAGGTCGGCCAGGGCGCCCACCGTCGCCGAGGCCCGTTCCGCGGCGCTCGCCGTCTCGGCATCGGATGCCGCCGGGGGGACAGCCGGATCGGCGTCCGGTACATCGGCGCGCTCGGCGACGACGGCGGCGACGGGCGGCGGCACCGCGCCCTCGTCGTCGAGCAGAGCGAGGTCGATCAGCGCGGATCGGCTCGCACCGGCATCCGCACCGCGCGCTGCCTGCTGCAGATCGCGCGCCTCCTGCCTGGTCAGCGTGCTCGTCGTGCGCTCGATCGATGCGGGCTCGAGCAGCCACTCCGCAGCGTCGAAGAAGTCATTCCAGGGGGCATCCGGGCGCACGCCCCTGGCGCGCAGCAGCGCCTCGAGCCGCTCGTCGCTCGACGCAGCGAGGCGAACAGCCAGCGGGCGCGCAGACGTGCTCATCGCCGTCAGTGCCCTGCGGCACGCCCCTTGCGCACGAAGCTGCGCACAAGCAGCGCAATGATGAAGATGAATGCCAACGGCAGGCCGTACATCGGCAGGGCCGCGACCACCGGCCAGGCCCCGGCGAGGAAGTCCTGCTGGGTCATGCCCAGTGCCGTGCCGATGATGATCGCGAAGAAGCACGCCACTGAGAGGGCGGCCAGCCCCAGCGCCGCATACGCGAGGATGCTGTCGATCCGGCTCGTCGGTGTCTCAGGGGCGTTCTTCGGACTGCTCATCGCACTCAGCGTATCGTCTGCCCACCGGGCAGGACGGGTAGGCTGGAGGGGTCGCGCCGCCGCGCGACGTTTTCGTACCACTTCAGCGAGGTTCTCCCATGCCCACCGGCAAGGTCAGGTTCTACGACGACGAGAAGGGCTTCGGCTTCATCTCAGGCGACGACGGTCAGGATGTCTTCCTGCACGCGTCCGCACTCCCCGCCGGTGTGTCGGTGAAGAAGAACGCCCGTGTGGAGTTCGGGCTGGCCGACGGTCGCCGGGGCCCCCAGGCTCTCTCCGTGCGCGTGCTCGACGCGCCGCCGAGCCTCGCCAAGGTGAACCGCAAGCCCGCCGACGACATGGCCGTCATCGTCGAAGACCTCGTGCGTCTGCTTGACGAGGTCGGCGGTGACCTGCGCCGCGGCCGGTACCCCTCGCCCAGCCACGGCCGCAAGGTCGCGGCGGTGCTGCGCAAGGTTGCCGATGAACTCGACGCCTGACGACCTGGTCGCCGCGACGCGGGAGCTCGCTCTCGCCGCGTTGCACGAGATCACGCCCGCCTCGACGGTCGGCCCCTACGCCGATCACCGTGTCGAGGCCGACGGCGTCGTCTCGCTCCGCTTCCAGAACCGCCTGCCCGGGTACCCGGGGTGGTTCTGGACGGTGACGGTCGCCCAGGTCGACGGGGAAGAGCCCACCGTGCTCGAGGCCGAGCTCATGCCCGGCGACGGTGCGCTGCTGGCCCCGGACTGGGTGCCGTGGGCCGAGCGACTCGCCGAGTACCGCGCGCACCAGGCGGAGCTGGCGGAGGCGGCTGCCGAGGCCGAAGAAGCCGACGACACCGAGGTTGCCGATCCCGACGAGGACGACGACGCGGATGCGGATGACGCTGCAGACGACGACACCGATGACGACGATGATGCGGATGCTGCACTCAGCGACCTGCTCCACGCGGGTGATCTCGACGGTGTCGACATCGACGAACTCGACCCGACGCCAGGCGACGCGGATGACGCGGACGAGGATGAGGACGCGGACGACGAGGACTCCGACGACGACGAGGACTCTGATGACGAGGAGTGAGCTGCTCGCGTCAGACGCAGAAGTCGTGGCATGAGAAAAGGGGCGCCGAGGCGCCCCTCTTCTTGTGTCCGGTGTCAGCCGAGGCGCTCGAGCACGTAGTCGATCGAGCCGATGAGTCGGCGCACGTCGTCGGGCTCGATCGAGACGAACGTCGCGATACGCAGCTGGTTGCGCCCGAGCTTGCGGTACGGCTCGGTGTCGACGATGCCGTTGGCGCGCAGCTCCTTCGCGATCGCCGCCGCATCGATGGTGTCGGCGAAGTCGA
Source organism: Microbacterium istanbulense (assembly GCF_037204145.1). Taxonomy (NCBI): domain Bacteria; kingdom Bacillati; phylum Actinomycetota; class Actinomycetes; order Micrococcales; family Microbacteriaceae; genus Microbacterium; species Microbacterium istanbulense. The sequence continues at coordinate 92,083 of NZ_JBBDGN010000010.1, forward strand.
TCGTCACCACGACGGGGGAGCGGTCTGCGGCATCCGCCACGAACGGCGTCGCCACCTCGGAAGCCGTCGCCCAGTCGTAGAGCAGGCCAGACGACTCGGCGGTGCGCGCGGCAGCCCAGGTGAGACCGCCGTTGTCCTGGATCCAGCCCAGCTGGCTGTCGAGCAGGTGCAGCGTGGCCAGTGCCGGGGTGTTCAGCGTCTGGTTCAGTCGCGAGTTGTCGACGGCGTTCTTCAGGCTGAGGAACTCGGGGATGTAGCGATCGGATGCGGCGATGCGCTCGATACGTTCGATCGCCGCGGGCGAGGCCAGGGCGAACCACAGGCCACCGTCCGAGCCGAGGTTCTTCTGCGGTGCGAAGTAGTAGACGTCGGCCTGCGCGGCGTCGAAGTCGATGCCTCCGGCGGCGCTGGTCGCGTCGATGACGGTCAGCGCGCCGTCTGCCTGCACCCGGGTGACGGGCGCGGCCACGCCGGTGGAGGTCTCGTTGTGCGGCCAGGCGTAGACGTCGACGCCCTCGACGATCTCGGGGCGGGCGCCCGTGCCGGGCTCCGCCTTGCGCACATCGGGCGACTCCAACCACGGCGCGGCGGCCGCGGCGGCGAACTTACCGCCGAACTCGCCGAAGACGAGGTTCTGGCTGCGCCGCTCGATGAGGCCGAACGCAGCGGCATCCCAGAACGCGGTCGAGCCGCCGTTGCCCAGCAGCACCTCGTAGCCCTCCGGCACGCGGAAGAGCCCGGCCAGGCGCTCGCGCACGCTGCCGACGAGGTTCTTCACGGGCGCCTGGCGGTGCGAGGTGCCAAGGAGCGTCGTGCCGACCGAGGCGAGCGCCTCGATCTGCGCGGGGCGCACCTTGGACGGGCCGCAGCCGAAGCGTCCGTCGACGGGCAGGAGTTCGCGGGGGATCTCGATCGCCATGGCTCGATTGTAGGTGAGTGGCGCTTCTCACCCCGTCCGCGTGACGCGCAGCGACGAAGCGGGGAAGGTAGGCTTACCTAACAACCACCGGAGGGCCAGCATGACCGACCTGATCGACACCACCGAGATGTACCTGCGCACGATCCTCGAGCTCGAGGAGGAGAACATCATCCCGCTGCGTGCCCGCATCTCGGAGCGCCTCGGCCATTCCGGCCCCACGGTGTCGCAGACTGTCGGCCGCATGGAACGCGACGGCCTCGTGATCGTTTCGGAAGACCGCCGACTCGAGCTCACCGACGCCGGCCGCCGCAAGGCCGTCGACGTCATGCGCAAGCATCGCCTCGCGGAGCGCCTGCTCTCTGACGTGATCGGTTTGGACTGGGCCTTCGTGCACGACGAGGCCTGCCGCTGGGAGCACGTCATGAGCGAGCAGGTTGAGCGCCGCCTGGTCGAGCTGCTCGGCCACCCCACCGAGTCCCCGTACGGCAACCCGATCCCCGGCCTCGACCAGCTCGGCGACCTGCCCGCGCGCACGTTCGACGAGGGGGTGATCGGACTCGTCCGCAAGCTGGATGCCGAAGGCGGCACGATCGAGGGCACCGTACGCCGGCTCGCCGAGCCCGCACAGGTCGACCCCGAGCTGCTGGAGCAGTTGCGTGACGCCGGCGTCGTGCCTGGTGCGCACGGTGAGTACCGCTACAACGAGGGCTACGTGCTCATCCACATGGACGGCGCGGACGAGGGCCTGGAGCTTCCGGTCGAGCTCGCATCGCACATCTTCCTGGTGGGCGAACCCGCATGATCACGCGCCCTCGGCGAGTGTCCGGCGGATTGCCAGGTTCCCGGGGTGACAGAATCGTTATCTTCGGGTAACGTCGGACGGGTCATCGGCGAGAAGCCCGTCGATGATGCACACGAAGATCGCCTCCCCGGCTCGTCTTCTTCGTGAGAAGTTCGCCCAACGGGCGTGCGCTATGTGCGCGCCCGACTAACGACATTGCTGACGAGCCGGCGCTCACCCGAGAGCGCGGAGGCGCAGGAGGATTCCCTTTTGGCCGCAGAAATCGACACCCCCTCGACGACAGCTGAACAAGACTCCCCCGCACGGGTCCGCAAGGCGTCCCCGGCGAAGCGGAGCAGCATCAAGCCGATGCGGACGGTGGCGATCTTCGCAGCGGTCGGTGCGCTCGTCGCTGCGGTCGCGCTCCCGGCCTACGCCTCCACCAAGCCCGCCGACGCCGACGCGACCACGCTGCAGCAGCTCGCCGTCGACGACGCCCAGTCGCTGGTCGTGGCTTCCGAGGCCACGGCAGCCCCGCTCGACCGTGGCACCTACGAGGCGACGACGCCCGAGGAGATCGCGAAGAAGAAGGCTGAAGAAGCCGCCGCCGAGCGTGCTGCGGCCGCCGCCAAGGTCGCCGCAGCCGCCAAGAGCAGCGGAACCAGCAGCAGCGTCAGCAGCGCAGACCTCCAGCTTGTCGCTGCCGGTTCCGGCCAGGTTCGTTACCCGCTGCCCTCCGGCTCGTACTACGTCAGCCGCTCCCTGCAGAGCGGCCACGATGGCGCCGACATGGTCGCCAATGCGGGCACCCCGATCTTCGCCGCCGCAGGCGGCGTCGTCCGCATCTCGTCCGAGAGCTACTACGGCTACGGCGTCGCGATCATCATCGACCACGTCATCGGCGGCCAGCGCGTCTCGACCACCTACGCCCACATGACCAACGGCACCCGCGCCGTCAGCGCCGGACAGTCGGTCTCGGCAGGGCAGTTCATCGGCAAGGTCGGCAACACCGGCAACTCGTACGGTGCGCACCTGCACTTCGAAGTCAAGGTCAACGGATCCCTCGTCGAGCCGTTGGGTTGGCTCTCCGCCAACGCCGGCTGACCTCCCGCCACAGACACGCCCCCACGCGTTTGCCCTCTGTTCGCCCTGGCTGCGAAGGGATGGGTTAGCCTGGGGGCGTCGTCGTAGGGACGGGAGAAGCCGATGGAACCGATACCGGGCATCCGCACCATGGATGCGCTCGGTCGTCTGGTTCTTCTGCATCGCCCGCAGGGACGGCTCGGTCTCGCCGAGCGCACAAGGCGCTGTCACTAGACAGCGCCTTTTTCGTCCCCACGGTCGCCCTCGTCAGTACGTCGCCGTGTGAGTCGAGAGTGCCGGGAAGCCATCCCGGCGGATCGAGAGGATGACGATGCGCACACTGGTCCTGAATGCCGGATACGAGCCGCTGGCGGTGGTGTCGTTCAAAAGAGCGCTGGTGCTCGTGATGAACGACAAGGCGACGGTGATCGAACACACCGAGGACGACCCCGTCTGGGCCGCCAGAGGCTCGTACGAGCGCCCCGTGGTCATCATCCTCTCGCGCTACGTGCATGTGCCGAGAAGCAGACGGATGCCGGTCACCCGACGCGGCGTGCTGCGCCGAGATGATCACCGCTGCGGGTACTGCGGCAAGGCGGCCTCGACCATCGACCACGTGCTGCCGCGTTCGCGCGGGGGAGCGGACTCCTGGGAGAATCTCGTGGCCTGCTGCCTGCGCTGCAACAACATCAAGAGCGATCGCACGCCGCAGGAGATGGGCTGGGAGCTGCGCTTTGCTCCCCGCGCTCCCCACGGAACCGGGTGGAGCGTGCGAGGAGCGGAGCGGCAGGACCCGCGGTGGGAGCCGTATCTGGCACTCGCGGCGTAATTCGTGCCGTCGCGGCGCGTAGGCGGTGGTGCCCTCGACAGGATTCGAACCTGCGACCTGCCCTTTAGGAGAGGGCTGCTCTATCCGACTGAGCTACGAAGGCGCCAGCCCAGTCTACCGGCGGGCATGAAGACGGCCGGCCACCAGGGCAGTGGCCGGCCGTCTTCGTCAGCGTCAGTTCGCGGCGCGGTACGCGTCCATCACCTCGGCGGAGATGCGGCCCCGCTCCGAGACGGTGTGACCGTTCGCCTTCGCCCACTCGCGGATCTCGGCCGTGTCGGAGGAACGACTCGCGCGGCGGCGCGTGGTGGCCGACCGAGCGGCGCCCGCCGCAGACGCGCGGCGTCCGGCCTTGATGTACGGCGCGAGGGCCGCACGCAATTCATCCGCGTGCGCGGAATTCAGGTCGATTTCGTAAGCGGCGCCGTTGAGCGAGAAATTCACTGTCTCGCCCTCACCGCTTTCGAGAAGCGAACCGTCGATGTCGTCAACAAGCTGGTGCACAATTCTTCGGGCCATGCCTGCAAAATTACCGGACGCGAGATATCAGCGGCAAGAAGATGACAAAAGGAATCAGTGCGAGCCGTCGTCGACCAGTTTCAGGCCGACAATGCATCCGACCAGCCCGATGAGAAGCAGAATGCGTACCCATGAAATGTCTGTGTCTCCGGTGATCATCGCCCAGACGACCGTGAGTGACGCTCCGATTCCCACCCACACGGCATAGGCGGTACCGGTGGGAATGTCACGCATCGCCCAGGCGAGTCCGACCATCGACAGCGCGAGCCCGCCGAAGAAGACGACCGAGGGCCAGAGTTTTGTGAGGCCTTCGGACTTGCCCAGTGCTGTTGCCCAGACGGCTTCGAGAACACCGGAGATGATGAGAATGATCCACGCCATGACAGGTCCTTTCGAACCAGTCTTTTCGCTTTCCGGGTACTGGTCGACCTCGTCCGGGATCGCCATTTCCGCGATCTGAGTTCACCGTACCCGGTGTCGGCCGGTTCTGTCTGTGCAGGCGCTGATCAGGGTTGTGGCTCAGGGCAGCAGGCCGAGCCTGCGCGCACGGGCGACGGCTGCGTGCCGTGTCGACGCATCCAACTTCGACATCGCCGCGCGAACGTAGGCCTTGACGGTGCCCTCGCGCAGGCCCAGCTCGGCACCGATCTCGGCATTGGTGGAGCCCAGAGCGGCGCAGGCGAGCACATCGACCTCTCGCCGCGAGAGGTGCGTGACCGCTACCGGCGTGGTCGGCGGGGCAGCGGGTCGCTCATCAGTGATGCTCAACAGCCGCTCTTCCAGCGCCGAGAGGCGTTGCCGCAGTGAGTCATCGGTGACCGTTGAGGCGATGGTGCGCAGCTCGGCATACGTCTCGCGCAGCTGCTCGCGCTGCGTCGCCTGCAGAATGGCCTGCTCCGGCGCCGTGCGCAGGCGCCTGGCCACCTCATCGCGTATGCGGAGCTCGGTCGCGACGGACTGCGCCACCTCCATGGCCGGTGCGGTGGTGATGCCCGCATTGCCGACCGCTTCCCACGCGCCGGCGTAGAGCACACCGCGGGGCCGGCCGTCGACGACGATCGGGATCGCCAGCAGGGTGCGAAGCCCCTCACCCAGCACGAAGACGTCGTAGTCGTGGGTGATGTGCGGAGACGTGCGGTAGTCGCTCGTCATCCGCGGGCGCAGCTCCATCATGGCCCGCCCGCCGAGCCCGCGGTCGGGATGCACCTTCAACCCGTCGAGGGCGTGCGTGCGGTTGCCGACAATGCTCGTCACGGAGACGACGCCGTCTTCGATCAGGCCTCCGAAAGTGACGGGGAAGCGGGTTTTCCGGGCGAGCTCGCGCACGGCATCGGCGACGAGATCGTTGTCTGATCCCGTTTCCTGCGCGGCGCTCATGCGGCCTCGCTGCTCGAGGGCGACGACATCGTGCGGGCCCCTTCCGTCGGGTCGAGGGTAGCACCGGGCGTCCTCGCAGTGGGGGCGTGTGGGGCCTGGCCGGCGGGCGCAGCGGCCTACTCGCCGACGCCCGCCGGCCTCACGATCTCGAACCGGCTTCGCGTTCGAGATCGAGCAGGAAGCGCTTGCGCTCGGGATGGGCCCCGTAGTGGCCGGGGGTGCCATCCGAACGGATCACGCGATGAACGGGAACGACGACCGAGAACGGCGTCTCACGGCACGCGGTGCCCACTGCCCTCGCGGCGCCGGGGTGACCGGCGACGACCGCGACTTCGCCGTAGCTCATCGTCTCGCCGAACGGTATCTCGCAGATCGTCTGCAGGGCCGTGCGCTGGAAACCATCGACGAGCGACCAGTCCAACCGCACCTGTTCGTGGAAGCGCACGGCGTCGCCGTTGAAGTACGCATCGAGCAACCACGCCAGCTGATCCGCGGCCCCCGGATCGGGGTCGAGGGGCGCGCCGACGCGTCGCGCGAACGCATCCAGCAGCCACGGCACTGTCGGGTCAGCGGCCTCGGACAGATCGAAACCCACGAGGCCCTCGTCCGAGAACACAGCCAGCGCATCACCGAACGGCGTGGGGGCGAAGTCGTAGCGGAAGCTCATGCCACCATCCTGCTCCTGACGGGCGAGACCGCGGCATCCGGAATCCGCCAGCTGGGGAGAACGTCTGTGAGGCCCCCGCTGTGGATGAAGAAGCCGGAGAATGTGCTTGCAACGGCCCGGGATACCGCTCCCTGGCCGCACCGCGCCTAGGCTTTACGGTGTGTGGCGACGAGAGGCGAAAGCCGCGGAAGACGCGGGAGAGGATGTCACGGTGACCCTGGGCGAATTCGACCAGACCTCGACCGGGATCGACATCGCGCACGCCGCTGAGGCTGCGCGCACGCTGCGTCGCGCAGAGGCGGCAGATCTCGGCGGGCCGTCGCCGCTCGTCACCTTCCGGGACACCCCTGAGGCCGGGATCGACATCTCCAAGGCTCACCCCGGAAGCCTGCCGCAGTTCATCACCGGTCGTTCGACGCTGCTCTCGAACCTGTTCCGCGACGAGGTGGGGCTCCGCACCGCCCGTATGGCGGCAGAGCGCATCACTGCTCGCAACACCGAGCTGCGCACCGTCCGTGGCATCGAGGCCGTACGGCTCGCCGTCGGCGTGGCCCGCTGGCGGCTGGGAGGAGCAGACTTCTCCGCGCCGGTTCTGCTGCGCCCGCTGGCGATTCGCCGTCACCACTCGGACTACGAGCTCAAGTTGCACGGCTCCTTCGAGGTCAACCCGGAGCTCGTGCGCGTCGTGCGCGATCATTTCGGGCTGACCCTGGATGCGGCGGCGCTGGCCGCGTTGGCCTACGACGGCGGCATCTTCAAGCCGCAGCCGGTGATCGACGAGTTGCGTGCTCTGACCCACTCGTTCGACACCTTCGCGGTGCATCCAAGGCTCGTCGTGTCGACCTTCGCGGATGTCAGTGGAGCGATGGCCCGCGACCTCTCCCGCCTCGATCATCCGGTGCTCAACGCCCTGGGCGGCCACCAGGACGATCGCGAGCGCGTGACCGCCCCGCGTCCGCCGGCCACCGTCACCAGCCCCGATGACCGTGCTCCGGCATCCGATAACCTCCTGCTCGATGCCGACGCCGAGCAGGAGCAGGTTCTCGCGCGCATCGCCGCGGGCGAGTCTCTCGTCGTCTCCACGCTGCCCGGCACTGGCGGCACGCAAACCGTCATCAACGCCCTGGGCGCCTCGGTGCGCGCGGGCAAGCGCGTCCTCGTCGTCTCCGCCCGCCGGTCGACGCTCGACGGCATCCGACACAGACTCAGTGGCGTCGGCCTGGACGGTCTCGCCATCTCGCCGACGAGCGTGCGTCGAGATCTCATCCGGGCGATCACGCGCAGCGAGAAGGCGACTCAGCCGAAAGTCACCGAGGTCGACGACGCACTCGTGCGACTGCGCACGGTGCTGCGCGACTACCGCGGCGCGCTCACCTCACCGATCGGCCGTACCGGGGCATCCGTGCTCGATGCGACCCGGCAGCTCACACGCCTCGCATCGCTGCCGGCGCCGCCCTCGACCAGCGCACGCCTGAGCATGGACTCACTCGAGCGACTCGCCACCGACCGCGGGCCCGCCGCCGAGGCGCTCACGCGCGCTGCACGTCTGGGCGAATTCCGCTTCGGGCCCGACGACTCCCCGTGGTACGGCGTCAGCTTCGAGACCACCGAGGCGGCGCGCGCCACGCACGCTCTCGCCGAGCGCCTCAGCGGCACCGAAGTGCCTTCGCTGCTCGAACGGGGATACGAACTGATCGCGCAGACGAACATGCGCCCGTTCGCCACCGTCGACGAGCTCGGCGAGTACCTGCGACTGCTCCAGGGCATGCGCGACTCGCTCGACCGCTTCAGCCCGACCGTGTTCGAACGCCCGCTGGGCGAGCTGATCCAGGCGCACGGCTCCCGCCGCGATGCGCCCGGCCTGTCTGCGGCGAACCGTCGCCGGTTGAAGAAGCTTGCCCGCGAGTACGTGCGCCCCGGCGCGCACGTCTCGGAGATGCACGAGGCGTTGCTGCGGATTCAGCAGCAACGCACACAGTGGCAGCGCTACGTCGAGGCGGGGGTCGCCCCCCAGGTGCCCCTCGGGCTTGCCGACGTGTACGTCGCATGGCAGCGCGTCTCGGCCGAGCTCGGCGAGTTGGATGCGGCGCTGGGTCGCCGCGAGCCGCTCGCCGCACTCCCCGTCGCGCGCCTGGTGCGCACGCTCTCCGGCCTCGCGGCGAAGTCGGACGTGTTCGACAACCTCGTCGAACGCACCCGCATCCGCGATTCGCTCGCCGAACTCGGTCTCGGCCCGCTGCTCGCCGAGCTCTCGGTGCGCCACGTGCGCGAGGAGCGGGTCGCCGACGAACTCGAGTTCGCCTGGTGGCAGTCGCTGCTCGAGCGCGCCCTCCAAGACGAGCGGGCACTGCTCGGTGCGAACACCGCCGTGGTCGATCGGTTGGAGCGCGACTTCCGCCTGGTCGATGAGAGGCACACCGCCCTCGCCGGACAGTTGCTCGCGTGGAACCTCGCCAGCCAGTGGCGTATCGCCATCGTCGACGAACCCGACGAGGCCCGGCACCTGCGTGCCGCGCTGACCGGTTCGGAGGCAACGCCCGAAGAGATCGTCGCGGTCGCCCCGACGCTGACCCGCGTTCTTGCGCCGGTGTGGATCGCGTCGCCGTACGAGGTGCCATCGATCCCCGAGGGCATCGAGTTCGACACCGTCCTGCTGGTCGACGCCGCGGCGATCAACCTCACGGAAGCCGCACCGGCGATCCGCCGGGCGCGACAGGTGGTCGCCTTCGGGGACCCGGTGACGCAGCGCCCGTCGGCCTTCGACGTGGCCACCGACCCGGATGCCGAGTGGGAGCCCGAAGTCGCGTTCGACGATGTTTCGGTGTTCGAACGACTCGCAGAACTGTTCCCGGTGATGACGCTCACCCGCAGCTACCGTGCCGGCGGCGAAGACCTCGCCGAGCTCATCAACGATGCGTTCTACGGTGGCGAGATCGTGTCGCTCCCGTGGGCGGGTTCGTATCTCGGCCGGGGCAGCTTGACCGTCGACTATGTCGAGGGCGGTGTGGGTGCGCCCGATCCCGTCAGCGGTGCCGTCGAAAGTCCGGATGCCGAGGTCGCCCGCGTGGTCACCCTCGCGGTCGAGCACGCCGTGCACCGCCCCACCGAGTCGCTCATGGTCGTCACCGCCAGCCGGAGGCATGCCGAGCGCGTGCGTGCCGCGGTCACCGCGGCGTTCGCCGGACGCTCGGACGTCGCCGATTTCGTCGGCCGCGAGACGGTCGAGCCCTTCGCAGTGCTCACGCTCGAGGAATCGGTCGCCGAGAGCCGCGACCGCGTCATCTTCTCGCTGGGTTACGGCCTGACCAAGCACGGACGCGTGCTCAGCGACTTCGGTGACCTGTCGCTGCCGGATGGAGAGCGACTGCTCACCGTCGGGATGACGCGTGCCCGCCGCTCGATGGTGATCGTCTCGTGCATCCGCCCGTCAGCGTTCGACGAAGGACGCCTCGAGCACGGGGCATCCACGCTCATGTCGATTCTCGGCGGTCTTGCTGCGCGGTCGCGCGACGCTCGCCTCGAAGACCTTGCCGATCCGCTCACCCTGGCCCTCGCCCGTGAGCTGCGCCGCCTCGGCGCCTCCGTCGACGTCGACTACCGGGGGCTGCTGCCGCTGGTCGCCCAGCACGGCGGCACGGCGGTGGTCATCGAATCCGACCCCGAGTCCCGCCCGGAGTCGTTGCGCGAGAGCCTGCGGCTGCGCCCGCATGTCCTGCGCCGCCTGGGCTGGCACTACGTGCGGGTGCACGCCTTCGATCTGTACAGCGATCCGGCAACGGTCGCGAAGCGCATCGCCACCGTCCTCGGCATCGACGAAGACGCCGTGCGTGTCGAGCATGACACCGAGCCGATGTCGTTCGGCGACGGCGATGAGTGACCAGCCACGCCAGCGGCTGGAGCGAGTGCCGGGCTCGCGTCGTGTGCGTCTGACCGCGGTCGAGGGCACCATCCCTGAGCCGGATGCCGAGATCACGGCGACCGCCGCCGAGCCGCCGGCATCCGGGGGGCCGAACGACGAGCGGATGCGCCGGGAGGTTCCGCCGCACTACTGATGATCGCACCAACAAGAAGGCCCCGTCCGCGGACGGGGCCTTCTTGTTGGTGCGATGCTGATGTCAGCTGGCGTTGCTCTTGCGCAGCTGGTCGCGGATCTCGATGAGCAGCTCCTGCTCGCTCGGCAGGGTCTCCTCCTCGACGGCCGGGTTCTTCGCGGCCTGGCGCTCCTTGTACTTGTTCATCGGCACGACGAACACGAAGTAGACCACAAGGGCGACGGCGAAGAAGCTGATCAGCGCCGAGATGAGCTCGCCGATCGGGAACGTGACCGGCTGGCCGTAGATGCCCTGGATAGTGATCCCGACCTTGCCGGTCGCATCCGCGTTGAAGAACAGCGAGACGAGCGGCGTGATGATCGAGGACACGACGGCGTTCACGATCGCAGTGAATGCACCACCGATGACGACAGCGACAGCGAGGTCGATGACGTTCCCCTTGGTGATGAACTCCTTGAATCCCTGAATCACGGGAACTCCCTACTGGTGGTGTATGTCCTCAGCTTGAGGCGGAACTCTTCGCGGGCGCCGGGTTGGCCCCTGTCGAAGAATCCGTCTTAGATGATGTCGAACTCTGCGCCTTCGCGCCACTATTGCTACGCGAGTCGGTGCGATAGAAGCCGGAACCGTTGAAGGTCACGCCCACCGATCCGTACTGCTTGCGCAGGGCACCGCCGCATTCGGGGCAGACGGTGAGGGCGTCGTCAGAGAAGCTCTGCACGGCGTCGAAGCGATGGTCGCACGCCGTGCAGGCGTAGGCATAGGTGGGCAACGAGGCCTCCTGGATCAAGCCTGCGCGGGGGAGATCCTGATGGTGCGGGTGGGGGTGACCACGCCGTTGACCGGCTGGTCGTGCACCTCGCGCGGCAGCGAATCGAGTACCTCGGAATCATAGACGACCGCGTACACCGGCGGGCATCCTTCCATGGAACCGATCGTCTTGTCGAAGTAGCCGCGGCCCCAGCCGAGGCGGGTGCCGGTGAGGTCGACCGCCGCGGCAGGGATGATCATCAGATCGACGTCGTTCACTGCGATCGGACCGAGCACCTCGCCGGTCGGCTCCGGCAGTCCGAACAATCCTTCGGCGACGTCACCGGAATCGTCGGCTACCGCCCAGTCGAGTAGGCCGTCGGCGCGGGTGATGGGCAGCAGCACGCGGATGCCGCGCTCGACCGCACGCTGCACGAACTCCCAGGTGCCGGGTTCGGTCGTGCTGGACAGATAGCACGACACCGAGATTGCCTCATGTGCGGCGACGAGCGCATCCAGCTGGGCGGTGAGGCCCGCGGCGGCGGCCTCGCGCTGGGCGGGGGAGAGAAGCTGGCGGCGTTCCCGCAGCTCGGCTCGCAGGGCGCGCTTCTGCTGCTCCTCCTCGCGTGACATGCTCCGATCATATGCGCGACTAGGCTGTGGGCATGAAGACGATCAAGGCAGTCATCCCGGCAGCCGGTCTTGGTACCCGGTTCCTTCCGGCGACCAAGGCCATGCCGAAGGAGATGCTGCCGGTGGTCGACAAACCCGCGATTCAGTACGTCGTCGAAGAGGCGGTCACGGCGGGGATCGACGACATCCTCGTCATCATCGGGCGCAACAAGAACGCCATCACCGACCACTTCGACTCGGTACCGGAGCTCGAGGTCAAACTCCAGCAGAAGGGCGATCACGGTCGTCTGCAGCGGGTGACGAAGTCGAGCGATCTCGCCGACATCCACTTTCTTCGCCAGGGCGAACCCAAGGGTCTCGGCCATGCGGTGCTTCGCGCCCGTACTCACGTGGGTGACAGTTCGTTCGCCGTGCTGCTCGGCGACGACCTCATCGATGAGCGTGACCCGCTTCTCACGGAGATGATCGCCGCTCACGAGCGCACGGGGGCCGCAGTCATCGCGCTGATGGAAGTCGATCCGTCGGCCATCCATCTGTATGGTGCTGCAGCTGTCGAAGCCGGTGACGATGAGGGCACGGTGAAGGTCACTGGCCTCGTGGAGAAGCCGGCGACAGAAGATGCCCCGTCCAATCTCGCCGTGATCGGTCGGTACGTGTTGCCGCCGTCGGTGTTCGAGATCCTCGAACGCACCGAGCCCGGCAAGGGTGGCGAGATTCAGCTGACCGACGCGCTGCAGGAGCTGGCCGCTGACGCGGAGGGCCCCGGCGTCGTCGGTGTGATCTTCCGTGGACGGCGCTACGACACGGGCGACCGTGCCGACTACATCAAGGCCATCGTGCAGCTGGCCGTCGACCGTGATGACCTCGGCCCGGAACTGCGTCCGTGGCTGAAGGACTTCGCCGAGCGACTCTGAGATACGCCACGATCATGCAGCTCGATGCGGCGGCTCCTTTGCAGTACGGGTCGATCGGCCTGCGCCTGATCCGGCCCCGAGACGCCCGGGTGCTGCAGCGCGAACTACTGGGCAACCGTTCGTGGCTCCAGCCCTGGGAGGCGACCGTGCCCGGCGGCGTACCGGGGTTCGACATGCGCGTCAGCATCCGTCGCCTGCTGCAGCAGTATCGCGACGGCGGTGGCTACCCCTTCGTCATGGAGTACGAGGGTGAGATCGCCGGGCAGCTGAACATCTGGGGCGTGGCCCGAGGGTCGCTGGGCTCGGCGACGATCGGATACTGGGTGAGCGAGCGCTTCGCCGGTCGCGGCATCACCCCGACCGCCGTGGCCCTCGCGACCGATGCGAGCTTCACCGAGTACGGGCTGCACCGGATGGAGATCTGCATCCGTCCCGAGAACCACTCCAGCCTCCGCGTCGTGCAGAAGCTCGGGTTCCGCTACGAGGGGCTGCGGCGCCGGTTCATCCATATCGACGGTGACTGGCGCGATCACCATGCGTTCGCGCTCACTCGCGAGGACGTGCCGGAGGGCGTGCTCGCCCGCTGGGTTGGGGGACGCGTACCGGCGGATGCCGCCACGATCCCTCCCGCGCAGGCGCGCTGACGGAATTCCCCACCGACACGCCAAGTCGTGACGTGCGACTCTGCGGCCGGTCGCCTACCGTGGGTGACATGGATGGGCCGGTGCTGAGTGGGGGCGTGATCGTCCTCGTCGCCATGCTGCTGTGGGCTCTCTATCTCATGCCGACGTGGCGCGGCCGGCACCAGTACAACGCCGCCGAGCGCAATGCGGTGCGCCTGAACCAGGCGCTGCGCGTGCTGGCAGAGACCAGCGAGACACCGGATGAGGTGCGCCTCGAACTGAACACCCGCACGGCGGTGGCCCAGCAGAAGCTCGCCAAGCGCGTGCAGGCGGAGAAGGCGGATGCCGAACTCGAACGCCTGCGTCAGGAACTCGCCGCCACTCGCCGCGACCCCATCATTCGCCAGGCACGTGCACGCCGCCGGGTGCGGCTGACGGCCACCATGTGTGTGGTCGCCGCAGCCGTGATGCTGGGACTTGGCATCTGGCAGTTCGTCGCGACGGGTGGATGGATGCTCGGGGTTGCCGGCCTGACGCTCGGCATCGCCGCGCTGATCGTGCTCGCCCGGATGGCGTCCGTGGCGGCCCGCGCCGGCCGACGTGTGCAGCCCCGCGCGGCGAGCGAGCAAGCGGCTCCGCGAATCTCGCAGACCCTGGGTGAGCAGTTGGATGCGCAGGAGAAGGGGCGTTGGACGCCCCGGCCGCTGCCGCAGCCCATGGTTGCCGTTGCAGGATCCCGTGCCCAGGTCGCGCAGGCTCAGATCGACGCCCAGCACGAACGTCAGCGGGCGATCCGCCTGGCCGAGCTTCGCCGCCGCGCGGAAGAGCTGGCGCCGCCGGCACCCACCGCGCTTCCGGTGCAGCCCGCCGCCACGTCGGCATACGCCCAGATGGGCATGGTCGACGATGCCGAGATCGAGGCCCATGTGCGTGACCTTCTCGCGCGGCGAGCAGCTGTCTGAGTGCGTGATAGTCTGAAAAAGTTCTAGGGCCTATGGCGCAGTTGGTAGCGCGCCTCGTTCGCATCGAGGAGGTCAGGGGTTCGAATCCCCTTAGGTCCACCCAACGCACAAGGCTCGAACCCTTGCCAACGGAAACGTTGGTCGAGGTTCGGGCCTTGTTCGCGTCTGCGGCCCAGGTCAGAGCGTTGGCGTTGACCTGCGGATCGAGGAGCATCTCGAAGGGCCGGTTGTGTTCGACTCGCAGCTCGTTGTCCTCGTCGATGAAGACCTTGGTGAAGAACGCCTGGTTGCACAGCCGCCGGTTGGTGTCGTCGCAGCGGGCGTAGATGTCGGCGCAGTTCGCGAGCAGGCCCAAGGCGTCGTCGAGGTGGGCGCGGGCGTCGGCGTAGTCACCGAAGTGGGCGTCGATGCGGCGGGTCACTTGGTCGAGCTCGGCGACGATGCGGTCCTGCTCGCGCTTGAGCACTGAGAGCGGGATCGCGTCGGCGTAATGCGCCTGCATGAGCCGGTCCTGCTCGCCTTCGAGCCGATCGCGGTTGGTGGTGAGACGTTCCAGTTCCTCGGTTTCGGCGGCCATCAGCCGGTCGAACTCGTGGTGCAGCATCCCTGCGAGTGCGTCCTGTTGGGCGGGCGTGATCTGGACACGGGTGTAGTAGTCCTCGACGAGCTTCTCGACGTCCTCGATGAGCATCGCCTGGCGCGTGCAGTCGGTGCGCTTGGAGTGCCGACCGGAGCACACGAAGTAGCAGTACACGTTCCCGTGGCGGTTCTTCGCGTTGGACACGATGAGCCGGGAGCCGCACTGGCCGCAGTGGATTGTGCCTTTGAGGTAGTGGCCGTGGACTTGGGTTGCCTCGACGGCGCACTGGTGCGCGGTGAGCACGGACTGGACCTGATACCAGACCTCGGCAGGCACGAGCGCTGGGTGGTTGCCCTTGTAGCGGGTGCCTCGGTAGATGACATCGCCCTTGTAGTACGGGTTTGTCAGGAGCCGATGGATGGTGGATACCGCCAGCGATTTCGCCGGCCGCTTCGGTGTGGGCAGACTGCGCAGCCCGCGCGAGGTGAGTTCATCGTGCAGTTGGCTGACGCTCCAGTTGCCCGAGGCGTAGGCCTTGAACGCCCACTCGATCATCGGTGCTCGCTCGGGATCGAGCTCGATGGTGCGGACTTCGCGGCCGAGCTCGTCGCGCTTGCGTACGTTCAAGTACCCGATGGGCGCGCGCCCGTTCGTGCCACCGCCGATGGCCTTCTGGGTCATGCCCTTGGCGACCTCGGTGGCGAGGTTGCGGGAGTAGAACTCGGCGATCGTGGACATGATGCCGTGCAACAGCATCCCGGAGGGCGTCTCGTCGATGTTCTCCGACGCGGATACGAGCATGACCCCGCACTGTTGGAGTGCGAGGTGGATGCTCACGTCGTCGGCGCGGTTTCTGGCGAGCCGGTCGACCTTGTGGACGATGCAGTATGCGACCTTGTTGGCCTTGACGTACTGGATCATCCGCATCAGCTCGGGCCGGTCGGACGACTTGGCCGAGGCTCCCGCGTCGACGAACTCCTCGACGATGCCGGCGCCGAGCTGTTCGGCCTTGCGTCTGGTCGCTTCGCGCTGTGCGGGGATGGAGAATCCCTCGTCGGTCCCGCCCTTCTCTGCTTGCTCTCGGGTGGAGACCCGAAGGTAGGACACTGCGACGGCAGCAGTTCGGGGTGGGTCGATCAGGCTGGCCGTTGGATCATCGGCGACGGTGGTCATCGGGGGCTCACTCTCACGCGGTTCGACCCTCGCGCTCCCACTGCGGTGGGAGGGGCGTTGATCGTGAGAGCAGCCGGTGAAGGCTGTAGGGCGAGACCCGATGGTCTCGGTGCGTGTTGCCCGCCAGATGACGAGGTTTGGGCCACAACGCCCCGCGTTGCGAGGCTTGCAAGT
>NZ_JBBDGN010000011.1:0-100982 GCF_037204145.1 Microbacterium istanbulense
ACGCCCACAACACGGGGTTTCGGCGAGTAGACGGGGTCTCGGCGGTGCGGGATGCGCGTTGCGTGGGGGTCAGTCCTCGTCGCCCTCGAGCTCGGCCTGCACCTCGGGGGTGAGGTCGAAGTTGCTGAAGACGTTCTGCACGTCCTCGCTGTCCTCAAGAGCGTCGATCAGACGGAACACCTTGCGCGCGGTCTCGGCGTCGACTTCGACCTTCAGGTTCGGCACGAACTCAACGTCGGCCGACTCGTAGTCGATGCCGGCGTCCTGCAGAGCCGACCGCACCGCGACGAGGTCGCTCGCCTCGGTGATGACTTCGAAGCCCTGTGCGTGCGGTTCGATCTCCTCCGCGCCCGCCTCGAGAGCCGCCATCATGACGTCGTCTTCGGTGGTGCCCTCGGAGCCCACGACGATGACGCCCTTGCGGGAGAAGTTGTACGCGACGCTGCCGGGGTCGGCCAGCGTGCCACCGTTGCGGCTGAGGGCCGTGCGCACCTCGGCGGCCGCGCGGTTCTTGTTGTCGGTCAGACACTCGATCATCAGGGCGACGCCGTTAGGTCCGTAGCCTTCGTACATGATCGAGGTGTACTCGACGGCCTCTCCACCGATACCCGCACCACGCTTGACGGCGCGGTCGATGTTGTCCTTGGGGACAGAGGTCTTCTTGGCCTTCTGGACCGCATCGAACAGCGTCGGGTTGCCGGCGAGGTCAGGTCCACCCAGCTTCGCTGCGACTTCGATGTTCTTGATGAGCTTGGCCCACGACTTAGCGCGGCGCGCGTCGATGACGGCCTTCTTGTGCTTCGTGGTCGCCCATTTGGAATGCCCGGACATATATCTCCGCTCGTCTGATCGGCCATCCTCGACCCGTCGGTGGGGAGGAAGGCGTCGTCCAGTCTACGGTGCGCACCGGTTTCGCCGCTGCTGGTGACGCCCCGCGGGCCCGTTCACCCGTGCAGACGCTCCGTGCCGGACCATTCGCGGGCCGCCGCGATCTCCTCACTTGCGGGGAGGTCGAACGGCTCATTCAGGTCGGGTGAAGGCGTCCACGTATCCCACCCCTCGTCGAGCGGCCAGGCACCCGAGACGATGAAGTCCTCGCCGGCGTGGTCGGCGAGGGCGCGGATCGCTTCGGCCTGGTGCGCGGTGAACCGCCCCTGGACGACCGAGGCGTCGAGCTCATCGGCATCCTTCAGCCAGATGTCCTCGGACCCGGGGTGCTCCGCCGCGAGCCACACATCCAGCACGAGATCGCGGGAGAACACGCCAGCATCACTGCCGGTGACGCGTCGATGCGGGAGTTCGAGGTTGACGTAGACGCCCGCGGGCGCGCCATCTGGCCGGCGGAAGAACCACACCGACCACGGCTTACCGGCGGGAGCGACCCGCAACACGCCCTGCCCGTTCCAGGCCGCCTCCCGAATCCTCCACGGTATGCGGAATCGATCCTCCAGCGGCACGTCGCGTGACCGTCCGCCGTCGACGGGCCCCGGCTCAAGCCGCGTCGAGCCCGCGGGGATCCACGTCACCAGGCCACGCTCGTCATCGCGCACCACACGTGCCGTCTCGATGACCCGCCCGTACCGCCAGAGGATCCTGTCTCCTGGTGCGAAACGCGGCGCGTCCGGTACGGATGAGGGCAGGGAACGGGCGAACACGTCGGCGTGGTGAACGCCGTGCGCGCCGGGAGTATCGAGCAGACCGATCGCTTCGCTGAGCGGCATCGGCGTGCGCGCGACAGGGCGCCACACTTCTGCGCGTCTGCCGATCAGCGTGACGGTGCCGCCGCTCGCGCTGACGTCGGTGGAGCCGAGGGGAAGACGCATCCCGCCACGCTAACGTCCTCCCCCACGCTCAGTGCCGCAGCGCCACGCGGTCGAGGAAACGTTGGTGGAAGCGGGTCTCACCGGTGATCTCGGGGTGGAAGCTCAGCCCCAGTATCGCGCCCTGCTCGACGGCGACCACACGGCCGTCAGGCAAGGCGGCCAGCGGGGTCGCGCTCGGCCCGACGGACTCGACGACCGGACCGCGGATGAATGCCGCTCGGACGGGATCCGAGCCGAGCGCCGGGATATCGAGCTCGGCCTCGAACGACTCCACCTGCCGACCGAACGCGTTGCGCCGGACGACAACGTCCAGTCCCCCGAAGGACTCCTGCCCCTCGATGGCGTCGAGCACGGTGTCGGCGAGCAGGATGAGCCCCGCGCAGGTACCAAGCACAGGCATCCCCTCGGCGATCGCTGCGCGAATCGGCTCCTGCATCCCGAACAGGCGGGAGAGCTTGTCGATGACGCTGGATTCGCCGCCCGGGATGACCAGGCCGTCCACCGCCGCGAGCTCGGCTGGACGGCGCACGAGGGTCACTTCGGCGCCCAGTCCCTCGAGCAGGGCGGCGTGCTCACGCACGTCGCCCTGCAGTGCGAGGACGCCGACCCTGGGGCCCTTCGACAGGCTCAGGGACCCAGGGATGGCAGGGGTCGGGCTCAGGGACCCGGGCGCGGTGTTACCAGCCACGCTCGGCGAGGCGGTGCGGCGCGGGCAGGTCAGACACGTTGATGCCGACCATGGCCTCGCCGAGTCCGCGCGAGACCTCGGCGATCACCTTGGCGTCGTCGTAGAACGTGGTCGCCTTGACGATGGCCTTGGCGCGCTCCGCCGGGTTGCCGGACTTGAAGATGCCGGAGCCGACGAACACGCCATCGGCGCCCAGCTGCATCATCATGGCGGCATCCGCCGGGGTGGCGACGCCACCGGCGACGAACAGCACGACGGGCAGCTTGCCCGTCTCGGCGATTTCGGCGACGAGCTCGTACGGCGCCTGCAGCTCCTTGGCGGCGACGTACAGCTCATCCTTCGGCAGGGCGGTCAGTGCGGCGATCTCGCCCCGGATCTTGCGGATGTGCTTCATGGCCTCCGAGACGTCGCCGGTGCCGGCCTCGCCCTTGGAGCGGATCATCGCCGCGCCTTCGTTGATCCGGCGCAGCGCCTCGCCCAGGTTGGTCGCGCCGCAGACGAACGGCACGGTGAAGTCGAACTTGTCGATGTGGTTGACGTAGTCAGCCGGCGAGAGCACCTCGGACTCGTCGATGTAGTCGACGCCGAGCTCCTGCAGCACCTGGGCCTCGACGAAGTGCCCGATGCGGGCCTTGGCCATCACGGGGATCGACACGGCGTCGATGATGCTGTCGATCATGTCGGGGTCGCTCATGCGCGAGACACCGCCCTGGGCGCGGATGTCGGCGGGCACACGCTCGAGAGCCATGACGGCGACGGCGCCGGCGTCTTCGGCGATCTTCGCCTGCTCTGCGGTGACGACGTCCATGATGACGCCGCCCTTCAGCATCTCTGCCAGGCCGCGCTTGACGCGCTGCGATCCGGTGGTGCTGCTCTGCTCGGTGGATGCCATGGGTCACTCCTTGTGACAAAGACGGGTTTGGCCTATGTCAAACGATAGCACCGTAGACTCAACCCGATGGACGATGTGATCAGCGGGACGACGGCGGCCGAGATCGCCGATAGCGTGCGCGGACTGCGTGAGCGCGGAATGTTGCGCCCCGGCGACGCCCTGCCGCCCGTGCGTGAGCTGGCCGCGACGCTCGGGGTGAACCGCAACACGGCCGTCGCCGCATATCGTCAGCTCGCTCAGGCCGGGCTCGTGATCGCCCGCGGGCGCGCAGGGACGGTCGTCGCCGGCGCCGACACCACCGCACAGGAGGGCGTCACCACCGACACCGTGCTGCGCGACATCGGCTCGGGAAACCCTGACCCGCGTCTGATCCCCGACCCCACCCCTGCACTGGGGCGGATCGTCGGCCGGCCCGTGCTCTACGGCGAACCGGTGATCGACGCCGACCTCGAAGCCTGGTCGCTCGACATCGCCCGTGCTGAACTGGGCCGCGACGATGTGCGCATCAGCATCACCAGTGGCGCGGTCGATGCCGTCGAGCGACTGCTCGCCCAGGCGCTCATGCGTGATGATGCCGTCGCCCTCGAGGACCCCTGCTTCCTGGCCAGCATCCACACGGTGCGGCTGGGCGGGTACCGGGCGGTCCCGGTTCCCGTCGACGACGAGGGCATGACCGTCGACGGGCTGCGGGCGGCGTTGGATGCCGGCATCCGAGCCATCATCTGCACACCGCGTGCCCAGAACCCGACCGGGGCGAGCCTCTCCCCCGCACGCGCCGCGGAGCTGCGGGCCGTGCTGGCTGACCACCCCTACGTCCTCATCATCGAAGACGACCACTTCTCACTGCTCTCGCGGCACCGCTACTCCTCGCTCATCGGCCCGGAGCATCGCCGATTCGCGCTGGTGCGGTCGGTGTCGAAGTTCCTCGGCCCCGACATGTGTCTCGCGGTCGCGGCGACGGATCCGACCACGGCCGAGCGCCTGGGCATGCGCCTCAGCCCCGGCACCACCTGGGTCAGTCATCTGCTGCAGCGCCTCGCGCACGCCCAGCTGACCGACCCGTCGGTACGTGCACAGATCGAACGGGCGGGTGCACACTACGCCGAGCGAAATGCCGCCTTCGCGGCCGCGCTGACCGCGCGCGGCATTCTCACACGGACGGCGGATGGACTGAGCCTGTGGGTGCGGATGCCGGTGCCCGCTCGGGAGGCCGCCGCGTACCTCATGCGCCGCGGGTGGTTGGCTCGGACCGGCGACGACTTCCGGCTCGATGAGGCCGCGCCCGAGTCCCACCACCTTCGCCTGACGGTGCACGACCTTGACGAGGCCGATGCCGCCCGGCTCGTCGATGACCTGGTGGCAGCCTCGACCTGAGCAGGCGCGGAAGCGACCTGCGCAGGGGTGAGAGGATGGCGGGATGAAGATCCTCTCCATCCAGTCGGCTGTCGCGTATGGGCACGTCGGCAACTCCGCCGCCGTCTTCCCGCTGCAGCGCATCGGCGTCGAGGTCATGCCGGTGTACACGGTCAACTTCTCGAACCACACCGGATACGGAGCGTGGCGTGGCCCGCTCATCGACCCGGCTGACGTGCGCGAGGTCATCACGGGCATCGAGGAGCGCGGCGCGCTGGCGACGACGGATGCCGTGCTCAGCGGCTATCAGGGTGGCGAGGGTATCGCCGATGTGATCATCGATGCGGTTTCTCGGGTGAAGGCGGCGAATCCGCAGGCGCTGTACGCGTGCGACCCGGTGATGGGCAACGCGAAGTCAGGATGCTTCGTGGCTCCGGCCATTCCCGAGCTGCTGCGCGACCGGGTCGTGCCGGTCGCCGACATCATCACCCCGAATCAGTTCGAGCTGGGCTATCTCACCGGCACCGAGCCGGACACGATCGAGTCCACGTTGGCGTCGGTGGATGCCGCGCGCGCCATGGGGCCGTCGGTGGTGCTGGTGACCAGCGTGGAGCGCCCCGACCGCGCCGAGGGCACGATCGAGATGCTCGCCGTGGACGACGAGGGCGCCTGGCTGGTCGCCACCCCGCACCTGCCGATGAAGGCGAACGGCTCGGGCGATGTGACGGCGGCCCTGTTCACGGCGCACTACGTGGAGACCCGCGACGCGAAGCTGGCCCTCGAGCGCACGGTCTCGAGCGTGTTCGACCTGCTGCACGCCACCCTCGACTCGGGTGAACGCGAGCTGCAGCTCGTCGAATCGCAGGAGTACTACGCGCACCCGCGTATGCAGTTCACCGCGAACCGCGTGCGCTGAGGCGCGCGGAGGCGATCAGGCGGGCCAGGCGTTCGCGACGGTTTCGCGCACCTCTCCGAGCAGCTGCGGGAGGGCCTTGGTCTTGGCGATGATCGGGAAGAAGTTCGCATCCGAGTTCCACCGCGGCACGATGTGCTGGTGCAGATGAGCATCCACCCCAGCCCCGGCGATGGCGCCCTGGTTCATGCCCAGGTTGAACCCGTCGCAGTGTGACACCTGACGGAGCACCCGCATGCCGATCTGCGTGAGGGCGCCGATCTCGGCGACCTCCTCGGGGGTCGCCTCGTCGTACGTCGGGATGTGACGGTAGGGGCACACCAGCAGGTGTCCGGAGTTGTACGGAAAGAGATTGAGCAGCACGTAGGCGGTCTCGCCGCGAGCGACGATGAGCCGCTCGGCATCCGGATGCTTCGGTGCTTCGCAGAACGGGCACTCGTGACGCAGCGGCTCGGGCCCCGCCTGGATGTACGCCATCCGGTGCGGGGTCCACAGCCGCTGGAACTCGTCCGGCACGCCGGCGAGGTGCGCGGCATCCTCCACCTGGGTCCCTGAGCCTGTGCCCCCCTGGGTCCCTGAGCCTGTGCCCCCCTGGGCCCCTGAGCCTGTCGAAGGGCTCACGCGAGGTCCTCGGCGGTCTGCACGAGGGCGTGGGTCTCCACCGCCCGTCGTACGCGCTCGACGGCCTCGGCCACCGGCACGCCGTTCTCCTGCGAGCCGTCGCGGAAGCGGAACGACACGGTACCCGCCGCTCGGTCCTGCTCCCCCGCGATGAGGATGAGCGGCACCTTGCCGGTCGTGTGGGTGCGGATCTTCTTCTGCATCCGGTCGTCGGAGTGGTCGACCTCGGCACGGATGCCGGCGGCGCGCAGCGCACCGATGGCGTCATCCAGGTAGTCCGCGTACTCCTCGGCGACGGGGACGCCGATGACCTGCACCGGGGCCAGCCACAGCGGGAAGTCACCGGCGTAGTGCTCGAGCAGGATCGCGAAGAACCGCTCGATCGAACCGAAAAGGGCCCGGTGGATCATGATCGGG
The DNA here is from genome assembly GCF_037204145.1 of Microbacterium istanbulense. Taxonomy (NCBI): domain Bacteria; kingdom Bacillati; phylum Actinomycetota; class Actinomycetes; order Micrococcales; family Microbacteriaceae; genus Microbacterium; species Microbacterium istanbulense. The sequence continues at coordinate 6,708 of NZ_JBBDGN010000011.1, forward strand.
CGCTTCTTCTGGCCGTCACGATCGGTGAACTCCAGGTCGAAGCGCTCGGGCAGGTTCGGGTCGACCTGCACGGTCGACAGCTGCCACACGCGACCGATCGCATCGGTGGTCTTCAGGTCGATCTTCGGGCCGTAGAACGCGGCCTCCCCGGGAACCTCAGTGAGCTTGAGGCCGGAGGCCAGGGCGACGTTGCGGAGGGCGTCGGTGGAGTACTCCCAGAACTCGTCCGAGCCGATCCACTTGTCCTTCTCGTCGTCGCGCATGGACAGCTCGAGTTCGAAGTCATCCAGCCCGAAGTCGCGCAGCATCGAGATGATGAACTCGAGCACCTTGGTCACTTCGCCCTCGAGCTGATCGGGCGTGACGAACAGGTGCGAGTCGTCCTGGGTGAAGCCGCGCACGCGGGTAAGGCCGTGCAGGGCACCGGAGAGTTCGTAGCGGTACACGGTGCCGTTCTCAGCCAGACGCATCGGCAGATCGCGGTAGCTGCGGCCGCGCTCCTTGTAGATGAGGATGTGCATCGGGCAGTTCATCGGCTTCAGGTAGTAGTCGACGCCCTGCTTAGTGATGTTGCCCTCGGCGTCACGCTCCTCGTCCATCTGGATCGGCGGATACATGCCGTGCTTGTAGGTGACGAGGTGGTTCGAGGTGCGGAAGAGGTCTTCCTTCGAGATGTGCGGCGTGTACACGTAGGTGTAGCCGGCCTCGACGTGGCGGCGCCGCGCGTGCTGCTCCATCTCGCCGCGGATGATGCCGCCCTTGGGGTGCCACACCGACAGGCCCGAGCCGATCTCATCCGGGAACGAGAACAGGTCGAGTTCCTTGCCCAGCCGGCGGTGGTCGCGCTTGGCGGCCTCGGCGAGGCGCTCCTGGTAGGCGCGCAGTTCGTCCTTGGTGGGCCAGGCGGTGCCGTAGATGCGCTGCAGCTGCGGGTTCTTCTCGCTGCCGCGCCAGTAGGCAGCGGCGATACGCGTGAGGTTCCAGCCGTTGCCGAGCATGCGGGTGTTCGGCACGTGCGGGCCGCGGCAGAGGTCCTTCCAGACGACCTCGCCGTCCTTGCTGACGTTGTCGTAGATGGTCAGTTCGCCCTCGCCCACCTCGACGGACGCGCCTTCGGTGGCATCCGCCGACGGGCCCTTGAGGTCGATCAGCTCGAGCTTGAACGGCTCGTCGGCGAGCTCGACGCGCGCCTCGTCGTCGGTGACGACGCGACGCACGAAACGCTGGCCCTCCCGGACGATGCGCTGCATCTCCTTGGTGATGACCTTCAGGTCCTCGGGAGTGAACGGCTCGTCCACGCCGAAGTCGTAGTAGAAGCCGTCGGTGATGGGCGGGCCGATGCCGAGGTTCGCCTGCGGGCGCACACGCTGCACCGCCTGCGCGAGCACGTGAGCGGCGGAATGACGCAGGATATTCAGGCCGTCGGGGCTCTCGATGAAGACCGGCTCGACGGCATCCGTGTCGGTCACCGTCGTCGCGAGGTCCTTCAGCTCACCGTTCAGCCGCATGGCGACGACGGAACGGTCGGGGAACAGGGCGAAGCCGTCTTTCGGCTGGGCGTTTTCAGACACTGAACTCTCCATCTGGGTCAGGAATCCAGGCTACTCGTTCGCAGGTGCCCCTCCGCTCACTCAGCCTCGTCGAAGGCCTCTCGTGCGGCGAGGATTTCGCCCTGGTGTTCGGCGGGGCGCTCAGTGCTCGCCCATGCGGTGCGCGTCGCTCGCCCATGCGGTGCGCGTCGCAGGAAGACGCACGGGTCAAGGAACTCGGTAATCGTGCAGGTCGGTATCGAGGATCGGGAGTTCGTTCGGTACTCCAGGCTCGTCCCGAATCTCGGCCATCGTGGCGTCAGGGTCACCTATCCACCCTCGGACTCGAGCATCGATGATCGACAGCGCGGACATCACCGCCGAGGGTGACGAGGCATCCACTGTCCGGGCGTAGGTCGAGAGCCAACGTGAGAATTTACCTGCCGTCCGCTCGTTTGTTGCCAACTGGAGAGCGGATAACCCCGGCGTATGCTTTGGCCCGATGATGTCGAAGACTGCGCTTTCATCAGCGCCCAAGGAACGCTGGGAAAGAACGTCGTTCGACATCTGCTGGAGTCTCGACGCGAACGGGGCCCGCAAGGTTCCACCCGTGATCTCGTTGGCGCGGACAAGCGCGGATGCGGCTTCCTGCCACGCCAGGAGCGCAGACTGTTGCGCCGCGAGAGCCGCGTCCCGAGACTTCGATGCCTCAATCGCTTGCCACCACGCGACAGCGGCGGCACCTGCTGACGCGATGAAGATTCCGCCGTTGACGATGAGCCCCGCGAGGAGTACAGGATCCACGCGCTCAGTCCGCGAGAGTCTCGGGCCTCGGGTCCAGCCCGATCAGCCTGTAGGACGGGCGGCCCTGAGATCCGTCCGCACGCACCTGGACAGCCCGAATCAATCGCGCCCTGACCTGTGTATTTATCGCGTCCCGGACCTCCTCCAGTTGGTGCTCCTCGATCGCACCCTTGTACTCCTTGCCCGTCTCGTTCTCCAGGATGAAGAACACGCGTCGCTGGGTGCGCATCCCGTCCATGAGACCTTCGACCGTGAGGGGCGTCGAGTCGAGCCGGCTGTCCTTGAGGACCTCAGGCACGCGCCGCGTCTGGTCAGATGTGAGCACGGCCTCCTCGGCCTCTTGTCCTGGCTCACCCCGAAGCGTAAATGTCAGTGACGACTCGGTGTCGGCCACTGCACGAGCGACGGCGGATACAGCCGCGCGGAACTGAGACCGCCGCGCGGGGAGGGCTTCGAGCGCATCGGTGTCGCCAGCATCCCGTGGGAGTACCGCCAGGAACTCTCGCACAGCGCGCTCCGCTAGGTGCTCAGATCGTTGGAGATCCAGATGATCCGCGCTGATCTCGGGCTCAGGGAACCCGAACAGAAGCATGTGCCCAGTCTGGAGCCGCGGGACCAGAGGCGTCATTTCTCGTATGTGCTTGCCGACGACGATCGAGTCCGACTGTGGATCGAGCAGTGCCTTCGCGGAGAGCGAGGTCGCCTTCTGGATCGCGTGGGTGAGATGCGCTAGAGAACTAACCGTGAGATCCTCGCTGATCTGCACGCGCAGAGGCGGCGCAGAGGGCGCGAACCGCTCACGGAGCACCATGAGGCCCGTGCGCCGGACCATGGCGAGGCGGGAGTCGCCCTCGATCTTGCCTAGCGCGCGGTCGATGTCGTCACGGATCACCAGACCACCTCCGCCACGCCTCTCGCGCCGGGGATCTCCCGGCCATCTGCAAGGAGTACAGCACCCATCCACGACACTACGTCCTCAGCGTCGTCTGGGTGGCAGACGATGACCTCTATCCGACCCCCGAACGGGTGGAGAACCGGCATATAAGTGGGACCGAGACTCCCGAGGATGATGTCGTAGAGCGAGATGTGCTGGTAGAACCGATCCCACTCCGCCTCGGTCCACTGCTCTATCGTCGTTGGCTCGTCGGGAACTATGACGACGGAGAGGATGTCGAGTGGACTGATCTGCCGGGAAACGAAGGTCCCAGCGAGGAGCATTCGCCCACTCGGATAGAGCGCCTTGGTCTGGTGGAGCAGGCTGAGGAACGAGGTCCATGTGTGCTCACGCAGAGGATCACTCGGCTTGAGGACGAACTCCGCGTTCAACTCCTCGATCTCGACCTCGTGAGTGCCCGCGATCAGCCAGCCCGTCTTAGGGTCGATAATCGCGTCCCAGTCGATCGCGCCGTCGGGCTCTTCGTTGAATAGTTCCCCCATACGGCCGAGTATGCCAGGACTGGGCGATCATGCGCGTAGGCGATCACGTCACGAGATCGCCTGGCCGTCTCCGACGAGGCGAGATCGTGGGAGTTCCTGAATCGCTCTCCCACATATCTCCCACGACAGAGCCCGGGAACGAAGAAACCCCCGTGTTACCGGGGGTTTTCTGTGTGCGCGATACTGGGATCGAACCAGTGACCTCTTCCGTGTCAGGGAAGCGCGCTACCGCTGCGCCAATCGCGCCTAAAGGGCTTATTCAATTGTACAGAGAGGTGGCGACGGGATTCGAACCCGTGTAAACGGCTTTGCAGGCCGGTGCCTAGCCTCTCGGCCACGCCACCGCGAGGTGGATTCGAACCCACATGCCAGAACCTCCGAAGAGGCTCCTGCACTCGAGCGGATGACGAGACTCGAACTCGCGACCCTCACCTTGGCAAGGTGATGCGCTACCAACTGCGCTACATCCGCATTTCGTTCCCGGTTGCCCCGGGCACTTGATAAACATTAGCCCAGGTTCGCCAGAGTGCCAAACCGCGTCCGGACCTCGGGCGTGTCCGCGTCGGCGCCGACATCCGCCACGCCCGACGGCTCTGCCGTGTCGGCTCTCGCCTGTCGAATCGGGTATGCTCTTGATCTGTGCCACCGCGCACAACAACTCCACATGGGCGATTGGCGCAGTTGGTAGCGCGCTTCCTTCACACGGAAGAGGTCATCGGTTCGAGTCCGGTATCGCCCACCCAAAGTGTCTTACGGGAACACGCGACATCGGAAGATGTTGGGTGTTCCCGTTCCGTTTCCTTGCCTTCGTTGCCGCTGTTGTGTGCTTCGCGGAAGATCGTGGCGAACGGTTCGGCGAGTCGTGGGCGGAGTTGTTCGTCGTCGGTGATGTCCAGGCGCGTGTAGAACGCTTGGTTTGCGAGCCGCCGGTCGGCATCGCCGGAGTGCTGGTAGGCACGGTACGCATCGGTGAGTAGTAGGAGTGAGTCGTGGAGGAACGCGCGTCCGCCGGTGTGGTGCTCGCTGTGCTCGGCAAGGCGGCGGTTCACGTCGGCCAGGCCCGCACGGATGCGGTCTTGGTGCCGCTTCAACGTATCGAGGTCGATCGCATCGGCGAAATGCGCGGTGAGCAGCTTGTCCGATTCTGCTTCCAGACGCACCCGATTTGCGGTGAGGTCAGCGAGTTCTTGATCGTTCCCGGCATTGCGCTTGTCGAACTGGGCATCGACGTCGGCGGCGAGACGCTGATATGTGCTGTCGTTGATCGTGATCGAGGCGTAGGAATCCGTGACCAGACGTTCCGCGACCGCGACGGGCACGGCCCGCCGGGTACATGTGGTCTTCTTCGCGGCGCGGCCCGAACACACGAAGTAGGCGTAGGTGGTGCCGCGTGGGTTGGTGGCGAAATCGAGGAGCATGCGGGAGCCGCAGCTGCCGCAGTGCAGGAGTCCTTTGAGGTGGTGGGCGTGCTGGACGTGGCGGGTCATCTTCGCCGTGCGCGCTTTCAGGAGTGATTGCACTTTGTCGAATAGTTCCGGTTCCACAATCGGGTCGTGTGCGCCGGGGTGCAGTGCGCCTTTGTAGCGGATCACGCCCGCGTAGTACGGGTTTGTGAGCAACTTATAGAGGGTGTTCTTCCCTAACGGCTTCGAGGGACGCTTCGGCGTCGGCACCGTGAGTAGACCCCGTGCGGTGAGGTCGCGGAGCAAGCCGGTGATGGAAGTCTCGCCTTCGGCGTAGTGCTCAAACGCCCAGGCGATCAGCGGCGCACGTTCAGGATCAACCTCGACCGTGCGCACCTCGCGCCCGTTGTCATCGGTCTTGCGCACGTTCAGATAGCCGATAGGTGCGCGCATCGGGGTGCCACCCTGCGCGACCTTCTGCGTCAGCCCTTTGGTGACTTCGGTGGCGAGGTTACGGCTGTAGAACTCGGCAATGGAGGACATGATGCCGTGAACGAGCATCCCCGAAGGAGTCTGGTCAATGGACTCGGTAGCGGAGACGAGGGTGACCCCGGCGCTGAGGAGGGCTTGGTGGATGGCCACGTCGTCGGCGCGGTTGCGGGCGAGGCGGTCGAGCTTGTGCACGATGCAGAACTGCACCCTGGTTCCCGCGATGAACGCGAGCATCTCCTGCAACCCATCACGATCCGCCGACCTAGCCGACTCGCCCGCGTCCACGAACTCCCGCACGACCCGCGCCCCCAGCTCGTCGGCCTTCCTCGCGTTGGCTTCGCGCTGCGCCGGGATCGAGAAGCCCTCGTCCGTGCCTCCGCGCTCGGCCTGCTCACGCGTAGACACTCGCAGGTAGGAGACAGCCAGCAGGACGGGCACGCCGGCGGCGCGGTCCGTCGATTGGGTGTCGAGGATTGCGGTGCTCATGGTGGACCTCCTTGCCGGGGTGATGCTTGGTATCGATCCTCTCGCGCACCCCTGACAAAACGAAGAGCTATCGGGGTGCAGATGGGAGGTCATCTGGTGGCGGGAGCCCGTACGGGTCCGGCTCCCCGTTGAGCCAGGCGCGATGCCTGACCTCCGCGATGTTCAGTACCCATTCGATCAGCTTGCCGAGGTCAGTCTCCTCTCGCCGCGTCACCCGCAGCCATAGATTCCTCGTCTCGATCGCCATGACAGACAGGTGCACACCAGGCTGCACAATGCACGAAATCCCGTTCTAGGATCGACCCCCAGTGAGACCACACGCGTCTTGCAGATCGAGGATTCGCCACTTACGTCGGTGACGAAACGGACGTACCGTAGAACATGGCCACCAAGCGCTACGACCCCGCTGAGACGGATTTCGAGGCGCGCTACGCGCGCTGGGTTGCCGCGCTCGAGACCGGTGACGAGGCCGAACTTCTCGAGGCGACGATCGCGATCCCCACGCTGAGCGGCCGAGTGCTCGATGAGTACTTCGCCGTTGAGGGCGACGACCTCGAAACGCCTGGGCGGCGGGAGATGGAGCAGCGCCTGATCGTGCTCCTCAGCGAGGTCCGTCCCCGCGAGGCAGCACGGATTCGCGAACTGCACAAAGCTAGGCAACGGCGCCGCGACCGCACCACCCGTATCGAGCGCACCGTCGAACTTCCCACGAAGTGTGCACGCTGCGGCGGCAAGCTCCAAGACGTGAAGCCAACCGGCAGGCCTCGCGTCTACTGCACACCGGCCTGCCGTAAGGCCGCCTACGAAGACCGCCGCGCCCACCGAGGCGGTGCTGTGAAGGTGCAGATTGTCGAGAGACGAGTCACCGAAGTGCGAGAACGAGAGATCGAGACTCCCCACCCGCGCAGTGACTGCGTCAAGGCGGTGCTGGCTGACGAGAACGAGATGCTGGCTGTGATCTGGACCCTCACCGTACTCGTACAGGACCACACCCGACGCGCATTCGATCCAGACCAAGAGCTGTTCTCAGCGCTCTTGCACCATGTCGAGAAACTGCGCGACGCCCTCCTAGAGCGGTCCGGTGTCAGCTAAACGGTGCTGAGTTGCCGCCATTCCGAACCTGTGACACCGGACGTTAGTGAGATGATTATTGGGTGAGTGAATCACCCCGCGACAGTCGTTATCACAGGCTCGATGACGCCACCTTCATCTTGCCTCAGACGGCACCGCGCAAAGGGCGCAAGGCGCCACCTCCTCCACTTGGAGTTCGCGTGCAGAGCGCCGATATCGAGGCGGAGGTGCGCCATCCAGGATTTCATCATGACGGTCGGAGAACGTCCGGCGCGTGGGTGGTTGAGCGACACGACTTCGGCGTCTGCCCAATTTGCCTCAGCACGAAAGACCTGACCGAGGAGCACGTACCGATGAGGGCACTCGGCGGGAGGGCTATGACTCGGACGTGCAAAGAATGCAACAACAGACTGGGCTCATTGTCGGAAGCGGCGCTCAGTGCTCTCGTCGCGGGAGAGGTCGTGGTGGAAGCCGAGTCCGACGCTCTCGACGGCTTTCGGGGAGTCCGTAAGGCGACCGCAGCACTACGTCAGGCACCATTCAGCCCGCCTACGATGCACGTGACGAGTGGTGACCCCGAACTTCTCACCACTATTGCCGCTGGCGAACCGCTCTCCGTCCGCTACCGGCTACTCGATCCGGTCCCATCCGGAATCGCGATCCTCAAGTACGCTTACCTGGCAGCCTGCGTATGGCTTCGCGAGATTCCGTACTCTCAAGAAGCCAAATCCATTCGCGCCGTGCTCATGGCTGTCCGCGACGGTCAGGAACTTTCGGAAGATGTTCGCAAAGATGTCGTCGGACTCGTCAACTCGATGGTGCTCGTTGAGAATCCCAGCTACGACCTCGGCCCAATCGTGCTCGTTGAACCGACGTCGACGGATGCCGGATGGGCGTTTGTCCTCGGTCAACGACTGAGATGCCCATGGCCGTTCACGGGCTTGCAGCCGACAGATCGACGCGACCCGTAGTGTTCAGGAGCCAGGGGCCGCCTCAGATTAGGTCGCCACGAAGGTCTCGAATCGGGAACATGTCGTCGTACGCCAGATAGCTTCGAAGATGTTCCGGTCGGATCACCAGCATGCCGCGGTCTGTGTGCCTTGCAGGAATGATGCCGCGTGAGTACATGTCCGAAGGATCAGCCCCACCTCTGAGGAGCAGCAGGGCCACCTGCCAATAGTCGCTGCCATACGTCACACTCATCTCCGCTGCCTGCGCGAGTGCGGAGTTTCCCCCGGTGTGTCGATGAATATTCGGGTTCGCCCCTGCCTGTAGAAGCAGCTCGACGTTGCGCACCTGGCCTTTGCTCGCGGCGTAGAAGAGGGCCGAGTCCCCATCAGAGTCGACGGCGTTAACGTCTCCGTCCTGCATAAGCATAACGGAGACTTCGTCGTCCAGGCCCGCGGCGGCACACTGCATAAGGGGCGTACGTCCGTCTCGAAAATCAAAGAATGTCTGACGCAGCTCGCTGGAGCCGAGGCTCGCTAGGTCCAGCGTTGCCCAGCGCTGCATGCGCGACTCGGTGAAGTGTGGCAGCGGGATTCGCTCTGGAACTGGGCCGTGAGTGGCCTCCATATTCCCGTAACTCTCAAGCACACGCTCACTCGGGAATCCGCCCCAGACAGATACTGTCCCGTTTGATGCAAGTGCGTAGACTTCGGCGCTGCCGGTGACAAGTGCCTCGACGTCGGTGAGACCGGTCACCGGGACTGGGTGGTCGCGGTCGATTGTCGTTCCGTCTCCAATCTGCCCGAAGTTGTTGCATCCCCAGCCGTAAACGCGGCCGTCACGGTCGAGAGCATGCCAAGTATCCTCATGGCTAATCCAGTTGCTTCCGTGGACGATGGAGACAATGCCTGTCAGGTCAGGGATTTGCTTCGCTACGAGGTCTTCGTCCCAGCTCCAGACGTTCCCATGGTCATCGATCGCCGTCTCCCCATCGCCCAGGGACTGGATTTTCGGGAGACCGATCAACTCTGTCGGAATGCTCCGCGCGACCTTGTCTCCGTCGAATGAGTACCCGTAACCCCAGATCAGAACAGCACCCTCTGTCGTCAGGGCGACAACTTGTTCGCGCCGATCCGAGCATCGAACCTCGCTGATACCGCTCAGGTGCGGAACCAAAGCGGGCACACTGCGGTCTACCTCCGAACCGTCACCTAAACATCCGCCGTACTGTGATCCCCAGGACCACACTTCTCCCCGCGCCCCAATTGCAAAGTGGGTGCTACCTGTCGATGCCAGTGTGACGATCCCGGCGAGGCCTTTGATCTGTAGCGGCATCTCTTCGTTACGCCCGTCTTCACCAATCTCATAGAAGTAGTCCTCGCCCCAGGCCCAAACATCCCCGTGCTCGGTGAGGGCGAGCATCTCGTCCCCCGAGCCAGCGATCTGAATGGCCTTGGCTGGAATCGCCAGACGACGCGCGGGGAGGCGCACGGGTTCGTACACCTCGTTCTGCGATTCGCTGACGAGACCAGTACGCGACTCCCAACTGATCACTTTGCCTTCGATGTCGAGTCCGTAACCCCATTCGCTACGAGGCACGGCCTGGGCGAACTTCTTGAGTGCGGTGGAGAACCCGATTACGCCCAGGTGTTTGAAGCCCGGGAGCTGTGGAGTCTCGGTGACCGTAGCTTTCTGGAGCAGCTTGGAGCTATCTTGAGACTGCGCCGACGCAGTCCCGACCTGGCGGACGTGGCCTTGGGCAGTCGCGGACGGAATACTGGCGGATTGGTCGGGGCGAGGAGAGTCCGACGGGTTGCCAGTAGGAATTGAGTTGTTCCTGGCGTTGGCGTGGACGGTGAGCAGTGCCTCTCGGAGTCCGGTTCGCCCTGCCACAAGGAAATCTTCGGTAGTCCCATCAACCAGTGTCAGGGTCCAGCGCGAACCGATCACCGCACCTCCCGTGTCGCCGACGAAAGACATGACTTTCGAGAGCGGAAGGCGCAACTCGTACCGACGCTGGAAGACACCGTGTGCACGGAAGACCAGCTCCGGCTGGGGTCCTTCCTGAAGCCAGAGGTGCCCACCCGCCGCGGACCCGCTCAAATGGTTCGCACGGGTCTTGTGGCTAAGCGTTTGGTCGATACCGTTCATAAGGCAACGATACCGATCGCGAACTTGCTCACACTTTTGCCTGACAACACAATCTATGCCTGAACGGGCTGCCGCCATTAGTCGAATCGCCCATGGTACTGACGACCTTTGCGACGCACCCCCGACTACCAGCGGTTTTCACGCCAAACGAGTCTTCGCCCAGACTGTGCCACGATGCACCCCGAACTGCTTCGCCAGCGCGGTCACGCTGACGCCGTGTGCGCGGGCTGTTCGCATAGCGTCCACTTCCTTGTCCGTGAGGCGTGTTCGAGGTCGTTTACTTGGTTCCGCCGACGCGCCGATCAGCGGGTCGTCCGCCTCTCCGACAGGGTCGGCATGCTCGTGGATGCCCTGATTCCACGCGGAAGCAAGCCCCTCGACCCGTGGTCGCCTGTTCCCGTAGTGCTCCATTGCGTCCACCATGAAGCCCCTGGTTCGCCGGGGGCTTTTCGCATTCTCCCTCGTCCCCTACGCCGCCGGCGACCCGCGGTCTCGCGAGTCTGGGGCGCTTCGACAGGCTCAGTGACCCAGAGAGCGTCGGGTCTCGCGCGCTTCGACAAGCTCAGCGACCCAGATGGGGCGGCTCAGCGACCCAGAGCTCAGCGACCCTGATGGATCAGTCGCGCGCCCAGCCGTAGCGCGTGATGAGGGCCTGTGCGACGCGGCCGTAGCGTCCTGCATCCAGCACCGCGGCCTCGCGGCGCATCGCGCCCTCGTGCACGCTGTACAACTGCTCGATGTCGACCCACGACTCGCGCCCCTGGTTGTCCCACCGCCCAGAGCCGATCGACAGGAAGTCGCGGTCGCCACCGTGCGGCTTGCTGGTCATCCGCACCGCGTACACCCGCTGCGCGGTGTGCTGTCCGATCACCAGCACCGGCCGGTCCTTGCCGCGCCCGTCATTCTCCTCATACGGCACCCAGGTCCAGATGACCTCACCCGAATCGGGCAGGTTGTTGCGCGCGGGCGCGTACTCGACCTGCACATCATGGATGCGTTCCGGGTCAACCTGCACGGTCGCCGTCCCCGCCATCCGCCCCGGCTCGTCGCCGGCCTCCCGTCGCGTCGTGTCACGGCCCGAACCGACGCCATCCGGTCGCAACGTTGCCTGAGGGCGCGGCGGGTTCACCGGCTGTGGGCGGTTCTCGCCACCCGACAGCAGCTTGCCGAGCACACCGAAAAGGGTGGACAGGATGCTCTTGGAAGAGGTCACCCTGCCCACCCTAGTCGGGGGGATCAGACGATCAGGCGTCGGTCAGCGCGTAGCCTTCCTCGCCGTGGACGACGAGGTCGATACCGGCGATCTCGTCCTCGCTGGTCACACGGAAGCCGATGGTCTTCTCGATCGCCAGACCGATCAGGCCGGCCAGCACGAAGGAGTAGATCAGCACGCCACCCGAGGCGAGAACCTGCACGACCAGCAGACGCCAGTCGCCGCCGACGAACAGGCCCTGCTCCATGGCGAAGAAGCCGAGGTACACGGTGCCGAGCAGACCACCCACGAGGTGGATGCCGACCACGTCGAGCGAGTCATCGAAACCGAGACGGAACTTCAGCTCCACCGCCAGTGCGCACAGCACACCGGAGAGGGCACCGAGCAGCAGAGCCCAGCCGGGGGCGAGGTTGGCGCAGGCGGGGGTGATCGCGACCAGACCGGCGACCGCTCCCGACGCCGCACCGACCGACGTCGCCTTGCCGTCCTTGATCTTCTCGATCAGGATCCAGCCGAGGATGGCGGCTGCCGTCGCGCCGAGCGTGTTGATCGAGATCAGGCCGACCTTGCCCATGTCCTCCGAGAGCCATTCGGCACCGGCGTTGAAACCGAACCAGCCGAACCACAGCAAAGCGGCGCCCAGCAGCGTCAGCGGCACGTTGTGCGGCTTCTGGATGCCCTTCTGGAAGCCAATGCGCTTGCCCAGCACGAGCGACAGCGCCAGGGCGGCAGCACCGGCGTTGATGTGCACAGCGGTGCCACCGGCGTAGTCGATCACGGCGATCCCGCTGTCCTCACCGAACAGGGCGCTGCCGAGGTTCATGATCCAGCCGCCGCCCCAGACCCAGGCTGCGATCGGGAAGTAGCCGACCGTGCCGAAGATGCCGACGAACAGCAGCCACGGGCCGAACTTCGCGCGGTCGGCGATGGCGCCGGAGATCAAGGCGACCGTGATGATCGCGAACGTCGCGCCGTACGCGACGGAGAGCAGGGCGACGTTCGCGCCGGGCTCAGCGGCCGACTCGGCCAGTCCGAAGTCGGCGAAGGGGTTGCCCGCGAACTGCAGCGGCGAGTCGACCGCGCTCATGGAGAAGCCGTACAGCACCCAGAGCACCGCGATCAGGCCGATCGCGCCGAAGCTCATCATCATCATGCTGATGACGCTCTTGGCTTTGACCAGGCCGCCGTAGAAGAATGCGACGCCGGGCGTCATGAGCAGCACGAGTGCTGTGGCCGTCACACCCCAGGAGATGTTGCCAGGTGCATCCATTTTCGAACCTCACTTTTCGGGAAGATTGAGGTTCAGTGTGACGACATCGCGTTTCGGCGGATCGCTCCGACTGTTGCGGGCGCGTTACGGAAACGCCGCGGATGTGTCGGTCGTGTTACACGGCCGCGTGCGTCAGCGCGTTCAAGCGCGAGATGGCCCGCAGATACTTCTTTCGGTAGCCGCCCTGCAGCATCTCGTCGGCGAAAACCTGGTCCAAGGGCACGCCGGTCGCGGCGATCGGGATCTGCGCGTCGTACACCCGGTCGACGAAGGCGACGAACCGCAGCGCCTCGGACTGATCGGTGAGTGTGCGCACATCGCGCATGCAGACGAGGTCGAGTCCGTCGATCAGACGGATGTAGCGCGACGGATGCACCTGGGCCAGGTGCCGGACGAGATCGGAGAACGAGTCATCCGATGCGGCACCCTCGGATGCCGCGGCATCCAGCGTCTGCGCATAGGTGTGCTCGTCCATCACCACCGCGGTGCCGTCGATCGCCCGCTGACGGTAGTCGACGCCGTCGATCCGGATGGTCTCGAAGCTGTCGGACATCGCGTGAATCTCGCGCAGGAAGTCTTGCGCGGCGAATCGCCCCTCACCCAGCGCGTTCGGCGGGGTGTTGGACGTCGCGGCAAGCTTGGTGCCGGATGCCACGAGCTCACCCAGCAGCCGGGTCATCACCATGGTGTCGCCCGGGTCGTCGAGCTCGAACTCGTCGATGCAGAGCAGATCAGCACCACGGAGTAGATCGACGGTGTTCTTGTAGCCCAGCGCACCGACCAGGGCGGTGTACTCGATGAACGACCCGAAGTACTTCCGCCGCGCAGGCATGGCGTGATAGATCGACGCGAGCAGGTGGGTCTTGCCGACGCCGAACCCGCCGTCGAGGTACACCCCCGGCTTCATCGGCGCTTCCTTCGGCGCGCGACGGAACATCCCGCCCCGCTTGACCGGTGCGCCCACCCCGGCGAACCGGATCAGCTTCTCCTTCGCCTCTTCCTGCGAGGGGTAGGCGGGGTCGGCCCGGTAGCTGTCGAACGTCGCCCCGTCGAACTGCGGCGGGGGCACGAGGCTCGCCAACATCTCGGTGCCGGTGACGACAGGGGTGCGGCCGGTGACATGCACGATGCCGGTGCTGGTGGGGATCATGAGGTTCCTGTGTCGAAGTCTTACGATTCGTCAGACGGATGCCCCGAAGCGTTCTATCTTCGAATGGGGACTGCTCAAGAGTACGCCGTCCCCGCTCGCACTCCGCGCCCGATAACCCTGAGGAGCCCGCTGTGACCGTCGACCACGACACCTCATCCGCAAAGTTCGCCGAGTACGCCGAACCCGGCCGTCTCGTCACCACCGACTGGCTCGCCGCCCACCTCGGCGACCCGGGTCTCGTCGTCGTCGAGTCCGACGAGGACGTGCTCCTCTACGAGACCGGGCATATCCCCGGTGCGGTGAAGGTCGACTGGCACACCGAGCTCAACGACCCTGTCGTGCGTGACTACGTCGACGGGCAGGGCTTCGCCGACCTGCTCAGCCGCAAGGGCATCTCCCGTGACGACACCGTCGTCATCTATGGCGACAAGAACAACTGGTGGGCCGCCTACGCACTGTGGGTGTTCTCGCTGTTCGGACATGAGGATGTCCGCCTTCTCGACGGCGGCCGCGACCGCTGGATCGCGGAGGGGCGTGAGATCACCACCGAGCCCGCCGGGCGCGAGCGCACTGCCTACCCGGTGGTCGAGCGCGACGACTCCATGTTGCGCGCCTACAAGGAAGATGTCCTCGCCTTCCTCGGCTCCGGACCGCTGATCGACGTCCGCTCCCCCGAGGAGTACAGCGGTGAGCGCACCTCTGCGCCTGCCTACCCCGAAGAGGGCGCCCTGCGTGCCGGCCACATCCCCACAGCGCAGAGCGTGCCCTGGGCGAAGGCCGTCGCCGAGGACGGCGGGTTCAAGACGCGCGCCGAACTCGAGGCCATCTACCGTGAGGGTGCCGGCATCGCCGACGGTGACAGCATTATCGCCTACTGCCGTATCGGTGAGCGCTCCAGCCACACCTGGTTCGTGCTCAAGCACCTGCTCGGCTTCGACGACGTGCGCAACTACGACGGCTCGTGGACCGAGTGGGGCAGCGCCGTCCGCGTGCCGATCACGACCGGTGCCGAGCCCGGCGCCGTCTGATCATGGGAGACTGGCGGGGATGACCAGCACTGACACCCCCGCCAGCCTCGCCGAGATCCGGGACGAGTTCCTCGAGCTCCCCGAAGAAGAGCGCCTGCAGCTGCTCTTGGAGTTCTCCAACGAGCTCCCCGCGCTGCCGGCGCATCTGGTGGATCACCCGGAGCTGCAAGAACGCGTCGTCGAGTGCCAGTCCCCCGTCTACATCTATGTGGAGGTCGTGGACGGCGTCGTCACCATGCACGCGACAGCACCGCCCGAGGCTCCGACGACTCGCGGTTTCGCCAGCATCCTCGCGCAGGGGCTGACCGGTCTGACGGCCGATGAGGTGCTCGCCGTCCCCGATGACTACCCGCAGTCGATCGGCCTCACCCGCGCCGTCTCTCCCCTGCGGATCGCCGGCATGACGGGCATGCTGCTGCGCGCGAAGAATCAGGTCAGACGGAAGCGGTGAACCCGCGCGCGGTCATCCACTCGGTGATCGCGGCCGTCCAGGCGTTCTGGTCGTAGTTCCACAATTTCGTGTGACGCGCGCCCGTGAAACGTGGCATCGTCACGATGTCGGGGCGCGCCTCGGCAAGGGCGTGAGACGCATCGGCGGGCACGAATCCATCATCGTCGCTGTGCAGGATGAGAATCGGGGCCTGCAGTTCGGCGGCCCTGGCCACCATATCCAGCTGATCGAACGGGATGACCTGCTCAGCGCCGCTGAGGCGGGCGGTCACCGCCGACGAGAGTGCGTTCATGGCCAACAACGGCAGCGGTTCGCGCAACCCGGCCTCGCGGGCCTGGAAGCGCAGCACTGTGCGCCAGTCCACAACCGGAGAGTCGAGCACGATGCCTGCGATGGCATCCCGATGGCCCGATGAGACCGCCGCCTGCAGCACGATCGCGCCGCCCATCGACCACCCCATCAGCACGACGCGTTCGGCACCGTGGCGCAGCGCATAGCCGATCGCCGCATCGACATCACGCCACTCGGCGGCCCCCAGCGCGTAGCTGCCGCCGCGGGATCGCGGCGCCTCGCCATCGTTGCGGTACGACACGACGAGCGTGGGCAGCCCGAGCGAGAGGAACACGGGGACCGCGCGGAGGCACTCGGAGCGCGTGGTGCCGCGGCCGTGCACCTGGATGACCCAGGTGGCGGAGTCGGCGGGGAACAGCCAGGCTGGGCACGGGCCGGCCGGTGACCCGATCAGCACGCTCTCCCAGGGCAGGTGCAGTTCACTGGGCGTCGTGTAGTACCAGCCGCTGAAGGCGGCGTCGCGGTCGATGCGCGCTCCCGTCTCGATCTGGGTGAGAAGCTTGCGGCGCACGTGCTTCGCATCCGCGCTCAGTACAGCGCCCAATTTGACGTACCCGTGCGTGCCGGTGGTGAACAGTCCGTAGCGGCCCGGCAGCTCCGTATCGGAGGTGCGTGTGAGCTCGATGGTCTGCGCGCCGGTATCGACGGCGAGGATCTCGGTGTCGTTCGCCCGCGGCGCGGGAGTGACCACGCGGCGTGCGGTCGCGAGCACTGCGGCCAGAGCGGCCCCCGCGCCAAGGGCCGCGACGGCGGGTACGGCCAACGCTACGGCGTGCCTGAGACTCTTCATCGCCTCCTGACTCTAGCCTGTCAGCGTGACCGCTCCCCCGGATGCCGCCGCCGTCTTCGAAGAGGTGGCCGCAGAGCTACGCGAGACGCCGTTTCGCGCCGACATCGTCGTCCGCGAGATTCCCGCGCCCGGTGGTCTGGCTCCGTTCTCGATCGCGTTGGCCGCCGATGTTCGGCCGGATGACCACGGCGACTCCGTGTACGGCACGGGGCGCTTCGTCCTCCTGCACGACCCCGAGGAACCCGGCGCTTGGGATGGCGCCTGGCGGATCGTCGCGTTCGCGCAGGCACCTCTCGAGCCCGAGATCGGCACCGATCCCCTGCTCGCAGACGTCGCCTGGTCGTGGCTGGTGGATGCCCTGGAGTCACGTGATGCGGTCTACCACTCGGCATCCGGCACGTCGACGAAGATGCTCTCGAAAGGCTTCGGCGGCCTCTCCGGCGAGGGTGATGGCGCGCAGATCGAGCTGCGCGCGTCGTGGACCCCGGCGGGCGCGATCCGTCCGCATGTGGAAGCATGGGCAGAGTTGGTTGGGATGCTGGCGGGTCTTCCGCCCGGCTCCGAGGACGTCGCCGTGTTCGGCGCGAGAAAGGGCGGACGTGGCTGAATACTCCGTGATCGTCGATTCCACGGAGTTTGAGGCAGCCGCCAGGGCCCTCGCAGCAGGAACAGGACCGGTCGCCGTCGACGTTGAACGCGCGTCGGGCTTCCGCTATTCACAGCGTGCCTACCTCGTGCAGGTCTTCCGACGCGGTGCGGGAGTGATGCTGTTCGACCCGCCCCAGATCGGCGATTTCAGCGCCCTGCAGCAGGCGATCGGCGACGAGGAGTGGGTCTTCCACGCTGCCAGCCAGGATCTTCCGTCTCTGCGAGAGCTGGGCCTGGAACCCGCCCGCATTTTCGACACCGAGCTGGCCGCCCGGCTGCTCGGTCACGAGAAGGTCGGACTCGCGGCAGTCACCGAGGACACCCTCGGCATCACCTTGAAGAAGGAACACTCGGCGGCGGACTGGTCGACCCGTCCCCTGCCGGAGTCCTGGCTGGAGTACGCCGCCCTGGACGTGCTGCACCTCGTGGATGTGCGTGACGCCATCGCCGAGGAACTCGCCGAGGCAGGAAAAACCGAGATCGCCGCCGAGGAGTTCGCTGCCACTCTCACTCGAGCGCCCAAGCCGCCGCGGGAGGATCCGTGGCGCAAGCTCAGCGGTCTGCACCGTGTGCGCGGCGGACGCAACCTCGCTGTCGCGAGGGAACTGTGGAACGCACGCGAGGAGTACGCGCAGCAGCAGGATGTCTCCCCCGGCCGCCTGGTGCCCGATCGTTCACTGCTCGCCGCCGTGCTGGCGGCACCGAGCAGCAAGCAGGCGCTCGCAGGGCTGTCGGACTTCCACGGGCGCGCGAGCCGAAGCCAGCTCGACCGCTGGTGGGCGGCGATCGTGCGCGGCCGCGAGAGCGAGGATCTGCCGCGCGAGCGGGTGCCCAGCGACACGTTGCCCCCGCCCCGCGCCTGGGCTGACCGCAATCCCGAGGCCGATGCCCGCCTCAAGCTTGCTCGACCGGTCGTCGAGCAGCTGGCCGAGGAACTGAACATGCCCACTGAGAACCTGCTGACGCCGGAGTACCTGCGTCGCATCTCGTGGCAGCCCCCGGCTCTGACCGCGGATGCTATTGGCGTCGCGCTCGCTGATCTCGGCGCCCGCCCCTGGCAGATTGCGCAGACTGCACAGAAGATTGCGGATGCCTTTGTAGAGGCGGCCCAACCGGTCGAGGAAGCGCCCGCAGCGTGTTCGTAGGTTCGATCCAACCGATTCCTGCCGGTGAAATCGCCCTCCTAGGCTGGGGACATCCCAACCAATGGAGGCAGGAGTGGCCGAGATCTCGGACGTCTTCTTCGTCGACGGAGTGCGCACACCTTTCGGGCGCGCCGGCGAAAAGGGCATGTATTGGAACACCAGGGCTGACGACCTCGCCGTCAAGGCGACCATCGGCCTCATGGAGCGCAACGCCGGTGTGCCGGCCGACCGCATCGACGACGTGGCCATCGCCGCGACGTCGCAGACCGGAGACCAGGGCCTCACGCTCGGACGCTCCGTGGCGATCCTCGCGGGTCTGCCGCAGACCGTGCCGGGCCTCGCCGTCGAGCGCATGTGCGCGGGCGCCATGACCAGCGTGACCACCATGGCCGCATCGATCGGGGTGGGCATGTACGACTTCGCCCTCGCCGGCGGTGTCGAGCACATGGGTCACCACCCCATCGGCGGCAACGCCGACCCGAACCCGCGTTTCGTCGCTGAGAAGATGGTCGACCCGGGCGCCCTGAACATGGGTGTCACGGCCGAGCGCATCTTCGATCGCTTCCCCCACCTCACCAAGGAGCGCTCGGATCGCTTCGGCATGCTCAGCCAGCACAAGGTGCAGGCCGCGTACGACGCAGGCAAGATCCAGCCCGACCTCGTGCCGGTCGCCATCAAGGGCGCTGACGGCGCCTGGGGCCTGGCCACAGAAGACGAGGGTCGCCGTCCGCAGACGACGATGGAAGACCTCGCCGCGCTGAAGACGCCGTTCCGCCCGCACGGTCGCGTGACCGCGGGCACCTCCTCGCCGCTCACCGACGGCGCGACCATGTCGCTGCTCGCCGGCGGCTCGGCGGTGAAGGAGTTCGGCCTCACGCCCAAGATGAAGATGGTCTCGTTCGCCTTCGCCGGCGTACAGCCAGAGATCATGGGGATCGGTCCGATCCCGTCGACGGAGAAGGCGCTGAAGAAGGCCGGTCTGTCCATCTCCGACATCGGTCTGTTCGAGCTGAACGAGGCGTTCGCCATCCAGGTGATCTCGCTCCTCGACCACTTCGGCATCGCCGACGACGACCCCCGTGTGAACGCGTGGGGCGGCGCCATCGCCCTCGGTCACCCGCTCGCCGCATCCGGCGTGCGCCTGATGATCCAGCTGGCCGCCCAGTTCGCCGAGCGTCCTGACGTGCGATACGGCCTCACGGCCATGTGCGTCGGCCTCGGCCAGGGCGGATCGGTCATCTGGGAGAACCCGTTCTACGACGGCAAGAAGCGCAAGTAAGGGATGCCGGAATGACGAACTACGACGAGATCGACTTCTCGCCCATCCAGGCACTCACCGAGGGCGAGGTGATCACGCACTCCCCCGTGCGCGACATCCGCCTGCCCTCCGGCAAGGTGCTCGCCCTCATCACGCTCGACAACGGGCGCGACCACACCCGTCCGAACACGCTCGGCCCCGCCACGCTCACCGAGCTCGGTGAGACGCTGGCGGATCTGAAGGCCCGCGCAGCGGCTGGCGAGATCCACGCGGTCGGCATCACCGGCAAGCAGTACATCCTCGCCGCCGGCGCCGACCTCTCCGACATCAGCAAGGTGGGCTCGCGTGACAACGCGCGCCTCATCGCGCAGCTCGGCCACAAGGTGCTCGGCTCGCTCAGCGAACTGGGTGTGCCCTCCTTCGCATTCGTCAACGGGCTCGCGCTCGGCGGTGGCCTGGAGATCGCCCTGAACTCCACCTACCGCACGGTCGACTCGTCGGCCGCCGCAGTGGCGCTGCCCGAGGTCTTCCTCGGCATCATCCCCGGGTGGGGTGGCGCGTACCTGCTGCCGAACCTCATCGGCATCGAGAACGCGCTCGAGGTGGTCATCTCCAACCCGCTCAAGCAGAACCGTATGCTCAAGCCGCAGCAGGCGTACGAGCTGGACATCATGGACGCCATCTTCCCCGCGGCGAACTTCCTCGAGAACTCGCTGGCCTGGGCCGACGCGGTGCTCGGCGGCAAGAAGGTCGACCGCAAGAACGAGCCGGGCAAGATCGAGCGCCTCACCAAGTGGCCGATCGCGATCAAGATGGCCCGGGGCATGCTCGAGTCGAAGATCGGCACCGTGCCGAAGTCGCCCTATGCCGCCCTCGAACTGCTCGACAAGGCCAAGAGCGGCACCAAGGCGGAAGGTTTCGCCCGTGAAGATGAGGCGCTTGCCGACCTCGTCACGGGTGACCAGTTCGCGGCCTCGATGTACGCCTTCGACCTCGTGCAGAAGCGGGCCAAGCGCCCCGTCGGTGCCCCCGACAAGACGCTGGCCAAGAAGGTCACCAAGGTCGGCATCATCGGTGCGGGTCTGATGGCCAGCCAGTTCGCCCTGTTGTTCGTGCGCAAACTGCAGGTTCCGGTGCTCATCACCGATCTCGACCAGGCGCGCGTCGACAAGGGTGTCGCCTACATCCACGAGGAGATCGGCAAGCTCGAGGCGAAGGGGCGTCTTGACGCCGACAGCGCCAACAAGCTGCGCGGACTCGTCACCGGCACCACCGACAAGAGCCTGTACGCGGATTGCGACTTCGTCATCGAGGCCGTCTTCGAAGAGGTCGGCGTCAAGCAGCAGGTGTTCGGCGAGATCGAGAAGGTCATCGCAGACGACGCGATCCTCGCGACCAACACCTCGTCGTTGTCGGTCGAGGAGATCGGTGCGAAGCTCGCTCACCCCGAGCGCCTGGTCGGTTTCCACTTCTTCAACCCGGTCGCGGTGATGCCGCTGATCGAGATCGTGAAGACGCCGGAGACCTCGGATGCCGCGCTGTCGACGGCTTTCGTCGTCGCGAAGAGCCTTGGCAAGAGCGCTGTGCTGACCGCCGATGCGCCGGGCTTCGTCGTCAACCGTCTGCTGGCCAAGGTCATGGGCGAGGCAGCACGGGCTGTGTACGAGGGCACCCCCGTCGCCGACGTCGAGAAGGCGTTCGCCCCGCTCGGCCTGCCGATGGGGCCGTTCCAGCTGATCGACCTGGTCGGCTGGAAGGTTGCCGCACATGTGCAGGACACCATGGTGCGGGCATTCCCTGACCGCTTCTACGCCAACGACAACTTCCACGCTCTCGCAGAGCTGGATGCCGTGGTCGAGAAGGACAAGGGTGGCCGTGTGACCGGCTGGACCAAGCAGGCCGAAAAGGTGCTGAAGGGTCATGTCGGTTCGTCTCCGGCATCCGCCGAGACGATCCTGCGCCGCGTGCAGGACGGCCTGGCTCAGGAGATCAAGATCATGCTCGACGAGGGCGTCGTGCCCGAGGTCGAAGACATCGATCTGTGCCTCATCCTCGGTGCCGGCTGGCCGTTCATCGACGGCGGTGCCTCGCCGTACCTCGACCGTGAGGGCGCCTCGGAGCGGGTCTTCCAGGGCACGTTCCACACGCCGCCCATCCGCGGCATCGAGAACCGCTGAGCCAGACGACAGGGGCCGCACCGTTCACCGGTGCGGCCCCTGTCGCATGCCGACGCTAGTCGCGCGCGGGCCGCTGGTCGGGTTCGCCGTGCCGGGGCCAGAGCGCGAGCGCGCGCTCGGCGAGAGCGGTGATCGTCAGTGACGGATTCACGCCGGGGTTCGCCGGCACGGCCGATCCGTCGACGATGCTGAGCCCCGGATGCCCCCACACCCGGTGCTCGGGGTCGATCACGCCGCGGGCAGGGTCGGCCGAGATCACCGCGCCACCGAGGAAGTGCGCTGTCAAGGGGATGCCAAAGACCTCTGGCCACGATCCACGCGCCTCGGCCGGCACCCCCGACTCCGCGGTTATCCGCGCCGCGATCGCGCCGGCGGCGGCATGCGCCTGCGGCAGATAGGTGGGATTGGGCTCACCATGACCCTGGGCGCTGGTCAGCGTCATCCGGCCGAAACGGCGGCGCAGCGACAGGGTGAGCGAGTTGTCCGCGGTCTGCATCACCAGGGCGATGACGCCGCGCTCGCTCCAGCGGCGCAGTGAACCGAGGCGCAGCTGGCGCACCGGCGCGCGGAGCACCGTGCCTAACAGTGCGGCGAGGCGGGCGCCCAGACGACGGTCGCCCGGCACCAGCGCGGTGGCGAGCATGCCCATGAGGTTGGACCCCGGCCCGTAGCGAACGTTCTCGACGTGGGTGCGCTCGTCGACGTGGAAGGAGGTCGTGATCGCGAGGCCGCGCGCGAGCTCGAGGCTCTCGGGCACCCGTACCGCGACGGCACCGTCGAGGGCCTCGGAATTCGTGCGGGTCAGCCGGCCGAGGGCATCCGACACGTTCGGCAGCGCACCCGAGTGCTTCATCCTGTGCAGCAGCTGCTGCGTCCCCCAGGTGCCGGCTGCGAGCACGACCTGCGCTGCCGTCACCGTGCGCCGATCCCGCCGCAGCCACGCTCCCGTCCGCACCGTGGTCACCGAGAACCCGCCCTGCGGCAGCTGGCGCACCTCGGTGACGGTCCGGAGCGGCTCGATGACCGCTCCGCGCTGCTCGGCCAGCGGCAGATAGTTCTTCATCAGCGTGTTCTTCGCACCCACGCGGCAGCCGACCATGCAGTTGCCGCACAGCGTGCATCCGGTGCGATCCGGGCCCTCGCCGCCGAAATAGGGATCGGGGACGCGCACTCCGGGGGTGCCGAGGAAGACGCCGACCGGCGCGTGCCGGAAAGTCTCTCCGACCCCGAGATCCTCCGCGGCCCCCGCCATGATGCGCTCGATCGGTCCGGTGTGCGGGTACGTGTCGACGACACCCAGCATCCGCTTCGCGGTGGCGTAGTGCGGCTCGAGTTCACTCTGCCAGTCGGTGATCTGCGCCCATTGCGCGTCGGTGAAGAACGCCGGCCCCGGCTGATACAGGGTGTTGGCGTAGTTCAGGGAGCCTCCCCCGACACCCGCGCCGGCGAGGATCATCACATGTGGCAGCCGGTGCAGGCGCTGGACGCCGAAGCATCCGAGCGCCGGCGCCCACAGGTACCGACGCAGGTTCCAGTTCGTCTTTGCGAAGTCGTCGTCCTCGAACCGGCGCCCGGCCTCGTAGACGCGTACCCGGTAGCCCTTTTCGACCAGGCGCAGCGCGGCGACGGAGCCGCCGAAACCTGAGCCGACGATGATCACATCCTCGTCAAAACGGCTCATGACTGCTCCTCTCGAGCGGTCGGGCTGACCATCAGGGTGAGTGCGCCTGGCCGGATGCCGATCGTGCACTCGCCCGCGCCGACCTGCTCTCCGTCCGCACAGACGAGCAGATCGGGAGCCGCCACCTGCACCGATGTGACGCGCCGATGGGTGACTTCCTGGCGATGCAGGTGACGGCCGCTGAGCAGCAGCGGGAACAGCCGCAGCAGACGCCAGCGGCCGAGCGGCGCGACGTGCACGGCATCCAGTCGACCGTCGTCAGGCTCGGCGCCCGCGCACACGGGCATGCCGCCGCCGTAGCTCGCCGTGCTGCCCACGGCGATGAGGGTACCGGGCGCCTCCTGCATCCGTTCGCCGTCGTAACCGACGCGGAAGGCCGTGGGACGCAGGCGAGCAAGCTCGATGAGGATCGCGAGATAGTAGCGGGCACCGCCACGCGGCCAGCGCAGGCGGTTCGTGCGGTCGCTGACCTTCGCGTCGAAGCCGAGCGCCGCGATCGTCAGGAACAACGTCGTCCGCCCAGCGCTGCGCACCTCGCCGACGTCGATCGCGCGCGGTGCCCCTCGCACGGCCAGTTCCGCTGCGGCTGCCGGATCATGCCGAGGCAGCGACAGCGCGCGCGCCAGATCGTTGCCGGTACCGGACGGAACCAGCGCGATCGGCACCTGCTCAGCGCACACGAGATCCAACACCGTGGACAGCGTGCCGTCGCCGCCGACGATCACCAGCGCGTCGGGCCGTGCGGCGAGAGCTGCGGCGACGAGCGTGCGCGACTCGGCGGCGGATGCCCCCTCGTACGCGCGCACGTCGCCATGCAGATCGCGCAGCCTAGCGAGAGCGACCTCGGCCGAGGCACGGCCGCACCCCTTGCCGGCGGAGGGGTTCGAGACGACAGCGATGTGACCCACCATGTCAGGATGCCGGGTGAGCGGTGACACCGCGACCGATGACCGCGCCGGGATTGAGAATGCCCTGCGGGTCGAGCTCCCGCTTGATCGCGGTGAGGATGCGGATGCCTGTCTCACCGATCTCCTCCGCCAGCCACGGCGCGTGATCACGTCCAACGGCATGGTGATGGCTGATCGTACCGCCCGCGGCGAGAATGGCATCGTTGACGCGGCTCTTCACGTCGTCCCAGACGGCGAGCTGATCACCGCGGACGCCGGCGAGCACCGTGAAGTACAGCGAGGCACCCGTCGGGTAGATGTGCGAGATGTGGCACATGATGTAGCTCTTCGCCCCCGCCTCGGTGAAGCCGTCGCGCAAGGCGTTCAACACCGCGGCGCGCAGCCCGTGCAGCTGCGACCACGTGGTCGCCGTCTCCAGCGTCTCGCAGAAGACGCCGGCATCGAGCAGCGCGTCGCGCAGGTAGGGCCCGTCGAACCTGCCCGCCAACCATTCCTCCGCGGCCCCTTCGCCGGAGGAGGTTCCCCCGGCGCGCCGCAGCAGGTCGGACGTCACGGCGCGGCGATGTTCGATGTCCCTGCCCTCGTACACGGTGATGGCGCTGGCGCCCTTAGCCATCGCCTTGCCGATCTTGCCGACCTGAGCGAGGCTCACGGCAGTCTCGGACTCATCGGAGAGGCGGATCACGGTCGGGCCGCCGCCCTGTTGGGCCACGGCCCGCAGCGCGGCGGCACCCGACGCGAAGTCGGGAAAGGTCCACGCCTCGAAGAGCCGCTCCGCAGGCGCAGGGTGCACGCGCACGCGCACCTCGGTGATGACACCGAAGATGCCCTCGGAGCCGAGGAACACCCGGATCAGGTCGGGGCCGGCAGCGGAGCCGGGCGAGCGCCCCAGATCGAGGGCGCCGGTGGGGGTGGCGACCCTCAGTCCGGTGACCATGGTGTCGAAGCGGCCGTGACCTGCCGAGTTCTGGCCCGATGAGCGGGCAGCGGCGAAGCCGCCCAGTGTGGCGTATCGGAAACTCTGCGGGTAGTGGCCGAGTTCGAGGCCGTGTTCGGCCAGCAGACGCTCGGCCTCGGGGCCGGTCGTGCCGGCGGCGAATACGGCGTCGCCGGACTCCTCATCGAGACGGAGCAGTCCGCTGAGCCGGTGCAGGTCGAGGCTGACGACGCCGCGGTGGGCGCCCCGTTCAGGATCGAGCGCGCCCACGACGCTGGTGCCACCGCCGAACGGGATGACGGCGAGGTCACGCTCAGCGGCCACACGCAGGCACGCGTGCACCTCATCGTGGGCCGAGGGGGCGATCACCGCGTCCGGCACGACCTGCCGGTGCTGACGGCGACGCAGCAGATCGATGGTCGAGCGCCCGCCTGCGTGCCGGATGCGCGCCTCACGGCCGGCATCGACGTGAGCCGGGCCGACGACGGCAGCGAACGCGGCGAGGTCGGCCTCGGCCAGCGCTGTCGGGGCGATCTCGACGTCCTCCAGTGTCGGCGCGGCATCCGGGCGGCGGATGCGGCCGAGCAGCAAGGGCAGCAGGCTGCGTACAGCGAAGGGCAGATCTTTCGCCTTCTGAGGGTCGCCCCAGCCGTTCCAGCGCATCGGCGGAGCGTCCTCGCCCCTGCCAATCTCTTCAGTCATGCATTACAGTGTGACAGATCATGGAAAAACGTCAACTAGGCAACGTCGCCGCGTCGATCGCCTCCGACACTGCCGTCATGCCCGCGGAGGCGACGCAGAATCGCATCCTCGATGCCGCCGACCTGCTCATCGTGCAGCGCGGTGTGCACGGTGTCACTATTGCCGAGCTCGCCCGTCGTGGCGGGGTCAGCCGGCCGACCGTCTACCGGTCGTGGCACGATGCCGACGACGTCGTGCGAGCCGCACTGCTCCGTCGCGTCACCGGCATCCTGGAACACTTCCCGACCCCGGCCGCCAGTCGCACCGCGCTCGTCGATGACATGATGCGCTTCTCCACGCTGTTCCGCGAAGACGCGGTATACGCGCAGCTGCTGGCCGAAGAGCCAGAGACGTTCATGCGCTACACGCTGCAGCGAGTGGGCTCGAGTCAGCGCCTGATCCTGCAGTGGCTGGCGACGGCCATCGCTCAGGCGCAGGCTGACGGTTCGGTGCGCCCGGGCAGCCCCTCAGACATCGCCGTCATGCTTCTGCTGATCGCCCAGTCGGCGCTCCTTTCCCATGGAACGGTCTCAGACATCATCACCGAGGACGCGTGGGAGCGCGAGCTCCGCGCCGCCCTCGACGGGCACTTGCGCCCATGACCCCCGCCAGCACGCACCTGAACGCCGTCCGGCGTCGCACGGACCTCTCGCAAGCCGCCGACGAGGTCACCGACCTGCTCGTGGTCGGCGGCGGAATCACCGGCGTAGGCGTGGCCCTCGATGCCGCATCGCGCGGCCTGTCTGTCACCCTGATCGAAGCTCATGACCTCGCGTTCGGCACCAGCCGGTGGAGCTCGAAGCTCGTCCACGGGGGCCTGCGCTACCTGGCGACCGGCGACATCGCCACGGCCAGGGAGAGCGCACACGAACGCCACCTGCTGATGACGGTGATCGCCCCTCACCTCATCCGCCCGCTGGGCCAAGTGCTGCCCTTCGCGCCCGGGGTGAGCATGAAGCAACGCCTCGCGGGCGCCGTCGGCATGGGGGCCGGCGATCTGCTGAGGATGCGAGCGCACACTCCGCGCTCGGTCCTGCCAGCGCCGAAAGGGGTGACAGCCAGCACCGCACGTCGGCTGGTGCCGACACTTGCGCCGCGCGGGCTTCGTGGCGGGATGCTGTCTTTCGACGGTCAACTCGTCGACGACGCGCGTCTCGTCGTCACCGTCGCGCGGACGGCCGCGGGCCTGGGCGCTCGCATCCTCACCCGGGTGCGCGCGCTCGACGTGCGTGCTGACGGCGCGAGTGTCGAGGACAGCCTCACGGGTGAGCGCCTGGAGCTGCGCGCGCGGAGCGTCGTCAATGCGACCGGCGTCTGGGCGGGCTCCCTCGATGCATCCCTCACGGTCCGCCCGAGCCGCGGCACGCATATCGTGCTGGATGCCGCGGACCTCGGGCATCCGACGGCAGCCCTGACGATCCCCCACCCCGGGTCGATCAGCCGCTACGTGTTCGCCCTTCCGCAGCAGCATGGGCGCGTGTTCGTCGGGTTGACCGATGAAGATGCTCCGGGTCCCGTCCCTGATGTGCCCGAACCCACCGAGGCGGAGATCTCCTTCCTGCTGGACAGTGTGAATCGCGTCGTCGACGCCCCCATTCGTCGTGATCAGGTGCTCGGCGCCTTCGCCGGACTGCGCCCGTTGGTCGACAGCGGGGCAGATGCGACGGCCGACATCTCCCGACAACACCTGGTCGCGACCTCAGACGCCGGGTTCGTGAACGTGCTGGGCGGCAAGCTGACGACCTACCGGCGCATGGCGGAGGATGCCGTGGATCATGCGGTCGACGTGCGCGGCCTGCGCGCGGGGCCCAGCAAGACGAGCACCCTGAGGCTGGTGGATGATGCACCGGCAGGGACGGCGTCGGCGCTGGCTGCGGTGAGCGATGCGCAGGTCGCCTTCGCCGTGCGCGCGGAGGGTGCGCTCACCGTCGACGATGTGCTCGACCGACGCACCCGCATCGGGCTCGTGCCGGCCGACCGCGAGCGCTGTGCGCCGGGCGTGGCGCAGCTGGTGCAACAGACGCTCGCGGCGCTCGACTGATCCGGTGGGGCGAAACCGGTCGCGAAGTTCATATGAACATCTCGTGCCGTGGGCCGTTCGGCACCATCCGGAGCACAGCAGGCAGGCACAGTGGACTCGTGGACGCGATCTTCAGCGCATTGGGCAGCGGAGCGACGGGCAATCTGGTCAAGGCAGGCACAGCGATCCTCACCACCCTGTTGGTGATTCCCGCATTGCTGAAGCTGTTCATCGTCACGGTGGACGAGGGGTGGGCGGCGATTCGGACTCGCAATGGCAAACCGATCATTCGGCGCGCGCCGCGGGCGCCCCGCGGAGCCCGGCGTCGGCGACGTGGTGGTGCTGCGGCCCGGATCGCACGGTGCGTTCCCGCTGTTCTACTGGTACAAGCTCATCGATGTGCGGTGTCGCGCGACAGACCTGCCTGCCCGGCAACTCACCGGGGCGAGCGGGCATCAGCATCTCGTGCATGCATCGTTCGAGTGGCGCCCGGCGGTGTCGGGCCGCGATCTGCGGGTGTTCGAACTTGACGTGGTGAACGTCACCGAGCGAGCGGCGAACATCATCGCCGCCGCGCTGCGAGACGTGGTCGGAGGTGTCACCGGTGCGGAACTCCCCCGCACCGACGAACTCAGCACCCAGGTGCGCGCAGCGTGCGCCGCGCGGGTGCGGGAAGCGTGCGGCGTCGACCTCGTGGCTGTGCTCATCACCGGCGACGCGCTCACCGACGGCTATCTGCTGTCTCAGGCGCTGCGCGCGAGCGATCAGGCCCCGCAGGCGATCGCCGCGCTGCATGCCCTGAACTGAGCATCCCGCGGCCCTGCGCGGTCTGAGGAAGTCAGAAAGTGTCGCCTCCGGCGCGATCAGGCGACACTTCTTGACCCCTCAACCTGGCGGGGCATAGAGTTTGAACATGTTCGAAACGGATGAGTCGGGTAGCAAGAGTGACCGCACGCGAGCGCGGATCAGCGCCGCGGCGATCGACTCCTTCATCGAACGCGGCTATGCCGACACGACCATGCGGCTGATCGCTGAGCGGGCGGGCGTGTCGGTCGGCAACGCCTATTACTACTTCCCGTCGAAGAACCATCTTGTGCAAGAGCTCTACGAGCGCGTGCAACACCAGCACGCCGATCTCGCACGCCCGCGCCTTCAGGACGCGAGCACCCTGATCGACCGGCTCAGGGTCGTCTTCTGCGCCGGAATGGAGACGCTCGAGCCCTACCGTCGCAGCGCCCCCGGGTTCCTGACCGCCATGGTCACCCCAGACTCCCCCATCAATCCGCTCGCCTCAGAGTCGGCGCCAGCCCGAGACCTCACGGTGTCGCTGTTTCGCGAGGCTGTCGGGGGTTCGACGCACCGCCTGCCCGCCGACATCGCTGATCTCCTGCCCGACGCGATGTTCATCGCCTATCTGGCACTGACCCTGCGATGGACGTATGACTCCTCCCCCGGGCAGAAGGCAACGTCCCGGCTGCTGGATGCCGGGCTGCAGGTGTTGAGCTTGTCATTGCCCTTCGTGCGGGTGCCCGGCGTGCACGGCGCTGTCAGGAGCCTCCTGTCGTCCGTCGTCGAGGTGACGGCATGATGCTCCAGACTCCCGTCGCGGTGCACCGTGTAGACGTGGTGCGCGGCGCGGGGTTCGCCTGGCTCGCGTTTCTCATCGTGCTGTTCCTGCTCATGCTGACCACTACCGTCGTGGGGACCATCGCGGACGGCACACAGAACCCGGCAGAGAACGTGGATGCGCTGTCGCTGGGACTGAGCTACGCGTTCTTCGCCGTGGTCTTCGCTCTCCTTCCTTCTGCTGCCGTCACGGCGGTGGGAACGTTCGCCGCCGCCCTCCTTGCGCACGCGCTCCGCCGCGTGCGGAGCATTCCTGTTCATTTGGCGGCTTACACCGGCGTGGGAGCGGCGATCGGCCTGGCCTACTGCCTGGCCGTCACAGGAGGGAATCCTCTGGCCGCATGGCCCGAGGCCGCCGCCTTCCTGCTACCGCCTGCCGTCGCTTCCACGGTGGCTGTCCCGCTCGGTTGGTACTGGAACCTCCGCTATGACCGGGTGAACGGTGCCTCATGACGCACCGCTGGGCACGATCCGAGCCGGGTCCCGGGTTCGTCGACGGAAATCCGCGCACTGCATCCGAGCCGATGGCCCCCCGGATTTCATCTGTTCGCGTGGGCGCCCGCTGTCGCGGCCACGATCGCCGTTCCGCTCGGCTGGTGGTGGACCGCTCGCCGGATTCTTCGCCGTGACGCCATGGCGCCAGTGAAGGAGTAGCGGTCAGCGCTCGGTCTCGTGCACCGGCACATCGATGGCGCCGGTCTCGCCCGCGTGTCGCGCAATGGGGATCCGCGTTCCCAGTACCTGAGCGACGACGTCCTGGGCGATCTTCGATGCGGTCAGGCCCGCATCCTCGAGGATCTCCTCGCGCGAGGCGTGGTCGATGAACTCGTCGGGCACGCCCAGCTCGTCTACAGCGGTGTCGACGCCAGCCTCGCGCAGCACCTGGCGCACGCGGGTGCCGATGCCGCCGACACGGATGCCGTCTTCGAGGGTGATGACCAGACGGTGGGATGCCGCCAGCTGGACGACCGACGGCTGCACCGGAATCACCCAGCGCGGATCGACCACCGTGGCACCGATCCCCTGCGCGCGAAGGCGCTCGGCGACGTCCAAGGCAAGGGATGCGAAGGGCCCCGTGGCGACGAGGAGCACGTCCTCGCTCTCGCCCCGCGACAGCACGTCCACGCCATCGGCGAGTCGCTCGAGGGCGGGAATATCCGCAGGGACAGAACCCTTCGGGTAGCGGATGACGGTCGGAGCGTCGTCGATCTGCACCGCCTCTTCGAGTGCCTCTTGGAGGCGCGCCCCGTCACGCGGTGCCGCAATGCGGATTCCCGGGACCAACTGCAGCATGGCGAGATCCCAGATGCCGTGATGGCTGGGGCCGTCGGGCCCGGTCACGCCGGCCCGATCCAGCACGAAGGTCACTCCGGCCTTGTGCAGGGCGACATCCATGAGCACCTGGTCGAACGCCCGGTTCATGAACGTCGCATAGATGGCGACAACGGGATGCAGGCCGCCGTACGCGAGTCCCGCAGCCGAGGCGACGGCGTGCTGCTCGGCGATGCCCACGTCGTACACACGAGAGGGGAAGCGCTCGGCAAACGGCGCGAGTCCCGTCGGACGCAGCATGGCAGCCGTCATCGCGATGACGTTGGCATGACGCTGGCCGACGTCGACCAGAGCGTCAGCGAAGACATCCGTCCACGCCGTCGACGTCGACGTCGAGAGCGCACCACCGGTCTTCGGGTCTATGCGACCGACGGCATGGAATTGATCGGCCTCGTCATCGCGGGCGGGCTGGTAGCCACGCCCCTTCTCGGTGATGGCATGCACCAGCACCGGAGCGCCGTACTCCTTCGCCAGCTCGAGCGTTTCCAGCAGTGCGGGAATGTCGTGGCCGTCCACAGGACCGAGATATTTGATGTCGAGATTGGAATACAGGGCGGCGTTGTTCGTGAAGCGGGACAGGAAGCCGTGCGTGCCCCCTCGCACGCCGCGGAACATCGCGCGCCCGAACGGACCGAAGGCGCGGAAGAGTCGATCTGACTTGCGGTGCAGGTCACGGTAGGCGCCGGCCGTGCGCACCCGGTTGAGGTACCGCGACATGCCACCGATGGTCGGCGCGTAGGAGCGGCCGTTGTCGTTGACGACGATCACGAGATTGCGGTCGTTGTCATCGCTGATGTTGTTCAGCGCCTCCCACGTCATGCCGCCGGTGAGGGCTCCGTCGCCGACCACGGCGATCACGTGGCGGTCCGCTTTGCCGGTCGCGGTGAGGGCGCGTGACACGCCATCGGCCCAACTCAGCGAGCTTGACGCGTGAGAAGACTCGACGACGTCGTGCGCGCTCTCGCTGCGCTGCGGGTAGCCGGCGAGGCCGCCCCGGGAGCGCAACTGCGAGAAGTCCTGCCGCCCCGTGAGCAGCTTGTGCACGTACGACTGGTGACCGGTGTCGAAGATGATCGGGTCGTCCGGTGACGAGAACACCCGGTGCAACGCGATCGTCAGCTCGACGACGCCGAGGTTCGGTCCCAGATGCCCACCGGTGCGCGCGACATTCTCAACGAGGAATGCGCGGATCTCACTGGCGAGTTCCGCCAGCTGCTCAGGTGAAAGGCGGTCCAGATCTCTGGGGCCGGTAATGCTCGGCAGGATCGGCATGGACGCTCCTCCGCGACTCGTCGAAAGTGCGGCCAGGACGGCCGCACGAAACTGGATCAATCTTAGCGACGGCACGTGGGAATCACGTGTGACGCACGGCAAGGGGCTCGGATGCCGAAGCACCCGAGCCCCTGTGCTCTTAGCGTCAGACCAGCGAGCGCAGCACGTACTGCAGGATGCCGCCGTTGCGGTAGTAGTCGGCCTCACCGGGGGTGTCGATGCGAACCACGGCGTCGAACTCCACCGGCTGCTTGCCCTCGGGCGAGAACTCGCTCGGGGTAGCGGTGACCTTGACCGTCTTCGGTGTGATGCCCTCGTTGAGCTGCTCGAGGCCCTCGATCGCGACGATCTCGGTGCCGTCCAGCCCCAGCGACTCCCAGGAGGTGCCGGCCGGGAACTGCAGAGGCACGACGCCCATGCCGATGAGGTTGGAGCGGTGGATCCGCTCGAAGCTCTCGGTGATGACCGCCTTCACGCCCAGCAGGTTGGTGCCCTTGGCCGCCCAGTCACGCGAGGATCCGGAACCGTACTCCTTGCCACCGAAGATCACCAGCGGGATGCCCTGGTCCTGGTAGTTCTGCGAGGCGTCGTAGATGTACGCCTGCGGGCCACCTTCCTGGGTGAAGTCGCGGGTAAAGCCGCCCTCGATCTGCTCACCGTCGTTGACCGCCTTGACCAGTGCGTTCTTCAGACGGATGTTGGCGAAGGTGCCGCGGATCATGACCTCGTGGTTGCCACGACGCGAGCCGTAGGAGTTGAAGTCCTTCTGCGTCACACCGTGCTCGGTGAGGTACTGCGCGGCGGGAGTACCGGCCTTGATGTTGCCCGCCGGCGAGATGTGGTCGGTCGTGACCGAGTCGCCGAGGGTCGCCAGCACGCGAGCACCGGTGATGTCCGTGACCGGAGCCGGGGTGAGACCCATGCCGTCGAAGTACGGGGCCTTGCGGACGTACGTCGAGTCGGCATCCCACTCGAACACGGGTCCGGTGGGGGTGGGCAGGTTCTTCCAGCGCTCGTCACCGTCGAACACGGTCGCGTACTGCTTGATGAACTGGTCGCGCGAGATCGAGGCGTCGATGATCTCCTGCACCTCGGCCGGGTCCGGCCAGATGTCCTTGAGGAAGACCTCGTTGCCGTCTGCGTCCTTACCGAGCGCATCGGTCTCGAAGTCGAAGTGCATCGAACCGGCGAGAGCGTAGGCGACGACCAGCGGCGGGCTGGCCAGGTAGTTCATCTTCACGTCGGGGCTGATCCGGCCCTCGAAGTTGCGGTTGCCCGAGAGCACGGCGGTGACGGCGAGGTCGTTGTCGTTGATCGCGGTCGAGACCTCTTCGATCAGCGGACCCGAGTTGCCGATGCAGATCGTGCAGCCGTAGCCAACCGTGTAGAAGCCGAGGCCCTCGAGGTCCTTGTCGAGACCGGACTTCTCGTAGTAGTCGGTGACGACCTTCGAGCCGGGGCCGAGCGTGGTCTTCACCCACGGCTTCTGCTTCAGGCCCTTCTCGCGCGCCTTACGGGCGAGAAGGCCTGCGGCGATCATCACCGACGGGTTGGACGTGTTGGTGCACGAGGTGATCGCGGCGAGCGTCACCGCTCCGTTGTCGAGGATGTAGTCCAGGCCCTCGGGCGTGGTCACCTTGACGGGCTTGGAGGCGTTCGCCGGCGCACCGCTGTTGATGTGGACGGGGCGGGTCACCTCGTCCTCTTCGCCGGGAGCTCCGCCCGGGTCGGATGCCGGGAACGAGTGCTTCGACTCGAGATCGACCATCGAGTCGCTCGTGGAAGCCGTCGCGTAGTTGACGATGTCCTGCTCGAACTGCTCCTTGGCCTCGGAGAGGAGGATGCGGTCCTGCGGGCGCTTCGGGCCGGCGATCGAGGGGACGACGGTCGACAGGTCGAGCTCGAGGTACTCGCTGTACTGCGGCTCCTTGTCGGCGTCGTGCCACAGCGACTGCGCCTTCGCGTAAGCCTCGACGAGGGCGACGGCCTGCTCGTCGCGGCCGGTCAGGCGCAGGTAGTCCAGGGTGACGTCGTCGATCGGGAAGATCGCTGCGGTCGAGCCGAACTCCGGCGACATGTTGCCGATGGTGGCGCGGTTGGCGAGCGGCACGGATGCCACACCGGCACCGTAGAACTCGACGAACTTGCCGACGACGCCGTGCTGGCGGAGCATGTCGGTGATCGTGAGCACGACGTCGGTGGCGGTCACGCCGGCGGGGATCTCGCCGGTGAGCTTGAAGCCCACGACGCGCGGGATGAGCATGGAGACGGGCTGGCCGAGCATGGCTGCCTCGGCCTCGATCCCGCCGACGCCCCAGCCGAGCACGCCCAGACCGTTGACCATGGTGGTGTGCGAGTCGGTGCCGACACAGGTGTCGGGGTACGCGCGCAGCGCGCCGTCGACGGTGCGGTCGTAGATGACCTTGGCCAGGTGCTCGATGTTGACCTGGTGCACGATGCCGGTTCCCGGCGGCACGACCTTGAAGTCGTCGAAGGCGCCCTGGCCCCAGCGGAGGAACTGGTAGCGCTCACCGTTGCGCTCGTACTCGATCTCGACGTTGCGCTCGATGGCGTCGGGGCGACCGAAGAGGTCGGCGATGACGGAGTGGTCGATCACCATCTCGGCAGGCGAGAGAGGGTTGATCTTGTTCGGGTCTCCGCCCAGCGCGGTGACGGCCTCACGCATGGTGGCGAGGTCGACGATGCAGGGCACGCCGGTGAAGTCCTGCATCACCACGCGCGCGGGGGTGAACTGGATCTCGGTGTCGGGCTCGGCAGCCGGGTCCCACGAGCCGAGGGCCTCGATCTGCGCCTTGGTGACGTTGGCGCCGTCCTCGGTGCGGAGCAGGTTCTCCAACAGCACCTTGAGGCTGAAGGGGAGCTTCTCGTAGCCGGCGACAGTGTCGACGCGGAAGATCTCGTAGTCGGTGCTGCCGACCGTCAGGGTGCTCTTTGCACCGAAGCTGTTCACCGTGGACACGGGTGCGTCTCCTTCTGGTCGAATGGAAGCGACAAGCGGTTCCATCTTGCTCGCCTCGGAGGTTCTGCGGCTAGCAAGGCGGACCTAACCAGTCTGCGCCTGTTCTGGCCTGAGCAGAAGCCTGCGATTTATCTTGACATCAAGATAAATTTATCACGCCTCCGCCGAGCCGTCGCTCTCCGACGCGCGGGCGTACAGCCGGGTGACGGCGAAGAAGGTCAGCGCCAAGACGGCGGCGAACAGCGGGATGCCCATGACGATCTTCACCGTGCCGAGCGTTGCCACGTCGCCGGCGAAGTAGAACGGCAGCTGGGCACCGAGGCGCGCCAGGAACAACAGCGCCCAGACGATCGTCAGCGCCGAGAACACCCGCATCTTGCGTCGGTCGGTCCGCCAGGTGACGCCCTCGTTCTTCAGGAAGCCGACGACGACCCCGATCAACGGCCAGCGCACGAGAACCGACAGCAGGAACGCCGAGCCGTACGCGATGTTCGTGATGAAGCCGACGACGAATTGGTCGGCCGCGTTGCCCGTGAACAGCGGCAGACCGGCGGCGATCACCGCAGCGAACAGGCCGGAGAGCGCCGCGATCGGCGTCGAGCGACCCAACAGGCGGATGACGGTGAACACCGCGGCCGCGCCGACCGAGATCGACAGCGCGAGGACGAGATTGCTCGTGGCGGTGTACGTCACGATGAACGCGAGCAGAGGCAGAACGGACTCGGCGATCCCCCGCCAGCCTCCGATCACACGCCACACGACGTGCCCGGTGCTCGCCTCCGACTCGGGGTCGATCCCGGCTCGCCGGGCGGCGCTGCCAACGGCATCCCCGAGGATCTCGGAGGCACTGCGCTGGTCGGCATCCGCCGGCGCCGGCTTCTCCGGCTCGCGCTCGGCGTCGGTCATGCGGAGCCGGGCGTCGACGGCATCTTCAGCGGGATCAGATCACGCGGGGGCATCGGTGTGCCGCCGCGGACGACCACGATCGACCGGAAGAGGTCTTCGACCTGCGCAGCCGCGGCGGGATCTGCCGCCGCATCCCCGCCGATCACGCCGCGCAGGAACCATCGCGGACCGTCGACGCCGACAAATCGCGCCAGCCGCATGCCAGACCCTTCGGCGGCCGTTGCCGGCACCTCGGCCAGGAGTTCCTTGCCCAGGGGGCCCTCACGCTCTTCGGCGCGTCCGCCCTGGGAGCGGATCTGGTCGCGCAGCTGCACCC
This sequence comes from Microbacterium istanbulense, assembly GCF_037204145.1. Lineage (NCBI taxonomy): Bacteria > Bacillati > Actinomycetota > Actinomycetes > Micrococcales > Microbacteriaceae > Microbacterium > Microbacterium istanbulense. The sequence goes on from NZ_JBBDGN010000011.1 coordinate 43,229, forward strand.
GTGTCTCGTCCCACAGGCCGCGCGAGCGCGGCGCCGCGAACGGCTGCACCTGCAGCGATGAACCGGCGTAGTCCAGTCCCACCGCCACGATGCGCTTGGTCTGCTCCTCCACCTCGAGGCGCAAGTTCAGGCCCTCGCGCGGGAGCACCTTGATGCCGCCGAGGTCGATGTACGGGCGGACCGGGTTCGCCTCCGAATCGTCGAAGGGGCCCGCTGAGGCACGATCGTCCGGGGCCGACTTCAGCGCCGGCACGTTCTCTTCAGTCATTCACTCTTTCCCTGCGTGTATCCCGTCGACCCGAAGCCACCCTCTCCGCGGACGCTTTCGGGAAGCTCATCGACGGGTTCGAAGGTCGCCTGGATCACAGGCATGATGATCAGCTGCGCGATGCGGTCGCCGACGGCCACATCGTACGCTTCCTTGCTGTCGGTATTCAGCAGGCTCACCTTGATCTCGCCGCGGTACCCCGCATCCACGGTGCCGGGACTGTTCACGATCGTGATGCCGTGCTTGGCTGCCAGCCCGCTGCGCGGTACGACGAAGGCGGCGTAGCCCTCGGGGAGCGCGATGCGCACGCCTGTCGGCACGAGGGCGCGTTCGCCCGGTGCCAGCGTGAGCGCTTCCGTCGACGTGAGATCTGCTCCTGCATCACCCGGGTGCGCATAGGCGGGAGTGACAGCGGCGATAATGGGGACGACAACGGATTCAGTCACCCCAAGAGGCTAATGCAGAACGACACGCAGCACGCGCGGACGCGGTACCGCGAGCGGCTGACCCCTGGACTCCCCCTGCTGGTGACGATCGCGCTGGTCGGCCCCATGGTCGCGCTCGTCTTCGTGCCGATCGGCGCCACGACCGCGCTGATCATCGGCGCCGCGGCATCCTTGCTGCTGGTGCTCGCCAGCGTGCTGCTCTCCCCCAGCATCCGCGTCGATGGCACGGTGCTGCGCGTGGGGCGCGCACACATCGACGCGCAGTGGCTCGCGGAGCCGGAGACGTTCACTGGTGACGAGGCGCGCGAGCGCCGGGGACCGTTGCTGCCCGGGGATGGATGGCATCTGATCCGCGGTGGTGTCGATGGTGTCGTGGTCGTGGCGCTCACCGACCCGGATGACCCGGTACACAGCTGGACGATCTCCAGTCGCACCCCCGATCGTCTGGCCGCCGCGATCCGCGCCGCACGCGCTGCGGTCAGCGATCAGCGCTGAGCATCCCCGCGGAACGCGCCCTGAACGCAGAACGCGCCCCCAAACCGGATGGTTGGGGGCGCGGAGTGTCGCGTGGCGTCAGGCCGCGCATTCCTTGCAGATCGGGCCGTTCGCGTCCTCGTGATCGAGCTGCGAGCGGTGCTTCACCAGGAAGCAGCTCATGCAGGTGAACTCGTCCTGCTGAGCGGGAAGGACGACGACGTCGAGCTCCACATCAGACAGGTCGGCGCCCGGAAGCTCGAAGCCGGTGGGGTTGTCAGAATCTTCGACGTCACCCGAGCCGGATCGAGTCTCCGGTCGTTCCTTGAGCGCCTCGATCGACTCTGAGGAGTCGTCTTCGCTCTTGCGGGGGGCGTCGTAGTCGGTTGCCATGCTGGATCTCCACTTCCATGGTGCGAGTGGTGTTTTGGGGAGGGTGCCGTTTCGGGTGAGCGGCGGCCATAGTTTGCACGACCGGAGCCTCTTTTGCAAATGCCCTCTCCTGTGCCGGGTGAAACTCGCGGCACGCCCACGGTATTCCCGGCTCCCGGCGCCCGCGCGTGACACCATGAACGCACACTCTTCTGAGGGGCATTCGCATGGAAAACGTCACCATCGTCGGAACAGAAGCGGGGGTTCTCGTCCTCGCGACAGAATCCGGGCAGCGCTTCGCGCTCCCCATCGACGACGTCCTGCACCGCGAGATCAAGCGCGCCACGCGGGATTCCGAGCCGGCCCCTGCCCGCCTCGCGGCCAGTCCGCGCGACATCCAGGCCCAGATCCGTGCGGGGCTCGGTGCGCAGGAAGTCGCCGACCTCCTCGGTGTGAGCGTCGCGGATGTGGCCCGCTTCGAAGGCCCGGTGCTGGCGGAGCGGGAACACATCATCGGACAGGCGCTGGCCGTGCCCGTGCTGATCGGTAGCGAGGTCGAGCCTGACGCGCAGCCCACGTTCGGCACTGCTATTCGCGCCAAGCTCGCCGACCTCGACGCAGCGGACGAGCGGTGGGCCAGCTGGAAAGACGAGTCCGGCTGGACCGTCAAGCTGGAGTTCACCGCCAACGAGGTCGCCCACGACGCGCGCTGGAGCTTCGACCCGCGTCGCAGCGCGCTCGCGCCACTGAATGCGGATGCCACCCAGCTCTCCCGTCAGGGATCGTTGCCCGAAGGGCTGATCCCACGGCTGCGCGCTGTCGACTCCGACAAGCAGTCGCCCTACAAGGACGACAGTCGCTTCGACTCGGGCGCCTTCGGTCCTCGTCTGGTTCCCGCCCCGGCTGAGGACGAGCAGGAGTGGGAGCAGCCCGAGCGCAACGGCGCTGCCGTTCAGGATGCCGCTGCGCGCCACGCGCCAGACCCGTCGACGACGAGCGCCGAGACCGCAGATCTGCTCGAGGCTCTTCGCCGGCGTCGAGGTCAGCGTGAGCCGGCGCCCATGATCGACGACGACCCGCCCGCGTCCACTCCGAGCGGCCCGGCGCCGATCGCGACCCTGTTCGATCAGGTCGCCGATGAGCCTGAGACCGCAGAGCAGCCGGCACCGGCACCCGCAGAACCCTCAGACAACTCGGCGCGACGCCGCAGGCGAAACGCGATGCCGTCATGGGACGAGATCGTCTTCGGAGCCCGCACCGACGAGTGACCCGATCTGCGCGATGAGCGCCGCGCTCAGCCCGCGAACGCTCCGTGGCGAATCAGCGGAACGCGCCATTCCTCATCCGTGAGGGCGCCGTGTTGGCCGACCATGCCTCGCGAACGCTGATCGGCAGCGGCACCGTCGTAGATGGCGTGATTGCTGCGGGCGATCACGATCAGGTCGCCGATCCGCGATGCCGCTGCGTCGGTGACAATGGGGCCGAACAGACCGGCAGCGATCGCCTCGTCGCGTGAAGCGGCCTCCGCGAAACCGGTGAGGTCGCGACGCCACCGCTCGACGACCGCCTCCGTCGAAGCATCCGCCTCGAGATACACGTGCAGCATGCGCGGCTCGCCGCCGATGAGTCGAACGCCGTCGTGCCAGCCCTCGTCCGGATCCAGCACAAGCTGGCGGTGTGCGGGGACGTCGACCATTCCGTGGTCGGCGGTGATGAGGGCACCCACGCCCTCCGGCAGCCGCCGTGACAGTGCCGCATCCACATCTTCCAAAGCGGCGACCCACTCGGCCGAGTCCACACCGTGAGCGTGTCCTGCTTTGTCGACCTCCGGCAGATAGCAATAGACGATCGCGCCGGGGTTCGCATCTGCGAGCTCCCAGGCGACCTGCACGCGGTCCACCGCGTTACGGCCGCCGCGGAAGTCCGCGCCACGCAGCGTCGCGACGCTGAAGCCGGTGTTCACGTACCCGGGCATGCCGACGGCGAAAGACGGGATGCCCGCGCTTGTCGCCTGTTCGAAGATGGTGGGCGCTGTCTGCCACGTCTCGGGGTCGATGTGCGCCCGTTCCCAGCCGCTGAGCTGGTTGACAAGCCGGTCACGCGCGGGGTCGCGTACCTCGTACCCGACCAGGCCGTGCTCCCCCGGGTGCACGCCGGTGACAAGGCTGGTCAGCGCTGACGCGGTGGTCGTCGGGAAGACGGCAGCCGCGACATCCTTCTTGCCCATGCCGGCGGTGAGCGTGCGAGCGTGGCCAGCATGGGCACGCAGCGGGATGGCCCCGAGCCCGTCGACGACGACCAGAACCGCCGACCGCACGGCCGGAAACCAGGTCGACTCACCCCGCACGGCGGCGAGCAGCTCGGGCGCCACCCCGGTGATGCTCCGCGACGCGGCGGGGGTGGACGGTAGCATGAGAGGCATCCGGGCCAGTCTGTCACAGGCATCCCGACGCGTCGCGATCACGAGCGACGCGAACCGGCCCCCGAGCGTCCCGCAGGAAGTCCATGCCCTCCACCTCCGCGTCCGAGCCCGTCCAGGAACGCATCCAGGACATCGATCTGTCCCAGGAGATGCAGGGCTCGTTCCTTGAGTACGCGTACTCCGTGATCTACTCGCGTGCGCTGCCCGACGCCCGCGACGGTCTCAAGCCTGTGCAGCGCCGCATCCTCTATCAGATGGCCGAGATGGGGCTGCGCCCCGACCGCGGTCACGTCAAGAGCGCGCGCGTCGTCGGCGAGGTGATGGGAAAGCTGCACCCGCACGGCGATTCGGCGATCTACGACGCGCTCGTGCGTCTGGCCCAGTCGTTCGCGCTGCGCGTCCCCCTCGTCGATGGGCACGGCAACTTCGGTTCGCTTGATGACGGACCCGCGGCGTCGCGTTACACCGAGGCGCGTCTGGCGGCATCCGCCCTGTCGATGACCGAGAGTCTCGACGAAGACGTCGTCGACTTCGTGCCCAACTACGACGGCCAGTTCCAGCAGCCCGCTGTCCTCCCGGCCGCCTTCCCGAATCTGCTGGTCAACGGTGCCGCGGGCATCGCTGTCGGCATGGCCACGAACATGGCACCGCACAACCTCATCGAGGTTGTTTCGGCGGCCACGCATCTGCTGGAGAACCCCGAGGCGACGACCGAAGAGCTCATGGAGTTCGTCCCGGGCCCCGACTTCCCGTCGGGCGGCATTCTCATGGGGCTCGACGGTGTGAAGGATGCGTACACGGCGGGCCGTGGGGCGTTCAAGCTGCGCGCGAAGACGTCGATCGAGTCGCTCGGTCCGCGCAAGACCGGCATCGTCGTCACCGAGCTGCCCTATCAGGTCGGGCCCGAGCGCGTCATCGAGAAGTTGAAGGACGCGGTCAACGCCAAGAAGCTGCAGGGCATCAGCGACGTGCAGGACCTCACCGACCGCACGCACGGGCTGCGGCTGGTGATCACGGTGAAGACCGGCTTCGACCCGGCCGCCGTGCTCGAGCAACTGTTCCGGTACACGCCGCTGGAGGACTCGTTCTCCATCAACAACGTCGCACTCGTCGAGGGCCAGCCGCGCACGCTGGGGTTGCGAGAACTCCTGCGGGTCTACCTTGACCACCGGCTCTCGGTCGTCACACGTCGCAGTCAGTACCGGCTCGCGCGTCGAAACGAACGCCTGCACCTCGTCAAAGGTCTGCTCATCGCGATCCTCGACATCGACGAGGTCATCCAGGTCATCCGCTCCTCTGACGACTCTGAGACAGCGCGAGCCCGCCTGCAGCAGGTGTTCGAACTCGACGAGATTCAGGCCGAGTACATCCTCGAGCTGCGCCTGCGGCGCCTGACGAAGTTCTCGCGCCTCGAGCTCGAAGCCGAGCGTGACAAGCTGCTCGCCGAGATCGCCGAGCTGGAAACGCTGCTCGGCGACCCGGCGCTGCTGCGTGGACAGGTTGCCCGTGAGCTGGATGCCGTCGCCGAGACCTTCGGCACGCCGCGCCGGACCCTGCTGTTGAACGCCGCGCCGCCGAAGGCCCGGATGACCAAGAGCGCAGCCGAGCTGCAGTTGGCCGATGCCCCCACGACCGTGCTGCTGTCGACCACAGGACGCGCCGTCCGCGTGGACATGGAGCCGGGGTCGTCGATTCCGACGCCGGCACGGCGCAGCAAGCACGACGGCATCATCGCGATGCTGGAGACCACGACGCGTACGGAGATCGGCGCGGTCACCAGCCGCGGCCGCGTCATCCGGTTCACCCCCCTCGACGTGCCCGCTGTTCCCGCCGCGTCGGTGCAGTTGGGCGCCGGAGTGCGCATCGCGGACTACCTGGGCATCACGGATCGCAGCGAGAAGGTTCTCGCGCTGATCCGTTTCGACGATGACACACCCCTTGCGCTCGGCACGAAGGACGGCGTCGTCAAGCGCGTCGTGCCCTCCGGTCTCGCGGTGCGTCCGGATCTGGAGATCATCGGCCTGAAGCCCAAGGATGTCGTGATCGGTGCTGCTCCCGCGGCGGATGCGGCGGAGCTGGCGTTCGTCACCTCCGACGCCCAGTTGCTGCACTTCGCGGCATCGAATGTGCGCCCGCAGGGTGCTCCGGCAGGCGGTATGGCCGGGGTGAAGCTCGGCGCGGGCGCAGAGGTGATCTCGTTCACGGTGGTCGACTCTCCCGAGGATGCGGTGGTCGTGACGATCTCGGGCGCCGAGGGCATGCTGGCCGGCACGGACAGTGGCCGCGCGAAGGTGTCGATGTTCGCCGAGTTCCCGAGCAAGGGACGTGCGACCGGCGGCGTGCGAGCGCACGCGTTCTTGAAGGGTGAGGACCGTCTGCGGCTGGCGTGGGTCGGCACCGGCCCGGCGCGCGCGCTGGGTACCGACGGCGCTGCACGCACGTTGCCGGAGGCCGGCGCGAAGCGCGACGGTTCCGGTCAGCCCCTCGACGCCGTGGTCGGCCACATCGGCCGCGCCATCGGCGTCTGACCCGGCCGGTCAGGACGCTTCGACAAGCTCAGCGACCCCGTGCACGTTGGGTCCCTGAGCCCGTCGAAGGGCCCCAATGTTGGGTCCCTGAGCCTGTCGAAGGGCCCTCCCAGTGGGGCGGGTCTGGCAGGTTGGGTCCCTGAGCTTGTCGAAGGGCCCTCGACTTATCCACACCCGCACCATCGCGCACGGGCAGGCGACGATGATGTACCGCATGCCCTGGACCTACATCCTGCGCTGCAGCGACGGGAGCTTCTACACCGGAAGCACGAACGGCGAGCTCGAGGCACGAGTGTGGCAGCACAACCACGACGACGACTACGGTGCGGCCTACACCCGCAAGCGCCGGCCCGTCGAACTGGCGTATGCCGAACACTTCGACACGGTAGACAAGGCGTTCTTCCGTGAGAAGCAAGTGCAGGGATGGAGCCGAGCGAAGAAGATCGCGCTGATCGAGGAGCGCGGCGATGACCTCCCCCGCCTGTCGGCCTCGCGGGCGAGGGACGCTTCGACAAGCTCAGCGACCCAGGAGGCCCAGGGCGCAGCGACCCAGGAGGGTCAGGACGCGCGCCGCCGGATGGGTCCCTGAGCCTGTCGAAGGGCCCCCAAAGCTGGGCCCCTGAGCTCCGCCTTAGGGTCAGGCGTCGATGGCGTCGCGGCTGAGCCTGTCGCTCGAGGTCATGATGAACTCGCGGCGCGGGGCGACCTCGTTACCCATCAGCAGCTCGAAGGTGCGCAGCGCGCCGTCGGCGGCCTCGGCATCCGCTATCGTGACACGGCGCAGCAGGCGACCGGCCTTGTCCATCGTCGTGTTCGCGAGCTGATCGGCATCCATCTCGCCGAGTCCCTTGTAGCGCTGGATCGGATCCTGCCAGCGCTTGCCCTGCTTCTGCAGCTTGGCCAGCAGCGCGTGCAGCTCGGCTTCGCTGTAGGTGTAGATCGTCTCGTTCGGCTTCGAACCAGGGTTCATCACGATCACCCGGTGCAGCGGGGGCACGGCGGCGAAGACCCGCCCGGCTTCGACGAGCGGACGCATGTAGCGGAAGAACAAGGTCAGCAGCAGGGTGCGGATGTGCGCCCCGTCGACGTCGGCGTCGCTCATCAGGATGACTTTGCCATAGCGTGCGGCATCGAGGTCGAAGGTACGCCCCGAGCCAGCACCGATCGTGGTGATGATCGCCGCGCACTCGGTGTTGCTGAGCATGTCGCTCACCGACGCCTTCTGCACGTTGAGGATCTTGCCCCGGATGGGCAGCAGCGCCTGGAACTCGCTGTTGCGCGCGTGCCGCGCCGTACCGAGTGCGGAGTCACCCTCAACGATGAACAGCTCGCTCTGTGCGACGTCGTTCGACCGACAGTCGACGAGCTTCGCGGGCAGCGACGACGACTCGAGAGCAGTCTTACGGCGCTGCGTCTCCTTGTGCGCGCGTGCCGACACACGCGCCTTCATCTCAGAGACGATCTTGTCGAGCAACATCGACGCCTGGTTCTTGTCATCGCGCTTGGTCGAGGCGAAGCGCTGCGCGAGTTCCTTGCGCACGACCTGCGCCACGATGGTGCGCACCGCCGGGGTGCCCAGCACCTCTTTGGTCTGCCCCTCGAACTGCGGCTCGGGAACCGTGACGGTCAACACAGCCGTCAGACCGGCCAGCACGTCATCCTTCTCGAGCTTGTCGTTTCCGGCCTTCAGGCGGCGCGCATTCTGCTCGACCTGGGCGCGCAGCGTCTTGAGCAGCTCTTGCTCGAATCCCTGCTGGTGGGTGCCGCCCTTGGGCGTGGCAATGATGTTCACGAACGACCGCGTGGTCGTCTCGTACCCGGTGCCCCAGCGCAGCGCGATGTCGACCGCGCACTCACGGTGCACCTCGGTGGCCTTCATCGAGCCATCGGGCTGCAGCACGGGCACCGTCTCGTTGAATCCTCCCGTGCCCTGCAACCGCCACGTGTCCGTCACCGGGGCATCCGCGGCAAGGTACTCGACGAACTCGGAGATGCCGCCTTCGTAGCGGTAGGAGGTCTCGTTGACCCCGCCGTCCTCGCCCCCGGCGCGCTCGTCACGCACGACGATCTCCAGCCCCGGCACGAGGAACGCGGTCTGACGCGCACGGGTCTCGAGCTCAGGCAGCTGGAACGCCGCATCCTTCGTGAAGATCTGGCGGTCGGCCCAGTACCGCACGCGCGTGCCGGTGACGCCTTTGGCGACCTTGCCGATCACGCGCAGCTCGCTGCGGTCCTCGAACGGGCGGAACGGCGCATCCGGACGCGGGCCGCCCGTGCCGTCGTCGAAGATGCCGGGTTCGCCGCGGTGGAACGACATCGCGTAGGTCTTGCCGCCGCGATCGACCTCGACGTCCAGCCGCTCCGAGAGCGCGTTGACCACCGACGCGCCGACGCCGTGCAGGCCACCGGATGCCGCGTACGATCCACCGCCGAATTTTCCACCCGCATGCAGCTTGGTGTAGACGACCTCGACGCCCGTGAGGCCCGTGCGCGGCTCGACATCGACGGGGACGCCGCGGCCTCGGTCCTGCACCTCGACGCTGCCGTCGTGGTGCAGCACGACCTGGATGCTCGTGCCGTTGCCGCCCACGGCCTCATCGACGGAGTTGTCGATGATCTCCCACAGGCAATGCATGAGACCCGGCGAACCGTTCGAGCCGATGTACATGCCGGGGCGCTTGCGGACGGCTTCGAGCCCTTCGAGAACCTGAAGATGATGGGCGGAATACTCGGCTGTCACAATCCTCAAGTCTAATCTGCGGGGCTGACGCTCCCCCGTCGACACTCCCCTGCAGCGCACGACTGCTCCCCCCGCGTACGCGCTGAGCGAAACACGCCGCAAACCGGGCATGCACCCAGGATGCTCGTGGTTGTATTGAGCACACCCGCACCGAGTTCTGCACCTGAGGAGGCACCGAAATGAACGCGACGACTGAGCGAGAGACCGTCGAGTACCGCCTCACGGCGATGGACCGCTGTGACTCCTGTGGCGCCCAGGCGTACATCTCCGCCGAGGTGAACGGTTCTGAGTTGCTCTTCTGCGCCCACCACGGCCGCAAGTACGAAGAGAAGCTCCGCGCCGTCGCCACCACCTGGCACGACGAGACCGCTCGTCTCGTCGACGTCGACTGAGTCGCGTCCGCGTCGTCAGTCCGTGACGACGCGGCGCACCCGCGGCGTGAGGCGAGTGAGGATCTCCTCGCCGACCGTATCGATGCGCTCAGCGAGCGCGGTCGCATCCGACTCCCCGTCGGCACCAGGGCCGAACACCGTCACATCCTGACCCTGCCGCGCCCCGGGCCACACCTCGACCGCTGATGTCACAGCACCCACGTGACGCAGCACACGCGCACCGCCGGGCGTCCCGACGCTCGCCCCGGCGATCGTCGATGGGATGCCGTGCAGCGCGCCTACGCTGATCACGACGTGATCGTCGAGCACATCGATCACGGGTGCGCGCAACGCGGCTACCGGTGCCACACCGGGGATCTCCGGTCCGTCGGCCGAGCGCACGCCGTAGCAGAACGCGCCGATGCGCGACACGCTGCCGCGCAGCTCCGGGCGCCACCACGACGCGGCGGAGGCCGTCAGGTGCCGTGCCACCGGGCGGGCGCCCGCGCTCTCCAGCGAGGCGACAGCGCGAGCGAACTCCGCGGCGGCATCGTCGTCTTCCGCGTCGCTCGCCTCAGCCAGGTGGCTCCATACCCCGACGACATCGATGACCCCGTCGTTCTGTGCCGCCATGGCTTCGGCGATGAACGCCGGCCAGTCTTCTGGACGGACACCGTTGCGGTGCAGTCCGGTGTCGATCTTGAGGTGCACGCGCGCCGTCGTACCGACGTCGCGAGCGACAGCGACGATGCGGCGCAGGTACGGCAGGGTACCCACGCCGAGGTCGATGTCCGACGCGAGTGCCGTGCGGATCTCGTCATCGGGACTCGTGACCCAGACGAAGATCCGCGCTTGGGGCGCTCGCGCGCGGATGCGCAGCGCGGTCGACACGTCGTATCCGCCGAACAGGGCCACCGGGGTGGCCGCCTCGACGGCGGCATCCACCGCCCATTCCACGCCGTGCCCGTAGGCATCGTCCTTCATCACGACCATCAGCTGCGAGGGCGCGAGCTGACGCTGCAGCGCCGCCAGATTCTGTTGGTAGCGGGCGCGCGACATCTCCAGTCGCGGGGCCGTCAGTTCGTCCACGTGCGCACCGCCTTCGAGCCTGCGACGGCGATGAGTTCGTCCAGTCGCAAACCAGTGACCTCCGACCAGACCGCGAGTCCGTCACGCGCCGGTCCGTCTCCTCCGAAGTACACCGCCTCAGCGCCGTCCGGCACGCCGGCATCCGCCGCCTGCAGGTCTACGACGCACACGTCCATCGCCACACGGCCGACGATCGGATGCATCCTGCCGTCGATCTCCACGGATGCCGTGCTGCCCAGTGCCCGAGGGATCCCCTGCGCGTACCCGCCCGTGACGAGCGCCACCGTCGTGTCCTGCGCGGCGCGGTGCAGATACCCGTACGAGACGGCCTCCCCCGCGCGCAGCGGCTTGGTGGACAGCACCTGACCGGCAAGCCGCAGCGCAGGGCGCGTACCCGCGCCCGGCAAGCCGTACAGCAGCGCGGAATCCACGTCGGCGTCGCCTCGCGTGAGCGCGTTCACTCCCTCGCGGCGCAGCGCCTCGGCCACCAGATCGTCGTCTACGAGCACGGCCGGGACTCCCACCTGCGTCACGATGCGCGCGGTCTCCACGACGCCGTGTCCCAGCGCGTCACCGCGCAGATCGGCGATCCGCCCGCCGTGCGCGAAAGCCGCGGCGGCGCCTTCGCGCAGCGCGGCCGTCGACACGGTCGCGTGAGGCAGGGTCGACGGTGTCGTCACCGGCGACTGGCCTCGATCACCGGACGGTGCCGCTCCCGACTTCCCGTGCGGATGCCGGTAGCGCTGACGCGGGTCTCGTACAGACCGGGCGTCCAGTTGCCTTCGATGAGCACCGGCCCCTCGGGCCCGACGGCGACGTCCCAGCCGACGTAAGGGACGGTCGGAACCTCCTTGGCGGCCCGCGTGACGAGGTCGACGACCTCATCCCACAGGGGCACCTGGTAGTCGACGATCGACTTTCCAGAATCCGGGTGCGTGAGGTACTTGCTGACGTGCTTGCCGGTGTGGCCGGGGCCGAACGACTTGCCGTTCTCGTCGATCATCGTGAAGAAGCCGCCCCAGGTGAACTGGTCGCTCACCGCGCCTCGGCCGAACTTCTGCGCGGCCATGAGCACGTGCACCGTCGTGCCATCGAAGAAGGTAGCGACGCGGGTCGTGTTCACGGTGCCGGCGCAGTACTCGGCCAGGTACGGATGCTGCGCGATCGGCTCTTCGATGAGCCGCTCGCCGCGACCGATGAGCTCGTCGCGCAGCTGGTCGATGTCGGCGTGCTCGGCGGTGTCGTAGCGGAAGACGCCCTTGCCCTCTCGGCCGACCGGATGCTTCGCGATGATGACCGGATGCCGTTCGACGAACGCCTGGAACTGCTCGGGGGTGCTGTCCTCGAGGTCGAGCCACTCCCGGCCGAGGTATTCGGCGAAGCGCTTGTTGAAGGTGAGCTTGTTCTCGAACTGCAGCACGTCTGTGCGGTTGTTGAGCGCCGCCGCGAGATGGTGCTGCACGAGGGAGGTCATGAACGTCTTGCGCTCACGGCGCGAGAGCAGCGCGAAGTCGGCCTCGTAGTAGTCGATGTACGCGGTGTCGTGGAAAGCGGCCCACCACAGCATGTCGATGAAGATCGGCGGTGCCCACTTGCCCTGTTCCTCGGCGATCTGCGTCGCGAATGACCAGACCCGACCGGGGTTGAACGACGTCAGTCGCTTGGTGAAGTACTTCAGGCGCGCAGTGAGAGCGACGTCTCGAGACAAGAGGGAACCTTTCGACACGGACGGGTCCGAACGACCCATGCTAGCCGCTCCCCCTGCACGAATCCCGGTGGCACCGCCCTGTTAGCCTTGACCGGTGGATCAGAAGCAGTTGCGCATGCGGTACCTCTTCGACCGGGCTCGGCGGCTCAATCCGACCCAGCTGTTCGAGCTCGCCCGCCAGGTCAAGCGCGTCTCCAAGGCGCCGCTGCCGGTCATCGTCGGCGACATGATCTGGTGCTCCGTGCGCTACGAGATGGGCTTCCGCGACTACGTGGTGTGGGACATCCGCATCCTCAACGCTCGCGAGCGGGCCACCTGGATGACGCACCCCAAGGCGTTCCGTCTGAACAAGACGCTCAACGCGCCGGAGTCGCGGGTCATGCTCGGCGACAAGATGCGCTTCCTCACCGACTTCGCCGACCTCACCCGGCGGGACTGGATCGACGCGACCACCGCGACCGACAAGCAGCTGCAGGAGTTCCTGGCCGCGCATCCCCGCGTGATCGCCAAGCCGGCCGCCGGCGAAGGCGGGGCCGGTATCGGCGTCTACGACGCATCGGAGATCTCCGACGTCGCCGAGTGGCGCGCGCAGCTCATCGAACGCGACCAGACGCTGCTCGAGCAGCTGCTGGAGCAGCACCCCGACCTCAACGCCGTCTACCCGGACAGCGTGAACACCGTGCGCATGATCACCTACCGCGACCCGCAGGACGAGCTGCACGTGATCGCGTCGGTGCTGCGCATCGGCAACGGTGCGGTCATCGACAACTTCGCCTCCGGCGGCATGTTCACGATGCTCGACGACAACGGCGTCGCACTGTATCCGGGGGTCGACAAGCAGTCGAACATCTACACCGAGCACCCTGTGACGGGCACGACCATCAAGGGCGTGAAGGTGCCCTACTACGACCAGGTCGTCGAGATGGTCACGGAGGCGTCGAAGCGTCTCCCCACGGTGCCGTACGTCGGGTGGGACATCGCGATCACCCCCGAGGGCCCGTCACTGATCGAGGCCAACCACAACTCGAGCGTGTTCCAGATGAAGCCCTCGGCATCAGGCATCCGCACCGGGCTGCTGTACCGCTACCGTGACGCCATCGGCGCCGACATCGTCGACAAGCGCTGACGCCGGGCCGGGGCGCTCGACGAGTTCAGGAACCCAGCCGAGGCGCCGCTCAGCGGCGTCGGAGGGCGCCGAGTGCGATGCGCAGTTCCGGCGCGCGCGTCAGGGCGAGCAGGGCCACGTAGACCGCGCCTGCGGCCGCCGCGATGAGGACGGATCCCACGGCTCCCGACAGCTGGCTGTCGGTCATCCAGCCGTCGGCGCCGCCGGTGATGACGTACACGCCCCATCCGGCAAGCCCGGCGGGGATCGCCATGAGGGCGAAGCGCGTGAGAGCCCACCAGGTCGAGCTCAGCCGCAACGGGCCAAGCTTGCGCCGCAGCAGGATCGTGGCCACCACCGTCTGAATGATGCCCGCGCAGGACTGGGCCAACGCGACGGCCGCCGCACGGTCGTCGATCGGCATCGTGAACCCGACGATGAGGGTCAACGTCAGCACCAGCCCCGCCTGCACCAGCGTGAAGACGAACGGCGTGCGTGCATCACCGTAGGCGTAGAACGTGCGCTGCACGATGAACAGCACCGCCATCGGGATGAGGCTCACGAGGTACGCCAGCAGCACGGGGGCGATGGCGACCGCATCCTCTGCGCTGCCACTGAACACTCGTGAGGCGGGCACGGCCGCCGCGGCGACCGCGGCCGTCGCGACCATGACGAACACCCCCAGCACACGCAGCGACTGTCCGATGTCGTCCAGCACCTGTTCGTGCTTCTCGGCTGTCGCATGCTCGCTGATGCGGGTGAAGTAGGGCGTACCGATGGCCAGGATGATGACCGAGTACGGCACCATGTAGACCAGCCAGGCGTAGCCGGATGCCGCCACCGACGGGTGATCGCCGGAGGCCGGCGTCACCACGAGAGCCTGCACGATGCCGACCAGCTGGCCGAGCAGGGTGGTGAGGAACGTCCAGGTCGCGAGCTTGCCCATGTGGCCGAGGCCCATGCCCCGCCACCGGAAGTCGAAGCGCAGCGGAATCCCGGCTTTCCGCCAGAAGAACGCCAGCACCAGGGTCTGCGCGATCACACCGAGCGTGGCCGTGCCTGCCAGGACGAACTCCATCAGCGGCGTCCAGGCGCTCACGATGCTGCGTCCACCGCCGAAGAGCCAGATGAAGACCAGGAACCCGACGATCGACACGACGTTGTTCGCGATCGGCGCCCAGGCGTAGGGCGCGAAGATGCGCCGGGCGTTGAGGATCTCGCCGAGCAGCGCGAACATGCCGTAGAAGAACAGCTGCGGGATGCACCAGTACGCGAACTGCACCGCCAGCGCATGCTGTTCAGGACCGTACTGCGAGTAGACGCTCACGAGCAGCGGCGCAGCAAACGTCGCCACGATCGTGACGGCGCCGACGGCGACCACACCGAGTGTGAGCAACTTCGCGAGGAAGGCATGTCCGCCATCCTTCTGCGCGCTCACCCGCACCACCTGCGGCACGATCACGCCCGTGAGCAGACCAGCCGAGATCACCTGGTAGATGCTGTTGGGCAGCTGATTCGCGGTCGCGAACGCGTCGCCCGCCTGGCCGATGCTGCCGACGGCGGCGACGAGCACCATGGCGCGCAGAAGCCCGGTGATGCGAGAGGCGAGCGTCCCTGCAGCGATCGTGGCGCTGGCGCGACCGAGTCCCATGCGTGCCCTTCGTACGGCGTGCCCCACGGGGCAGCGCAGAGGTCAGACGGTGCGGATCACACCCAGCGGGGTGGACTCGTGCCCCTGCCCCAGCGGGTTATCTCCGAGGATGCGAACCAGCCGCTGCTCGCCGGCGCGGTCCAGCGTCGAACCGAGGATGTTGCCGCCGATGTCGTTGATGTCGACGACCGCGACCTCGACCGGCACATCCAACAGCGACTGCACGTGCTGGGCGACCTGCTTCGGCTTCTCCGGTCCGAGCACGACTGCCGTGTTGTACGGCGGTATCGTGTGCGCGGTCGGGCCGTCGATAGACCGTGCCTTATAGCCGGCGACGCGGTAGAAGTCACCGCTGCGGCCGAAGGCCTTGGTCACGGCCGAGACGGCTGCCGCCAGCAGGATGCGGGGTGTGCCGCACTCGCGCAGCGCCATCTCCATCGTCTCGGGCATGCCGAGACCGATGCCGTAGCTGGTGCGCGTGACGTACTTCGAGAGGAAGCGCGCCAGCCCGCGGGGCTTGATCTCGTCGAGCTGGTACGACCGGCCCTGGGTGATCGCGACGATCTTCTCGGTGACGAACAGCAGGTCGCCCTGCTGCAGCTGCCCGGCCGTGTACTCGCGGATGATCTCGTCGAGTTCGTCACCGGGCATGACCACGCGCGTGCGGATCGGCAGACGCTGGTAGGCGACGCCATCGACGTCGATGCTGAGGGCCTTGCCCTTGTTCGCCTCGCTCACTCGAGGTAGTCCCGCAGCGACTGCGAACGGCTGGGGTGGCGCAGCTTGGCCATCGTCTTCGACTCGATCTGGCGGATGCGCTCGCGCGTCACGCCGAACGTGTCGCCGATCTGGTCGAGCGTCTTGGGCTGACCGTCGCCGAGACCGAAGCGCATCCGGATGACGCCGGCCTCACGCTCGGACAGCGAGTCGAGCAGCTGCTCGAGCTGACGCTGCAGCATGGTGAAGCCCACCGCGTCGGCCGGGACAACGGCCTCGGTGTCTTCGATGAGGTCACCGAACTCGCTGTCGCCGTCCTCGCCGAGCGGGGTGTGCAGCGAGATCGGCTCACGACCGTACTTCTGCACCTCGACGACCTTCTCGGGCGTCATGTCGAGCTCGCGGGACAGCTCTTCCGGGGTGGGCTCGCGGCCCAGGTCCTGCAGCATCTGGCGCTGCACGCGGGCGAGCTTGTTGATGACCTCGACCATGTGCACCGGGATACGGATGGTGCGCGCCTGGTCAGCCATAGCGCGGGTGATCGCCTGACGGATCCACCAGGTGGCGTACGTCGAGAACTTGAAGCCCTTGGTGTAGTCGAACTTCTCGACCGCGCGGATGAGACCGAGGTTACCCTCCTGGATCAGATCCAGGAACTGCATGCCGCGGCCGGTGTAGCGCTTGGCGAGCGAGACGACCAGACGAAGGTTGGCGCCGAGCAGGTGGCTCTTGGCGCGCTGTCCGTCGCGGGCGACCCACTGCAGGTCAAGCCCCAGCTGGCTGGTCTTCTCGGCAGCCGACATCGCCGAGAGCTTCTCTTCGGCGAACAGACCGGCCTCGATGCGCATGGCGAGCTCGACCTCTTCGGCCGCGTTCAGCAGCGCAACCTTACCGATCTGCTTCAGGTAGTCCTTGACCGGGTCGGCGGTCGCGCCGGTGATCTGCGTCGAGTAGACGGGGACGTCATCCTCATCACTGGAGGAAATGACGATCGCGCCCGTGGGCAGCGGCTCAGTGAAGGCGGGCTTCGCCGAACCCTCCTCGTCACCGTCGGCATCGGCGTCAGCTGCCGCCTCGGTGGGCTCGTCGACGATCTCCTCGTCGGCGGCCTTCTTCTTCGTCGCGCGCTTGGCCGGAGCCTTCTTGGCCGCGGGCTTGCGCGCGGTAGTCTTCTTCACCGGTGCGGCGGTGTCGACCTCGGCGGTCTCCGCGTCGGGTGTGTCGGTCGTCGTCGTCCGGGTCTTCTTGGTCGTGGCAGGAGTCACGTTTCGCCTTTCACGGAGCGGTGCACACGCTCCGGGCCATTTCGGACACTAGTAAGACCCTTGTCAAGCCTGAGCGCCGGAACGCCTGTTGACAACGGGTCGAGCATCCATTATCACACACCCGAAGAGGTCCGAGCGCCGTCCGCGGCGATATGATGCCGCGACTCAGCCCAGCTTGTCCTCGTCGCCGGGGCGACGATTGGCCAGATAGCGCTCCAGTTCGGCCGCAAGCTCGTCGGCGCTCGGAAGGTCACGCTCATCGAAACCACCCGGGTCTTCACCGTCGTCGTCTCGCCCGGCCATGTAGGCGTCGTAGCGCCGTTCCAGGTTGTGCACCATCTGTACGAGCTCATCGTTACCGGTCACCTGCTCCTCGACACGCCCCAGGTACTCCTCGCGCGATGCCTGCACGTCATCCATACGAAGGACAAGCCCCGTCGCGATCATCAGCTTGTCGGCGGCCGCGATCACCGTGTCGGGGTACTCGGTGTCGGCCAGGTAATGCGGAACGAGCAGAACGAATCCCACGACCTGCGCTCCCGACTCGACGAGTCGATATTCCAGCAGGTGCGCAGCTGTCGACGGCACCTGCGTGCGAGGGCGCCAGACCGAATGCGCGGCGGTGAGATCGCGTCGGTTGCCGCTCACGGTCGTGCCCAACGGGCGAGTGTGCGGCACCGGCATGGCAATCGAATGCACCCACGCAACACTGCCGACGGCGTACTCAGCGACCAGGGCGAGCACCGTGTCCGCGAACGCGTTCCAGGCGAAGTCAGGCTCGTAGCCGGAAAGCAGCAGGAACGGCTGCCCCAGGGCGTCGTGGGCCAGTGCCAGCTCGAGGCGGGCGGGCCGGAACTCGGTGAGGTGATCCTGATCGAAGATCATCACCGGCCGGCGCGCCCGGTAATCAAGCAGCAGGTCGTTGTCGAAGATCGCGACCGGCTTCGGGTCGGTGGTCTCGTGCAAGTGGTCGATCAGCCCCGACACCGCGTTGCCGGCATCGGTGAACCCGGTGAGCAGGATGACCAGAGGCAGCCCCGCGGGAACGACGGGACCGTCTGCGGGGCGTTCGAG
This sequence comes from Microbacterium istanbulense, assembly GCF_037204145.1. Lineage (NCBI taxonomy): Bacteria > Bacillati > Actinomycetota > Actinomycetes > Micrococcales > Microbacteriaceae > Microbacterium > Microbacterium istanbulense. The sequence continues at coordinate 61,459 of NZ_JBBDGN010000011.1, forward strand.
GAGCTCTCCGGAGATGGGCATGTCTCCATGCTACGAGCCGCCCGAGCCGCGGGGCCCCCGTTCGTGTCGCCCACAGCGAACACGCCGCAGCACGCTGCGCCGGTCGGCGCCGACCGACGACACGCTCCTAGGATGGAACCATGACGCTTCCCGTGATCTCGCACACGACCGATCCGTTCCCAGGAAGTGCTGCCGACGCCGCAGTGCTCGTCATCCCCTCTCCCGACAGCGCCCCCGAAGCCATCGTCGGCTTCGCCGGGCTCGCCGAGACGCTTGAGGGGATCGGCTACAAGGGAGGTGCGTCCGCCTACACCCGCGTACACGCACCGGATGTGACCACTCTCCCGCTCGCTGTCGTCAGCGCCGGCAAGAGCCCCGACGCCAAGACCGTCCGGGATGCCGTCGCAACGGCCATCCGCTCCCTCACCGGCTTCAGCACGGTGGCGATCGGCCTTGCCGGTGGACTCGAGGAGTTCGCCGCCGCGGCGGCCGAGGGTGCCCTTCTGGGCGGCTATCGCTTCGACGACTACCGCTCCGACAAGGGTGCGTCGAAGGCCGACACCCTGATTCTGCACGCGGAGAAGCTCGACGAGGCCGACCTCGCGCACGCACGTGCCGTCGCGGAGGCAGTGGCCCTGGTGAAGGATCTCGTCAACGTTCCTGCCGAATGGCAGAGCCCGGCCGATCTGGCGCAGTCCGCGGTCGATGCGGTGGCCGATCTTGACGTCGACGTCGAGATCTTCGACGAATCGCGCCTCGAGGCCGAGGGGTACGGCGGCATCATCGGTGTCGGCCGCGGCTCCGACCGCCCCCCGCGCCTCGTTCGCCTGGACTACTCCCCCACCGGCGCAGCGCGGCACATCGCCCTGGTCGGCAAGGGCATCACCTTCGACACCGGTGGCCTCTCGCTCAAGCCGGCGGCCAGCATGATGGGCATGAAGTTCGACATGGCGGGCGCAGCGACGATCCTCGCCGTGATCCGCGCCATCGCCCAGCTGCGGCTGCCCGTGCACGTCACTGCGTGGATGTGCATCGCCGACAACATGCCGTCCGGCCGCGCCACGCGCCCCGGCGATGTGCTGCGGATCCTCGATGGACAGACGGTCGAGGTCACCAACACGGACGCCGAGGGGCGCTTGGTGCTGGCCGACGGCCTCGTTGCGGCCAGTCGTGAGAACCCCGACGTGATCATCGACGTCGCCACTCTGACCGGCGCCATCATCGTCGCCCTCGGCATGCGCCACACCGGCGTGATGGGTGAGGAGGCGACGGTGCGCGAGTATCTGGATGCGGCCGATGCCAGCTCTGAGCTCGCCTGGCCGCTGCCGCTGCCCGAGTACATGGAAGACTCGCTCGACTCGCGGATCGCCGACATGGTCAACGCGAATCTCGGGGATCGCTCGGGCGGATCGCTGTTCGCGGGGCTCTTCCTCCAGCGCTTCGTCGGCAAGACCGGCGAAGAGGATGACGCACCCCGGATCCCGTGGGTGCACCTCGACATCGCCGGCTCGTCGGAGCACACCTCTTCGCCCTACGGCTTCACGGAGAAGGGCCCGACGGGCGCGGCAGTCCGTTCCCTGATCGCGTTCGCTGAGGCTTCGGCCGCTAAGACGGAGGCATGACATGACAACGCACACCGCAGACATCGTCATTCTCGGCGGAGGCAGCGGCGGTTACGCCGCCGCGCTGCGCGCTGCCGAGCTCGGCAAATCGGTGATCCTCATCGAGAAGGACAAGGTCGGCGGCACCTGCCTGCATCGCGGATGCATCCCGACCAAGGCGCTGCTGCATGCCGCGGAAGTTGCCGACCACACTCGCAGCGCCGCATCCGTCGGCGTCACGGCGACGTTTGAGGCGATCGACCCGGCCGGGGTCCGTGCGTACCGTGAGGGCATCGTCGCCAAGAAGTACAAGGGCCTGCAGGGTCTGATCACGGCGCGCGGCATCACCGTCGTGGAAGGCGAAGGGCGCCTCGCCGGCGACCGCACCGTCATTGTCGGCGACGACCACTACGTCGGTACGGACGTCATCCTCGCCACCGGTTCCTACAGCCGCTCGCTGCCCGGTCTCGAGATCGGCGGACGCATTCTCACCAGCGAGCAGGCGCTCGCCCTCGACGAGGTTCCGGGCAAGGTGCTCATCCTGGGCGGTGGCGTGATCGGTGTCGAGTTCGCGAGCGTGTGGCGTTCGTTCGGCTCGGAGGTCACCATCATCGAGGCGCTCCCGCACCTGGTGCCCAACGAGGACATCACGCTGAGCAAGGGGCTGGAGCGCGCCTTCCGTCGCCGTGGCATCGCGTACTCGCTCGGCGTGCGGTTCCAGAGCGCCACTCAGGATGCCGATAGCGTGACGGTCACCCTCGAGGGCGGCACCACCCACACCGCCGACTACCTGCTGGTCGCCGTCGGGCGTGGACCGCTGACGGCTGACCTGGGGTACGAAGAGGCCGGCGTCGGCATCGAGCGCGGGTTCGTCGTGGTCGACGACCAGCTGCGCACCGCGGTGCCCGGTGTCTGGGCTGTCGGCGACATCGTGCCCGGCCTGCAGCTCGCGCACCGCGGGTTCCAGCAGGGCATCGCCGTCGCTGAGCGCATCAGCGGCATCGACGTCCCCGCGCAGCCGGAGACGCAGATCCCCCGCGTGACGTACAGCAGCCCGGAGGTGGCATCCGTCGGCATCACCGAGGAGGCCGCCGTCGCCGCGCACGGCGCGGACGCCGTGGTGGCGTACGAATACAACCTGGCTGGCAACGGCAAGAGCGAGATCATCGGCACGGGCGGCACGGTGAAGGTCGTGCGCCAGAAGGATGGTCCCGTACTCGGCGTGCACCTGATCGGCGATCGTGTCGGCGAGCTCATCACCGAAGGTCAGCTCGCTGTCGCCTGGGAGGCACACCCCGAAGACATCGCCCCGCTCATCCACGCGCACCCGACGCAGAGCGAGGCGCTCGGCGAGGCGTTCCTCGCTCTGGCCGGAAAACCATTGCACGCACTCTGAACAGCACCAACCTGGCGCTGAGGTCACTAAGCTGAATGCGTCACAGACTTCGAAGGAGACTCAGTCATGAGCACACCCGTGATCCTCCCCGCTCTCGGCGAGAGCGTCACTGAGGGTACGGTCACCCGCTGGCTCAAGCAGGTGGGCGACACCGTACAGGCGGACGAGGGCCTGCTCGAGATCTCGACCGACAAGGTCGACACCGAGATCCCCTCGCCCGTGAGCGGCGTGATCGAAGAGATCCTCGTCGCCGAGGACGAAACCGTCGAGGTCGGCGCGCTCCTCGCACGGATCGGCGATGGCAGCGGAGCGGCATCGTCCGACGACGCTCCCTCGGCCGCCGCGCCCGAGGCCGAGGCCGCACCTGCTGCCCCGGCTGCAGAGCCCGCGCCCGCTGCGGAGCCGGCCCCGGCCGCTGAGGCTGCGCCCGCGGCTGAAGCCGCGCCGGCACCCGCCGCTTCCGGCGACGCCACCGATGTGGTGCTGCCCGAGCTGGGCGAGAGCGTCACCGAGGGCACTGTCACCCGGTGGCTGAAGCAGGTCGGCGATGACGTCGCCGTCGACGAGGCTCTTCTCGAGATCTCGACCGACAAGGTCGACACCGAGATCCCGTCACCTGTCGCCGGCACGCTGCAGGAGATCCTGGCCGCCGAGGATGAGACGATCGCCGTCGGCGCCGTTCTCGCCCGCATCGGTTCGGGCGCACCCGCTGCTGCTCCGGCGCCCGCTGCTCCGGCGCCTGAGGCTGCTCCGGCTCCGGCACCCGCAGCTGCTCCGGCTCCCGCTGCGGCTCCGGCCGCCGCCCCCGCACCTGCACAGGCAGCGCCGGCGCCCGCCGCGGAGGCAGCGCCCGCTGCGCCCGCAGGTGACAGCGACTCGCTGTACGTGACGCCGCTCGTGCGTCGCCTCGCTTCGCAGCAGGGCGTCGACCTGGCATCCGTGCAGGGCACCGGCGTCGGTGGCCGCATCCGCAAGGAAGACGTGCTGAAGGCCGCTGAGACGAAGTCCTCGGCTCCCGCCGCTGCAGCTCCTGCGGCTCCCGCAGCGCGCGCGCCTCGCGAGATCTCGCCGCTGCGCGGCACCACGGTGCCGATGTCGCGCCTGCGCAAGGTGCTGGCAGAGCGCGCGGTCGCGTCGATGCAGCAGACCGCACAGCTGACCACCGTGGTCGAGGTCGACGTCACGAAGCTCGCGGCGTACCGCGACTCGGTGAAGGCTGAGTTCCAGCAGAAGACCGGTGACAAGCTGTCGTTCCTGCCGTTCTTCGCTCTGGCTGCCGCCGAGGGCCTGCAGGAGTACCCGATCATCAACTCGACCGTCGACGGCACCGACATCGTCTACCCGGCGACCGAGAACCTCTCGATCGCGGTCGACACCGAGCGTGGCCTGCTCACGCCGGTGCTGCGTGACGCGGCGTCGAAGAACCTGGCGCAGATCGCGCACGAGATTGCCGACCTGGCTGCTCGCACGCGCGACAACAAGCTGAAGCCCGACGAGCTTGCCGGCGGCACGTTCACGCTGACCAACACCGGTTCGCGTGGCGCGCTGTTCGACACTCCGGTCGTGTTCCTGCCGCAGTCGGCGATCCTCGGCACCGGCATCGTCGTCAAGCGCCCCGGTCTGGCCAAGGTCGACGGCAACGACGCGATCGCGATCCGCTCGTACGTCTACCTCGCACTGTCGTACGACCACCGCACGATCGACGGCGCAGACGCCGCGCGCTTCCTCGGTTCGGTGAAGGCGCGCCTCGAAGAGGCGAACTTCGCCGCTGATCTCGGGATCTGATCCCGCCAGCGACACAGCTCATGGCTGGTCTGCGACGTCATAGACGTCACGGACCAGCCATGAGTCGTTCTGGCGCACGAGCACGAGCATCTGGCGCTCTCCGTTCGCGTCGAGGCGCACGACTGCGACGTCGCCGTAGTCCTCGACCGGAGTGATGTCTGGCGCGGACACATCGGCCATCAGGGCCGCGAGCACCCGCTCGCCCGCGCCGGGAGCGACCGCGACCGCGCAGTTCGTGTCGCCCTCGGAACGGCAGGAGGCGAGCGCCGACACCAGGGTGGTGGCGACAGCCTCGGTGCCATCGGGCGCCGCACTCTTCGTGTCTCCCGCCGGTGGTGCTGCCGCCCCGGTCGCGTCCGCCGGACGAGGCGACTCCTGTGCGGCTGTCTCGTCTGCTGGTTGCGCTGTCGACGTCTGCACCTCCTCGTCTGCCTGCGACGAATCGGGCGCCTGCGGCCACATCAATCCCGCTGCCAGCACGATCGCGCCGGCCCCTGCGGCGAGGATGACCATGCGGCGCCGCGGCGCCCGGCCGGGCCGCGGACTGACGTCATGACGGTTGTGCTGCCGCGGAGCACGCTCCCCGCGCGCGGGCATGAGCCGCCGCCCGATCGCACCCACTGCCCCCGCGTGCCGTCCGACAGCGTCGGCGGCCCGCCGGATCAACCCACGAACACCGGCCTCGGCACGCTCGTCGAGTGGGACGGCGACATGCGCCCGATGCAGCGGGATTCCCGTCACCGGTTCGGGGGCGAAGACGTCGCGCTGGAGTGCCCGTGGTGCGGCGTGAGCGGTGAGATTCGTCTCCCAGACGGCGAGCCGTTGACGTATGACGCGGTGGTCGTCCGGCATCCGCTCGATCTCAGCCAGCGCCCGATCCAATGCACGATCCGCGATCACGCCCCGCACCTGTCCCACCAGGGTGCGTGTGGCTCCGATCACCGCGTCGCCCTCGCCGGCGACGAAGAGGGGCCGGGCGTCGTCCGCAAGCCACCAGACGCCCACCAGGGCCTCACCACCGCACTCCTCGATCCCCCGCAACATGCTGGCGACCAGTGTGACCGCCTCTCCGGGACTGAGCGAGGCACCCGCGCCCTCCCGTCGTGCGAGGAACGTCGCGACCCGTTCCGCGCACCAGGGCAGCAGCGCGTCGTGTCCGTCGGAACGTCGGACAAGGTCGCGTACCCCTGCGACGTGAGCAGCATCCCCATACCGCCACAGCGCGGCGCCGACGGTCTCCACGTCGACCCTCACGCGCACGCCATCACCGTCGGCCACAAGCACCCCGACGAACGCCGACTCACCGGCATCGACCGGCCGGATCACCCGGTGCGCCTCCGGGAGCAGGTGGGTTGTCGGTTCCATGCCTTCATCACACCCGATGCGGCGGCCGTCACATCCGGCGATTCCCGGAAACTGTGCACAAGCCCTGCGCGAACGCCGCCTGTGCGGAGCAATACGAACGCCTCTGACTGGGTAGGCTGGTCGGCATGGCAAAGCGTGCTCCCGAACCTGAGAAGCGTCCCGGCTTCTTCTCCCAGATCCGTTCCCTCTTCCGCTTCACGCGCGAGGTGTACGGCTGGCTCCCGTGGGCGCAGATCGCGATCATCGTCGGCGGCGTTCTCCTCGGCCTGATCCTCGGCCTCCTGCTCGGGCAGGCCGGCGTCCTGCCGATGATCCTGTGGGGCTTCACCGGTCTCATGTTCGGCATCCTGGGCGCCATGATCCTCATGACGCGCCTGTCGACCACGGCGATGTACAAGAAGATCGACGGGATGCCCGGCGCTACCGGCCACGTTCTCAGCACGAGCTTGGGTCGCAGCTGGACGGCAGGAGACACCCCCGTCGGGATCAACCCCAAGACGCAGGAGGCGGTCTACCGTGCCGTAGGTCGCGGCGGCATCGTGATCGTCGGTGAGGGTACCCGCGGCCGGCTCACGCGTCTGGTGAACGAAGAGCGCACGAAGGCGCAGCGCGTCGCCCACGGCGTGCCAGTCACCGTGCTGTACGTGGGTCACGGTGACGGCGACGTCGCCATCGCCGACCTGGCGAAGACCATCAAGAAGCTGCCCAAGGCCATCGACAAGGCCACTCAGGCCGCCGTCATTCGCCGTATCGACTCGGTGTCCCAGTCGCTCTCGTCGCTGCCGATCCCGAAGGGCATCGACCCGACCAAGGTGCGCGGACAGCGCCCGCGCTGACCTTCAGCGCACACAAAGGAGGGCCCGTCTCGCTGTGAGACGGGCCCTCCTCTTTGCGCGGGGTCACTCCCCCATCGGCTCCTTCGGCAGCCGGCGCACCTTGGCGCGGCGGCGACGGCGCTCAGGGATCATCGAGCGCATCTCCTCGAGCTTGCCGAAGCACAGCAGTCTGTCCTCAGCCTCGAGCACAACGTTCTTGCGCGGGTTGGGGATGACGCTGACGCCGCGGTGCAGCGTCAGCACCGTGATGTCGCGGTCCCAGAGGCCCAGATCGCCGAGGCGCTTGCCGACCTGCTCCGCACCGGCGTGCATCACCAGCTCGGCCACGCCGTAGCCGGTCGACACGCTGAGCCGCTGACGGATGTCGATCTCGGGGAACGCCACCTGAGCGGCGATGTAGTCGATGATGGCGCCGGCGACGTCGAGCTTGGTCGCCGCCTCGATGCCCTGCAGACCGGGCGAGGAGTTGACCTCCATCACCAACGGCCCGTCCTCGCCCTCGAGCATGTCGACGCCGGCGACACGCAGACCCATGATCTGTGCCGACCGCACGGCCGTCTGCTCGTACACCGGGTCGAGGGTGACCGGTTCCACGCGTCCACCGCGGTGCACGTTGGAGCGGAACTCGTCACCGTCGGCGACGCGGCGCATCGCGGCGACGACCCGGTCGCCGACGACGAGGGCACGGATGTCGCGACCGCGGCTTTCGGCGATGAACTTCTGGATCAGCACGTTCTGCTTCGTCGAGTGCAGGGTCTCGATGATCGCCTCGGCGACCTTGACCTGCGGGGCCAGGATGACACCGATGCCCTGGGTTCCTTCGAGCAGCTTGATCACCACGGGGGCGCCACCGACTCGCTCGATCGCCTGGCGCACGTCGGCGCGGTTGCGCACGAAAGCGGTGGCGGGCATCGCGATGTTGTGGCGCGAGAGGATCTGGTTGGCGCGCAGCTTGTCACGAGCGCTGGAGATGCCGTTCGCGGTGTTGGGCGTGTAGACGTCCATCTGCTCGAACTGGCGCACCACGGCTGTGCCGAAGTAGGTGATCGAGTTGCCGATGCGCGGCAGGATCGCGTCGTAGTCGCTGAGTTGCCTGCCCCGATAGAGCAGGTCGGGCGCGTCAGCGGTCAGATCGATCGCGAAGCGCAAGGTGTTCAGCACCTTGACGTTGTGCCCTCGCTGCTGCGCGGCGGCGCGCAGACGCTGGGTCGAATAGGCCTGAGGTGCCCGGGAGAGGACAGCGATCTTCACAGAGGTTTCCTGCCAGGATGTAGGGGTGAGTCGGTCTTCCCATTCAAACACGATGACGGGCTGGCGCGAGTGGGTCGGCCTGCCCGATCTCGACGTCGACTGGATCAAAGCCAAGATCGACACCGGCGCCCGCACCTCTGCGTTGCACGCCTTCGATGTGCGCGAGTTCGATCGTGACGGCGAAGACTGGGTGCGCTTCAAGGTCAAGCCCTGGCAGAACAGCCAGGAGGATGCTGTGACGGTCGAATGCCCCGTGCACGACCGCCGGGCCGTGCGCAGCTCGTCCGGGCACGCACAGGAGCGTCTGGTGGTGCAGCTGCGGGTGCGGCTGGTCGACCGTGAGGTCATCGCCGAGGTCACACTCACCAATCGCGACGAGATGGGATTCCGGATGCTGATCGGGCGCGAAGCGCTGCGTCAGGGCTACAGCGTCGATCCGGCGCGCTCGTTCTTCGGACCGCGGGCACCACGCGAAACACGACGCCGCAACCGCGGCAAGGTCTAACGCCCGGGCGGCCGCTCAGGCGCGGATGAGCACGGTGCCCGCGATCTTGTCGTGGAGACCCCGCTGATCGGCATCCCAGATCACGGCGGGGATGACAAGGATCAGCAGCAGCGTGCGCACGATCGGTCGCCACAGACCCGTCCATCCGCCACCCAGGCGTTCTACACGCATACCGACGATGCGGTGCCCGGGGCTGCCGCCCGCGGTCGGCAGGAAGAGGATCTGGATCACCGCGAAGACGATCATCGGTGCGAACTGCCGCCAGCCGGCCTCGTACGGCAGCGCCCACGGATCGTACGCCAGGAAGGCCATGGCGATCACCGTCGCTGCGGTGTAGTCGATGAGCAGGGCCGCGATCCTGCGGCCGATCCGGCCGATGCTGCCCGGGCCCTGCGCGGGCAGTCCGAGGCGTTCACCGGGGTAGCTGTTGGCGGCATCCGTCACCCCTCCAGCCTACCGAGCCGCTGTAACATGCTCGAAACACAGATGACACCCCTGGGAAACGCTGCGGCCTTAGCCTGCGTAAGGTTGCTATCGACCAGAACCCGATTCAGGAGTCGTACATGTTCAAAGATCCCGCAGAGGTGCTTCAGTACATCAAGGAGCAGGACGTCAAGTTCCTGGACATCCGTTTCACGGATCTCCCCGGTGTTCAGCAGCACTTCAACATCCCTGCTGTTTCCGTCGACGAAGACTTCTTCCGCGACGGGCAGCTGTTCGACGGGTCCTCGATCCGCGGCTTCGCCAGCATCCACGAGTCGGACATGCAGCTCATCCCCGACGTGACCACCGCCTACCTCGACCCCTTCCGGGCAGAGAAGACGCTGATCATGGTCTTCGACATCTACAACCCGCGCACGGGTGAGATCTACTCGAAGGACCCGCGTCAGGTCGCCAAGAAGGCCGAGAAGTACCTCGCCTCCACCGGCATCGCCGACACCGCGTTCTTCGCCCCCGAGGCCGAGTTCTACATCTTCGACGACGTGCGCTACGAGGTGAAGGCCGGCAAGAGCTTCTACTCGGTCGACTCCGAAGAGGCCGCGTGGAACTCGGGCCGCAAGGAAGAGGGCGGCAACCTCGGCAACAAGACCCCCTTCAAGGGCGGCTACTTCCCCGTCTCCCCCGTCGACAAGCAGGCTGACCTGCGCGATGACATCGTGCTGAAGCTCGCTGACGCCGGCCTCATCGTCGAGCGTTCGCACCACGAGGTGGGCACCGCCGGCCAGGCCGAGATCAACTACCGCTTCGACACGATGGTGCACGCGGCTGACGACGTGCTGAAGTTCAAGTACATCGTCAAGAACACCGCCGAGGAGTGGGGCAAGACGGCCACGTTCATGCCCAAGCCCCTGTTCGGCGACAACGGCTCGGGCATGCACACCCACCAGTCGCTGTGGCTCGACGGCAAGCCGCTCTTCTTCGACGAGGCAGGCTACGGCCAGCTCAGCGACATCGCCCGCTGGTACATCGGTGGTCTGCTCAAGCACGCTCACGCGGTGCTCGCGTTCACCAACCCGACCCTGAACAGCTACCACCGCCTGGTGAAGCACTTCGAGGCGCCGGTCAACCTGGCCTACTCCGCCGGTAACCGCTCCGCTGCCGTTCGCATCCCGCTGACCGGGTCCAACCCCAAGGCCAAGCGCATCGAGTTCCGCGTGCCGGACGCCTCGGGCAACCCGTACCTCGCCTTCGCCGCGCAGATGATGGCGGGCCTCGACGGCATCAAGAACCGCATCGAGCCGATGGAGCCGATCGACAAGGACCTCTACGAGCTCCCGCCCGAGGAGGCCAAGAACATCCCGCAGGTGCCGAACTCGCTGCTGGACTCGCTGAACGCACTGGAGGCCGACCACGACTTCCTGCTCGAGGGCGGCGTGTTCACCAAGGAGCTCATCGACACCTGGATCTCGTACAAGTACAACCAGGAGATCCTGCCCATGGCGCAGCGTCCCCACCCGTACGAGTACGAGCTGTACTACGGCGTCTGATCAGACCAACACGAAAGAGCCCGTCACCGGCAGGTGGCGGGCTCTTTCGTGTTGTCTGAGCGTCTCGGTCAGAGCGTCTCGGGCGGTGGGGCGAAGAAGCCGCCGCGGTCCCGGTCGATGTCCTTGATCAACTCGGGGTCGAGCGCATCGTCGAGCTCTTCCTTCTCCTCGTTAAGGATCTCTTCCTCTTCGGCATCCGTCTTCTTGCGGTGTTCGTGTTCGCGCATGTGGTCACGCTACGCCGATCACGGTCGTTGCAACAGGACCCTTCGACAGGCTCAGGGACCCTTCGACAGGCTCAGGGACCTAGGACAGGCTCAGGGACCCAGGACGGGCTCAGGGCCCTTCGACAGGCTCAGGGACCCACCTGGGGGCTCAGGGACCCACCGGGGGTCAGCAGAGGACGCGGACGGCGCCGGGCTGCACGCGCACGGCGTAGGAGGCCACGTCGCCTGCCTCCTCGCCGTCGATCTCGAACGGCTGCGGTGACGCGAGCGTGACCTGGATGCGCTCGGCGGTGGCGTACTGGGCGTGATCAGTGCTCTGCGGCGCCTCATCGGTGCCGCCGCCGAGAAGACGACGGATGCCGTTGTCCCAGACGACCGCGCGCAGGGTGTCCATCCACTGCAGCGCCCCGTCGGCGCTCACGAGCAGCAGGTCGAGCCGGCCATCGTCTGGTTCGGCGTCCGGCAGCAGCGTCAGCCCGCCCTGGATCATGCCGCAGTTGCCGATCAGCAGCGTGTGCCCCGACTTCTGCTGCGGCTCTCCGTCATCCAGGGTCAGGGTGACGTCCACGACCTCCGAGGCCGCCACCGCACGCCCCATGGCCTCGGCGTAGGCCAGCCAGCCAGCCTTGTCCTTCAGATCGTCGTCGGTCTCCGAGAGCATGTTCGCGTCGAGTCCGAAACCGATCATCACCAGGAACCCGGTCTCGTCGTCCCCGTCGTCGGTTCGAACCCAGCCCATGTCGATGTCGCGCGTGCGTCCCTCGGCGATCCGACCGAGAGCGGCGCTGATGTCGCCGAGCGGAATGTCGAGGTTACGAGCAAGGAGATTCCCTGTGCCCTGCGGCACGATCCCGAGGCGAGCCGCATCGGGGTTCTCCGCGCGGGCGAGCACCTCAGCGACGATCCGCACGGTGCCGTCGCCACCGACCGCGATGACGGTGTCGCAGCCCTCGGCGAGGGCCTGCTCGGCCATCTCGCGTCCGGGGTCGTCCGCGGAGGTCTCCCACCAGCGCACTTCTTCGTCGCCGAACGCGTGCGCGGCCGCATCGCGCAGCGCTGCCTCGTCGACCTTCGTGGGGTTCCACACGATAGCGATCACGATGTTCTCCTTCGGTCGGGCGGTCACCCGTAGAACTGGGTCTCGAACACACGTCGCGCGCGACGGGTGACCCGCATGTAATCCTCTTCCAACGTGAGCGCGGAGCGATCAGGGTACCCGAGCAGGCGCCCGACCCCATCGAGCTCGCGCACATCGAGCGGCAGCACATCCTTGGTCTGGCCGGTCAGCAGTGTCATCGCCGAGCGCAGCCGGCTCGACAACAGCCAGGCCTGCCGCAGCTGCTCAGCGCCGCCCTTCGGCAGCAGATCGGCCTCGACCGCGGCATCCAGCGCCTGCAGTGTCGACGTGGTGCGCAGCCCCGGGATCCGGTGCCCGTCGCGCAGTTGCAGCAATTGCACCATCCACTCGACATCGCTCAGCGTGCCAGGCCCGAGTTTGAGGTGGCGACGCGGATCCGCCCCCTGCGGCAGCCGCTCCCCCTCGACCCGCGCCTTGATGCGCTTGATCTCGCGAAGATCCTGCAGCCCGATGGTGGCGGGATAACGGATGCCGTCGGCCAGCTCGGTGAACCGGGCGATCAGCTTCGCGCTGCCGGCGATCCCGCGCGCCCGCAGCAGCGCTTGCGCCTCCCAGGACAGCGACCAGCGACGGTAGTACTCCGCATACGCCTCGAAGGTGCGCACGATCGGGCCATTGCGGCCCTCGGGGCGCAAGTCGGCATCGAGATCGAGGGGCAGCCGGTGGTCGGTGAGGTGCTCACGCAGACCGGCGACGATTTTCGCCGCGAGCTGGGCCGCCCGCTGCGGCTCCACACCGTTGGCGTCGTACACGTACAGGATGTCGGCATCCGAGCCGAATCCGAGCTCGGCCCCGCCGAGTCGCCCCATGCCGATGATCGAGAAGTCCAGAGCGTCATCCTGCTCCGTGACGACCTCGCGACGCACGGCGCGAAGCGCGGCCTGAATCGTGGCCTCGGTGATGTCGCTGAGAGACTGGGCGACCTCATGGATGTCGATGACGTCGAGCACCGCGCCAATGGCTGTGCGCAGCAACTCACGCCGGCGCAGGCCGCGCACCGCCTTCATAGCCGGTTCGATCGACGGATGCCTGCTCTGGATCGCACGCGCCTCGGCATCCAGCGCCGCACTGGAGCGCGGCCGCAGGGCCTCCGGGCTGTCCAGCCAGGCCACAGATTCGGGGATCCACTCCATCAACTCGCCCACGTACCGGGACAGGCTCAGCACCCGTGTCAGACGTTCCGCGGCGCCGGATGAGTCACGCAGCATCCGCAGAAACCACGGGGTGTTGCCCAGGCGTTCGCTGATGCGACGGAAGGCGATCAGCGCATAGTCCGGGTCGGTCCCATCGGCAAACCACCGCAGCATGACCGGCATGAGGTGGCGTTGGATCGTCGCCTTGCGGCTGATGCCGGAGGTGAGCGCGGCGATGTGGCGCAGGGCACCGGCCGGATCACGGAAGCCGATCGCCGCGAGGCGCGACCCCGCCTGCTCCGTCGACAGAGTGCGCTCCGCCTCGGGCAACGACGCCACCGCGCTCAGCAGCGGACGATAGAACAACCGGACGTGCAGATCGCGCACCTCGCGGCGGACGTTCTCCCACAGCGCGCGCAGACCGGCCGCGTTTTGGGCGAGTCCGCTGGCGCGGGCGAGGAGGCGCTCCCCTTCTTCCGTGCGCGGCATCAGATGCGTGCGCTGCAGATCGTGCATCTGCAGGCGGTGCTCCAGCAGGCGCAACACACGATAGTCCTGTGCGAACGCCGCGGCCTCGGCACGACCGATGTACCCACCCGCCTCAAGTGCAGCCAACGACTCGAGGGTGCCGCGGGTACGCAGCGACTCGTCGTCCAGCCCGTGCACGAGCTGCAGCAGCTGCACCGTGAACTCGATGTCACGGAGACCCCCGGGGCCGAGTTTCAGCTGATAGGGCACGTCGTCCGGCGGGATGTGGTCGGTGACACGTTCCCGCATCCGCTGCACGCTGCCGACGAAGTCTTCCCTGGCGGCGCTCGACCACACCTTGGGCTGCACGGCGTCGATATAGGCGGCGCCGAGTTCCGCATCGCCGGCCATGGCCCGCGCCTTCAGCAGCGCCTGGAACTCCCAGCTCTTCGCCCAGCGCTCGTAATACGCCCGATGCGAGTCCAGGGAGCGCACCAGGGCGCCCTGCTTGCCCTCAGGCCTGAGCGCGGCGTCGACCTCCCACAGGGGCGGCTCCGCCTCATAGGCCGAGATCACGCGCATCAGTTCACGCGCGAGCTGGGTGGCGATGTCGATCGCCCGCGACTCGCTGACGACCTCTTCATCGGCGGTGGCCGCCACGAAGATGACATCGACGTCGCTGACGTAGTTCAACTCGCGAGCGCCGGCTTTGCCCATGCCGATGATGGCCAGTCGCGTGGCAGCAACCTGATCGCGCGGGCGGTCTCCCCCCTCGCCCCCGACATCAGCGCGCGCGATTGCCAGCGCGGCCTCCAGCGCGGCTGCCGCCGCATCCGCCAACGCCGCAGAGACGCCCGCGATGCCGTCGACGGGATCGGACGCGGCGAGATCGGCTGCCGCGATCTCGGCCAGCACACGACGGTACGCGACACGCAGGGCGATCCGCGCGGACTCGCCGGGCTCGGCAAAACTGTCTCTCGCACCGACTGCGGTCAGCATCCGCTCTCGCAGCTCTGTCGCGTCGGGCAGGGTCGTGCGCAGCACCGCTGTGGCTTCGAACTGCTCGGGCCGGCGTTCGAAGAACCCTGCGAGCCCCCGGGAGGCGCCGAACAGCCGCCAGGTCGCGGCCCGCGCACCCGGATCGCCGAGCACGGCGCCCACCCGGGCAGGATCGCGGCGTGCGACACGCACCATGCCGGTCAGTGCACTGTCGGGGTCGGCCGCATCCAAACCGTCCAACAGAGCGGCACGGTCAAGACCCGTCAGCTCGCTGAGCTCAGCGAGGCCCGCGGACGCGGCAGAGAGTTCGTCAAACCCCAGGCGCGCGAGCGCAGAGAGCGACACGGACGCATCGGGGCGGGACATCAGGCTCCGTTCAGAGCAGCTCGAGGTTGCTCTTCAGCTCGAAGGGGGTCACCTGCCCGCGGTACGCCTCCCACTCCTTGCGCTTGTTCAGCAGCACGTAGTTGAAGACCTGCTCGCCCAGGGTCTCGGCCACAAGCTCCGACTCCTGCATGTACTCGAGGGCGTGATCAAGGCTGGCCGGCAGCGAGCCGTACCCGAGCGCACGACGTTCGGAGTCGCTCAGCGACCAGACGTTGTCCTCTGCCTCGGGCGGGAGCTCGTACTCCTCCTCGATGCCCTTGAGCCCGGCGGCGAGCATGAGCGCGAACGACAGGTAGGGGTTCGTGGCCGAATCCAGGGCACGGTACTCGACGCGTGTCGACTGCCCCTTGTTGGGCTTGTACATCGGCACCCGGACGAGCGCGGAACGGTTGTTGTGCCCCCACGTGATGAAGCTCGGCGCCTCGTCGCCGCCCCACAGGCGCTTGTACGAGTTCACGAACTGGTTGGTGACGGCGGCCATCTCGTTCGCGTGGCGCAGCAGTCCGGCGATGAACTGGCGCCCGGTCTTGGACAGCTGGTACTTCGCGCCAGCCTCGTAGAACGCGTTGGTGTCACCCTCGAACAGCGACATGTGCGTGTGCATGCCGCTTCCGGGATGTCCGCTCAGCGGCTTCGGCATGAAGGTCGCGTACACGCCCTGCTCAATCGCGACCTCCTTGATCACCGTGCGGAAGGTCATGATGTTGTCCGCGGTGGTGAGGGCGTCGGCGTACCGCAGGTCGATCTCGTTCTGACCGGGCCCGCCCTCGTGATGGCTGAACTCCACCGAGATGCCGAGATCCTCCAGCATCCGGACAGACCGACGGCGGAAGTCGTGCGCCGTTCCGCCGGGAACGTTGTCGAAATAGCCGGCAGAGTCCACTGGGACGGGTCCCTCGGGTCCGAAGGACGACGACTTCAGCAGGTAGAACTCGATCTCGGGATGCGTGTAGAACGTGAACCCGGCATCCGCAGCCTTGGCGAGCGTGCGTCGCAGCACGTTGCGGGGATCAGACACCGCGGGTCGGCCGTCCGGGGTGGTGAGGTCGCAGAACATGCGCGCCGTCGGATCGATCTCGCCCCGCCACGGCAGCGTCTGGAACGTGGTCGGGTCGGGCTGCGCGAGCAGGTCCGACTCGTAGGTGCGAGTCAGACCCTCGATCGCAGAGCCGTCGAAACCGATGCCCTCCGCGAACGCTCCCTCGACCTCGGCCGGCGCGATCGCCACTGATTTGAGAGTGCCGATGACGTCGGTGAACCACAGGCGCACGAACTTGACGCCGCGCTCCTCGATCGTACGGAGCACGAAATCCCGCTGCTTGTCCATGGCCACCTCTGGTCCCTCGTCAGTCCGTCGTTACTTCGCGGTGTCGTGCGAGTCAGGACCCCAGGCGTCCTCCTCGGCGTCCTCGGTGGTCCATGCCCGCGAACGCTCCGCGACCACCTCAGGCGCGTGCGCAGCCTCTTCGGCCGTGTCGAACGGCCCGATGCGGTCGATCGAAGGCGAGAGCATGCCGTATTCGACCTCGCCGGTGGTGGAGTTGTACCAGTACTTGTGGTCGCCGTCGATCATGCGAATCCCTTCGTCAAGTTGTCGACATCGATCCTAATCGGGTGCACCGGGATCGCTAGGCTATTCGGCATGACTCAGGCAATCGGCGTGGACATCGGCGGCACGGGAATCAAGGGCGGGGTCGTGAACCTCACCCACGGCACGCTCGACTCCGAGCGTGTGCGCATTCCGACTCCCGAAGGCGCGCATCCGGCAGACGTTCTCGACACCGTGCGGCTCGTGCTCGAAAAACTCGGCGTGGCAGACTCGAACCTGCCTCTCGGCGTCGCCTTCCCGGCCATCGTCAAGCACGGTCGCACCCTTTCGGCTGCGAACATCTCCAAGGACTGGGTCGGCTTCGACGCAGAGCATTTCTTCGAGCAGGGCCTCGGCCGCGACATCACGTTCGTGAACGATGCGGATGCTGCGGGCGTCGCCGAGGCACGCCACGGTGCAGCTCGTGATGCGCGCGGGCTGACGATCATGACGACGCTCGGCACCGGCATCGGCTCCGCCTTCCTCTACGACGGCCTGCTGATCCCCAACACCGAGCTCGGCCACCTGCAGCGCGATGGCGAGTCGATCGAGCGCTGGACGGCGTACTCCGCCATGGAGCGCGAGAAGCTGAGCTGGGAGGCGTGGTCCGCCCGTCTGCAGGAGTTCTACTCACACGTGGAGTTCCTCTTCAGCCCCGACCTGTTCGTGGTCGGTGGAGGCGTCTCGAAGCATCCGGAGAAGTTCCTCCCCCTGCTCGACCTGCGCACGCCGATCGTCGCTGCCGTGCACCGCAACAACTCCGGCATCATCGGTGCCGCCTCGCTCGCCGCGAGCTGAGCGTACACACCACGAAGGCCAGGCACCGATCATCGGTGCCTGGCCTTCGTGGTGCGAGCGGGCCGGCCTGTACGCCGGGTTCTGTCCCGGGGCTGTGCCCCATAGACGGCCATCTCTCTCGGCGACACGTTGCCGTGCCGCTCCAGCGGTCTACCCGAGGACTCGGCGAGCCGCGTCAACATCCTCTGTCTGACCTTGCTCCGGGCGAGGTTTACCTGGCGGATCGTGTCACCACGACCCCCGGTGGTCTCTTACACCACCCTTTCACCCTTACCCCTTGCGGGGCGGTCTACTCTCTGTGGCACTGTCTCGCGGATTGCTCCGGGTGGGTGTTACCCACCGCCCTGCCCTGTGGAGCCCGGACGTTCCTCGGTGCGGTCTCCCGCAACGCGACCGTCCAGCCGACCCGTTCGCCCGTCCAGTCTACGGCCCCTTGGCCGCATCCGAGCCGACGCTGAGATCCAAGGGGACGTCGATGGTGAAGCCCGGAAACAGGCGCGCCGTGGCCGCCACGGCCGCAGCCTGCACGGCCTCGGCGACCAGCGCAGCCTGCTCGACTGGCGCGTGCACGACGACCTCATCGTGCAGGAAGAACGCCAGGTGCGCCCGGACCCCGAACACCGCGCCGGACTCCGGAGCCGGAACGGATGCCGCAGGCAAGGCCGACAATCGGTGCCGAATCTCCGCCAGCCACAGCAGCGCCCATTCGGCAGCGGTGCCCTGCACCACGAAATTGCGTGTGAAGCGTCCTCGCTCGCGAGCGCGGCTGCGCGCAGCGGACTGCGCCGTACCGCCCGCATCCGGATCGCCGGCGAGTGACTGGGTGTGTCGCCACCCTGCGTCAGGCCGGGGTGAGCCACGCCCCAGCAGAGTGCTGACGACCCCGCCGTCCTCGCCCACCCGCGCAGCCTCATCGACCAGCGCCATCGCGCGTGGGAACACCGCCCGGAGCCGAGGGACGAGACGCCCGCTCTCCCCCGTCGTGGCGCCGTACATGGCGCCGAGCACGGCGTACTTGGCCTCGTCACGACTGGCGACGGCACCGGAGCGCACGACGCCCTCGTAGAGATCGGCACCGCGCGCGGCATCCGCCATCGACCGGTCCTTCGACATCGCGGCCAGCACGCGGGGTTCCAGCTGGGCGACATCAGCTTTCACCAGCGTCCAGCCCTCGGCGGCGCGCACCGCCGGGCGAAGCTGACGGGGAATCTGCAGCGCACCGCCGCCGGACGAGGCCCAGCGTCCGGTCACCACCCCACCGGTGAGGTACACCGGACGAAATCGGTCTTCATGCACCCAATCGTCAAGCCAGGCCCAGCCGTTCGCCGTGAACAGGCGGGCGAGCTTCTTGTAGCGCAGCAACGGTTCCACCACCGGATGATCCACCTCGGCAAGGTGCCACCGTGATGTCGATTCGACCAGCACCCCGGCTCTGTGCAGCGCGCGCAGCAGGCGCGGCGGGCTGTCGGGGTTGACCGACGGGTCGTCCAGCGCCGCGCCGATCTGCTCCGCAAGCCGCGCCATCTGCGCCGGCCGGGCGCCACGCATCGGCCGCGGGCCCAGCTCGTCTTCCAGGATGCGCTCATGAGTCGCCCTGCTCCACGGCAGACCTGCGGCCGTCATCTCCTCGGCGACGAGCGCTCCGGTGGATTCGGCAAGGCACAGCAGCGCGAGGCGACCGTCGGGGGCGCCGGCCAGAGCGGAGCGTTGCCTGGCCCACTCAGCCTCTACTTCTGCGATCGTGTCGGATCCCGCATCGGCACCGACGCGCACCTCGAACAGCGCGGGGCGGGCGTGCGCGTCCTCTCCGGCGATCTCCGCGCGGCTCCACAGCGTCGACGGCGCCACCGGTGCCGCCAGTGCGGGCGAGTCGCGCAGGATCGCGTGGGCCAGCAGGAGATCGTGGGCGCGCCGGAGACGGATGCCGTCTGCGAGCAGTGGCGGGTAGAACGACCGCAACGAGCGCACGATCCAGCGCGGGTGCCAGCGCTCCTCTTGCTCCGCCACCCACGGGTTGAAGTCGGCGTCGGAAACAGCAATGGCAACGCCGGGCTCCTCACCCACGACCGGGAGGGCATGCCATCCCGCTCCCGGTGCACGGCCGACAATGAATGCGGTCGGCGAGACCGGCTCGCTCACGCCATCACAGGCCGGATTCTTCGGTACGCACGAGGATTCCGCCGCACTCGGGGCACGAGATGACCTCGTCGGACGGTGCGCGTCGGATGGCCGTCAGGTCGGTACCGGAGAGCACCATGCGGCACCCCTCACAGACACCGGCGCGCAGCAGTCCCGCGCCGATGCCGCGGGCGGCCCGACGTTCGTAGTCAGCCAGCAAGGCTGCATCCACGGTCGCCGCGACCGCAGCGCGATCACGGGTCAGCTGCTCGCCCTCGGTGGCCGCGGCGGCCATGCCTGCCTTGGCCTGTGCCGTCAGCTGTGCGCCCTCGGCGTTGGTCGTGTCGATCAGCGCCTGCTGAGCCGCGACGGCGGCCTCGGCCTCTTCCACGCGACCCATGACCTCGAGTTCGGCGTCCTCGAGGGCGCTCAAGCGGCGCCCGAGGCTCTCGATCTCGTGCTCAAGGGCCTGCGCCTGCTTTGCGTCGTTCGCGGCGGCGAGGCGCTCCGCATCGCGGTCGCGGCGCTGCTCGGCGAGCTTCACGTCGGTCTCCAGGCGCGCGAGCTCCGCCTTCGCATCGTCGAGCACCCCGGTGAGGGTGGTCAACTCGCGCAGCTGTTCCTGCTTCACCCCGGCGAGTTCGTTGATCCGCGCGCCATCGGCGGGCTGCGTGCGTGCGCGCTCGGTCTGCGTGATGCGGCGATCGAGCTCGGCAATGTCGAGCAGGGTGCGCTGGTTCTCGGGGCTGGCTTTCACAGCTCAAATCTACCCGGCATCGACGCGTGCGCGCGTGGGGTCACCAGGTCACGCCGTCGAGGTAGAACCAGGCCCCGCCCTCACGGACGAATCGGCTGCGCTCCTGCAGCACGCCGCGTTCGCCGTCGTGACGGTAGTGCGCCGCGAACGCGACTTCGCCTGCGTCGTCGAACGGACCGCCAGTGACGTGATCGACGACGTCGAGGCGCATCCACCGCACGTCCTCGTCCAGCTCAAGACTGGTCGGGCGTGTCGACGGGTGCCACGAGCGCAGCAGGTAGTCGGCATCAGCCAGAGCAAATGCGGTGTAGCGGGAGCGCATCAGACGCACGGCCGTCGGCGCGCGCCGGCCCGCGAGGAGAGGGCCGCAGCAGGAGCCGTACACGTCGCCGCTGGTGCACGGACACCGGGCGTCATCAGCGAGGAAGGACATGCCTTCATCGTGCCAGGCGCGCGTAGGCTGACCACACGCCACCCGACTCGGAGGTCTCATGAGCACCCACCCCGTCTTCACCGCACACAACGGATTCGCCCTGCCCGCTGTCGGACTCGGCACCTATCGGCTCAACGGCGAGGAGGGCGCGGCCGCCGTCGCGGCGGGTATCGATGCGGGGTATCGCCTGGTCGACTCCGCCTTCAACTAGGAGAACGAGGGCGCTGTCGGGCGGGGTGTGCAACTGAGCGCCGTGCCACGCGAAGACGTGATCGTCACGACCAAGCTCCCCGGCCGTCATCACGCGACAGACAAAGCGCGCGCGAGCATCGAGGAGAGCCGCTTTCGGCTGGGGCTGGATGCGACCGATCTGCACCTGATCCACTGGCCAAACCCGGCGGTGGGGCTCTACCCGGAGGCGTGGGCCGCACTCGTCGACGCCCAGCAGCGCGGCATCGTGCGACAGATCGGCGTCTCGAACTTCTTGACCGCGCACCTCGACCGCATCGAGGCCGAGACCGGTGTACGGCCCGTCGTGAACCAGATCGAGGTGCATCCGTACTTCCCTCAGGAGGAGGCACTGGCGGTACATGCCGAGCGCGGAATTGTCACGGTGGCGTGGAGCCCTCTCGGTCGCGCCAAGCAGCTGCTCGACGAACCGGTGATCGTCGAGGTCGCGAACGCCCACGGCATCACCCCGGCACAGGCGGTGATCGCGTGGCATGTTGCGCGAGGTACGGTCTCGATCCCGAAGGCGTCGTCCCTCGCGCATCAGCAGGCCAACCTCGCCGCTGCCCTGGTCACGCTCGATCCTGCTGAGGTCGCGGCCATCACGGCGCTGGGTCGTCCGGACGGACGCCTGTTCGACGCCGACCCCGCCTCCCACGAGGAGATGTGACCCGCTCGTATACTTGCCGGGATGTCTGAGCAGAGCGCACCGTCTTCGTCCTCGGCCCCTCGCACGCGCGCGGATGCCGCTGCCGCCCGACGTTCCGGCGACATCAGCCGCGCCCTCGAGAAGCACGATCGCCGGATCGGGTGGATGGACCTCCTGCGCGGCATCGCGATCCTGCTGGTGATCCTGCACCACAGCACGCAGATCGTGGCCTACCGGATCGGCGACGTTCCCGAGGTGTTCGCCTTCATCAGCGCATTCTTCGCCCCGTACCGGATGCCGATGCTGATGTTCCTGTCGGGACTGCTGGTAGCAGGCTCGCTGACCCGACCGACGGGTGAGTACATTTGGGGCAAGGTGCGGCGCATCCTCTGGCCGATCGTGGTCTGGACCATCGTCTACGCTGGCGCCGAATACCTCGCCGATCCGGCACAGGCGAAGTACATGCCGTGGGAGCTGGGGTTCTGGAACACCTACCTGTGGTTCATGCAGTTCGTGTTCGCCTACTACCTCATCGCTCTGCTGATCAAGCGCATCCCGATCTGGGTGCTGATCGTCGTGCCCTTCGTGGTGGCGTTCTTCATACCAGGCGACCTTGATCTGCTGCGGCGTTTCTTCTACCTCATGCCGTTCTTCTTCCTCGGCGCGTTCATCGAGAAGTACTGGGATCGCTACGCCCATATCCTCAGCGTTCCGCTCGCATGGGCGCTGGCGATCATTCCGGTGGGCGTCGCCGTCTACTCCGGCCTCGACGACATCTGGGCCCGCGAGGCCGGAGTCGAGGGCGGAGGTGGCATCTGGTACGACCCGTGGTTCGCGCTGCCGGCGATGCTCGGCATCCTCATCCTCGTGCGGCTCGCGGCGACGATCACCGATCGTCCGTGGATGCGTCCGATCCAGTTCGTCGGCCGCTACTCGCTGATCTACTACACCGTGCACTACCCGGCGTTCGCGGCTCTCGGCTGGCTGGCTATGAAGGCGGGAATCTCGAACCCGGGTATCGGACTGGTCGTCATCTTCACGCTCACGGTCGCGGTGTCGACGGTCTTCGCCCTGCTCGGTCGGCGGATGCCGGTCAAGTTGCTCTTCGAGCTGCCCAAGCGCCTATGGCCTCACCGTCGCCGCGAGGCGACCACCGCCTGAGCCCGCTGAGAGCGCCGCGGCGACCGCCTCCTGCGCCGTGGGGTGGGTGAAGGTGAACCCGGTCTCCCGCAGCACGACGGGACGTACGTCGGCGTCGCTGACGAGCAGCGAATCGGTCGCGGCGCGGCTGAGCCCGAGGCGCAGCGCCCAGGTGGGTGCGGGAAGCCAGAACGGGCGGTGCAGTTCACGGGCGACGGCGCGGACGATGTCGTTCGCGGATGCCGGCGTCGGGCCCGTGAGGTTGACAGGGCCGCTGACCTCTGACTCGATGATGTGACGGATCGCGCGGACTTCATCGTCGAGCGAGATCCAGGGCCAGATCTGCGTGCCGGGCCCGAGGGGGCCGCCCGCGCCGAGACTGCTAAGACGGATCAGCGGCGCGAGCACGCCCCCGCGGTCGATGACCGGGGCGGTTCGCAGCAGCGCCACCCTGGTCTGATCCTCAGCGCGCCGGGCCTCGGCCTCCCAGGCCACGCAGAGCCGGGCGAGGAACGTGTCGCCCGCCGGCGACTGCTCCGTCAGAGTCTCGCCGGGTGCGGAGCCGTAGAAGCCCACGGCCGATGCGGAGACGAGCGCGGGAGCATCCGAGCCGAGAGCGCGCAAAGCCGTCACCAGGGTGCGGGTCGAGTCCAGGCGGGAGTTGATCAGGGTGCGCTGATATCCGCGCGTCCAGGGAAGCCGCCCGACACTCGCCCCGCCCAGGGCGACGACGGCGTCGGCACCGGCCAGGACGGCGGGGTCGAGCTCCCCGCGCTCCGGATCCCACTGCGCCTCCCCCGAGCCCCGTGACACGCGACGGACGAGCGCGGTCACGGCGATGCCATCGGACTGCAGCGACCGGGCAAGCGCACGACCGATCAACCCCGACGCTCCGCTGATCACGATGTGTGCGGCCATGGTCTTCTCCTGTCACGGAGCAGATCATCGCGTGCTCCGGTCGCGTGACCAGTGTGCCCCCGCCCGCCGACATTGCGCCAGATCTGGCACTTCCCGACCCGATCGCGCCCGGTGCCTGTTAGCGTGAAGGACATGAGTATCGGCTTCCACGCGCCCACCGCGGGCTGCTTCTGCGCCGTCCGTGAGCGCCGCGCCTGACGGCGCCCGCGCTTTCTCGCGTTCACGCGCCGTCTCCGGGATGCACACTGCACCCCGGCGCATCGTCGCGCGTTGACCCGACGAGCCGCCGAGGTGCTCCCTTCGACCTTGGAGTACTCAGATGCGGAATCGTTCCGTGCACGGCGGCCGACACGAGCTCGGCCAAAACTTCCTCACACACCGTCCGACGATCGCCACCATCCTCGACCTCGTCGATGCCACCGACGGGCCCATTCTTGAGATCGGTGCGGGCGCCGGGGCGCTGACCGTACCGCTCGCCGCCACCGGTCGCCCCGTGCGAGCGGTCGAACTCGACGAACACCGAGTGGGTGCCCTGCGGCGCCGGCTGCCCGGCGTCGACGTGGCACGGGCCGATGCGCTCATTGAGCCTTTCGACCGAGCCGTGATCGTCGGCAACCTCCCCTTCCACCTCACGACTCCGCTGCTGCGCCGACTGCTGCGTGCGCCGACGTGGAGACACGCCGTCGTCATCACCCAGTGGGAAGTCGCACGCAAGCGTGCGGGTGTCGGCGGGTCGACGATGCTGACGGCGCAGGCCGCCCCGTGGTTCGAGTTCTCCGTGCACGGTCGCGTGCCGGCCGCAGGTTTCTCGCCGCGGCCGGGCGTGGACGGCGGCATCCTCGCCATTCAGCGGCGACGTCGCGCTCTGATCGACGAGCGAGAGCGACGTCGTTACGAACGGTTCGTTGCCTCGGCGTTCACGGCACGCGGTCGCGGAGTGGCTCGCGTCTTGCGCAATGTGAGTGGCGCACCGGCGCCGACGATTGATCGCGCCCTGCGCTCGGCCTCCGTCGGGCGCGACGCACTCCCCCGTGACCTCAACGCACAGCAGTGGGCTGTGCTGTGGCGGGAGGTCGGTGAGGTCGCTCACCTTCGCTGACGGCTTCCGGGCGACAGTGTCGGCGCGCCGAGGTACCGTCCCATCATGACTTTCGCGAACGTAGGAACGCTGGGGACGCAACCGGGCAGGCGCGACGAGGTCGTCGCCATCCTTACCCGCCGCAACACGGAGCTGGAGACCGCAGGCTGTCTGCTCTACGAGGTCGGTGTCGACGATGATGAGCCCGACACCGTCTTCGTCGTCGAGCTCTGGACGTCTGCCGAGGCACATCGGGCGTCGCTGCAACTCGACAGCGTGCGCGCGTCCATCGCAGAAGCGATGCCCTTGCTGTCCGGTCACATGAGCGGCAGCAGATTCACGGTGACGGGATCACCGCTGCGCGCGTGACACGCTCTGGACCCGTGTCTGCCGCGCGAACACGGGCGGAGCTCGTCGACGCGCGAAATCGGTGAGGGAGATGGTGGGCCCTGCCGGGATCGAACCGACGACATCCACGGTGTAAACGTGGCGCTCTACCAGCTGAGCTAAAGGCCCTGGTGTTCTCAGTCTAGTCGGCACTGACATGCGCACCGGTCCTTGCGCGACCGCCGCTGCGATGGGGATAGGCTGAGCACAGCGCGCATTGTGCCGAGCCGACAAGGCTCCCCCTGTCGCGTCCCGATTCCTTGGCACGACCTGCCAGTCTGACGAAAGGCTCACCGTGACCGTTCACGACCAGGATCCTTACTCCCAGGGCCCCCTCGACAGCGACCCTGAAGAGACCGGCGAGTGGCAGCAGTCGCTCGACGAGCTCGTCGACGCGAAGGGTCACGGCCGCGGCCGCGAGATCATGCTCAGCCTGCTCAAGCGCTCGAAGGAGCTGCACCTGGGCGTGCCGATGGTCCCGACCACCGACTACATCAACACCATCGCCCCCGAGAACGAGCCCTCGTTCCCCGGCGACGAAGAGGTCGAGCGCCGCTACCGCGCCTGGATCCGGTGGAACGCCGCGGTGACCGTGCACCGCGCGCAGCGCCCCGGCATCGGCGTCGGCGGACACATCTCCACCTATGCCTCGTCGGCCTCGCTGTATGAGGTCGGCTTCAACCACTTCTTCAAGGGTGCCGACGCGCCCGGTGGCGGCGACCAGGTCTTCATCCAGGGTCACGCCTCCCCCGGCATCTACGCTCGTTCGTTCCTCGAGGGTCGCCTCAGCGAAGAGAACCTCGACGGGTTCCGCCAGCAGGAGTCCCGCGCGCCGTACGGCATCCCGTCCTACCCGCACCCGCGCCAGATGCAGGACTACTGGCAGTTCCCGACCGTCTCGATGGGTCTCGGCCCGATCAACGCCATCTACCAGGCGATGTCGAACAAGTACCTCGAGAACCGCGGCATTAAGGACACCTCCGCCTCGCACGTGTGGGCCTTCCTCGGCGACGGCGAAATGGACGAAATCGAGAGCCGCGGTCAGCTGCAGGTGGCAGCCAACGAAGGTCTCGACAACCTCACCTTCGTCATCAACGCGAACCTTCAGCGCCTCGACGGCCCGGTGCGCGGCAACGGCAAGATCATCCAGGAGCTCGAGTCGTACTTCCGCGGTGCCGGCTGGAACGTCATCAAGGTCGTGTGGGGTCGCGAATGGGATGACCTGCTCGCCCGCGACACCGACGGCGCGCTGCTGAACATCATGAACTCCACGCCGGACGGCGACTACCAGACCTACAAGGCCGAGTCTGGCGCTTACGTGCGCGACAACTTCTTCGGCAAGGACGAGCGCGCGCTCGCCCTGGTCAAGGACTACACCGACGAGCAGATCTGGCAGCTGCGCCGCGGTGGTCACGACTACCGCAAGGTGTACGCGGCCTACAAAGCGGCCACCGAGCACAAGGGCCAGCCCACCGTCATCATCGCGAAGACCGTCAAGGGCTACGGCCTCGGTCCGCACTTCGAGGGCCGCAACGCGACCCACCAGATGAAGAAGATGACGCTGGAGAACCTGAAGACCTTCCGCGACACCATGCACATCCCGATCACGGATGCGCAGCTCGAGGAGAACCCCTACCTGCCCCCGTACTACAACCCGGGCCCGCAGGACGAGACGATCCAGTACATGCTCGAGCGTCGAAAGAACCTCGGCGGCTTCCTGCCTGAGCGTCGTTCGACGCACGTCGGCCTGGAGCTGCCCGGCGACGCCGCCTACGCGCTGCCCAAGAAGGGCTCGGGCACGCAGGAGATCGCCACGACCATGGCGTTCGTTCGCCTCCTCAAGGATCTGCTGCGCTCGAAGGACTTCGGCCACCGCATCGTGCCGATCATCCCGGACGAGGCGCGCACGTTCGGCATGGACGCATACTTCCCGACCGCGAAGATCTACAACCCGAACGGTCAGCACTACACCGCTGTCGACCGCGAACTGCTCCTGGCCTACAAGGAGAGTCCGCAGGGCCAGATCGTGCACGTCGGCATCAACGAAGCGGGCGCGGTCGCCGCGTTCACCGCGGCTGGCACGTCGTACGCCACGCACGGCGAACCGCTGATCCCGATCTACGTGTTCTACTCGATGTTCGGCTTCCAGCGCACCGGCGACGCCCAGTGGGCGGCAGCCGATCAGATGGCGCGAGGCTTCATCATCGGCGCCACCGCCGGTCGCACCACGCTGACCGGTGAGGGCCTGCAGCACGCCGACGGCCACTCGCACCTGCTCGCGGCCACCAACCCGGCCACCGTCTCGTACGACCCCGCCTACGGCTACGAGATCGCGCACATCGTGCGCTCGGGTCTGGAGCGCATGTACGGCGGCGAGCACGAGGACCCCAACGTCATGTACTACATGACCGTGTACAACGAGCCGCTCGTGCAGCCCGCCGAGCCGGAGGACGTCGATGTGGATGGCATCATCCGCGGCATCCACCGCGTGTCGCAGGGCGAGGGCGACGGACACCGCACGCAGCTGTTCGCTTCCGGTGTCGGCCTGCCGTGGGCGATGGAGGCGCAGGAGCTGCTCAAGAACGACTGGGGCGTCGTCGCCGACGTGTGGTCGGTCACCTCGTGGACCGAGCTGCGTCGCGACGGTCTCGCCGCCGACGAGCACAACTACCTGCACCCGGCCGAGGAGCCCCGCACTTCGTACCTCACGCAGAAGCTCCAGGGTGCAGAAGGCCCCGTGGTCGCCGTGAGCGACTTCATGCACGCCGTGCAGGACCAGATCCGCCCGTGGGTTCCGCAGCCGTACTACACGCTGGGCGCCGACACGTTCGGTTTCTCCGACACCCGTGCGGCCGCTCGCCGCTACTTCAAGATCGACGGTCCGTCGATCGTCGTCCGCGCCCTGCAGGCGCTGGCGGACGAGGGCAAGGTCGATCGCGCCCTGGTGGGTCAGGCGATCGAGAAGTATCGCCTGTTCGACGTGAACGCCGGAACGAGCGGGAACGCCGGCGGCGAGAGCTGAGCCGGTGAGCGGTACCGCCCAGCCGGCCATGGACAAGGCCGCCACGCTCGCCTGGTTGCGCCGGATCTCCGGCGACATCGCGACGGTGACGATCAAGCGGCTCGAAGACACCCTGCCCTGGTACGCCGAGATGCCACCGGCCCGCCGCTCTGCGGTCGGGCTGGTGGCACAGGCGGGAATCACCTCGTTCATCCAGTGGTACGACGACCCCACCTCTACCCCATGGATCGCGGCAGACATCTTCGCCGCAGCGCCGCGGGAACTGCTGCGCAGCGTCAGCCTGCAGCAGACGCTGCAGCTGATCCGTGTGACCGTGGAGGTGACCGAGGAGCGTGTCGCCGGTCGGGGCGAGGATCTGCGCGAGGCGATCCTGCTCTACTCCCGCGACGTCGCCTTCGCCGCCGCAGATGTCTACGCACGAGCCGCCGAGGCGCGAGGGCTGTGGGATGCCCGACTCGAGGCGCTTGTCGTCGACTCGATCCTCACCGGCGCGGCCGATGAGGAGCTCCCGAGCCGCATCGCCGCGCTGGGCTGGCACGGCCACGGCGAGGTGAGTGTGCTCGTGGGTACGACTCCCCCGCAGTTCGACGTCGACCTCGTGCGCCGGACGGCGCGCAAGATGGCCGTCGACGTGCTGATCGGTGTGCAGGGCTCACGCCTGGTGCTCGTGCTCGGCCGAGCACATGTGCCGGGTAAGGAAGACGAAGGCGAAGAGCTGTCCTTCGGCGAGATCGCCAGCCGCCTGGAGCCGTCGTTCGGTCCGGGCTACGTCGTGCTCGGTCCGCCGGTGGCCGCGCTGGTCGATGCCGGACAGAGCGCGCGCGCTGCACTCGCCGGTTTCGCCGTCGCTCGGGCCTGGCGCGGTGCCCCTCGCCCTGTCGAGGCCGATGACCTGCTGCCCGAACGTGCTCTGGCCGGGGATGTGCTCGCGAAGCAGACCCTCATCGAGCGGATCTACCGCCCGCTGCAGGCGCATTCGACCGATCTCGTCACCACGCTGTGGAGCTACCTCGACAACGGTCGCTCGCTCGAGGCGACCGCGCGGGAGCTGTTCGTGCATCCCAACACGGTGCGCTACCGGCTGAAGCGAGTCAGCGAGGTGATCGGATGGGATGCCACCGGTCCGCGTGAAGCGCTGATCCTGCAGACCGCGCTGATCCTCGGATCGATCGGGACGGCCGATCAGGCTCGCCGTCGCCCGCCTGCGCGCCGCCGCTGAGTGCCGCCCGCCGGCGGATTCAGCCCGGCGAGTACCGGTGTACGCCACGCACAAGCGAAACGCCGATTCTTGTGATGGTTCATCCACCGTCTGGCTCGGATCATTGGCAGACTAGACAGGTGATCGTCGTTGCCTGCCCTGGACAGGGCTCACAGACCCCCGGCTTCCTCTCTCCCTGGTTGGAGCTGCCCGGCGTAGCTGAGCAGCTTGCCGCCTACTCTGAGGCGGCCGAAGTCGACCTGCTCCTGCACGGCACCGAGTCGGATGCCGACACCATCCGCGACACACGCATCGCACAGCCGCTCATCGTCGCCGCATCGCTGATCACCGCGCAGGTGCTCACCGAGCGCGCCGGGCGCCGTGCCGATGGCGTGGCCGGCCACTCGGTCGGTGAGCTCGCCGCCGTCGTCGGCGCCGGAGTCATCGACGCGACCGACGCCATGCGCCTGGTCGGCATTCGTGGCCGCGCGATGGCGGATGCCGCCGCGCAGACCCCGACCGGCATGAGCGCCGTGCTCGGCGGTGACGAAGAGGCTGTTCTCGCGCGGCTTGCCGAGCTCGACCTGACACCGGCCAACTACAACGTCGCCGGTCAGATCGTGGCCGCCGGCGCGCTGCCCGCACTCGCAGAGCTCGCCGCGGAGCCGGTGCGCGGCTCACGGGTGATGCCGCTGCAGGTGGCCGGCGCGTTCCACACCGCCTACATGGCCCCCGCCGTCGAGACGCTGCGTGAGGCCGTCACCGGTGTCGCCACCTCCGACCCCGAGATCGCACTGTGGTCGAACCGCGACGGCGCCCGCGTCACAGACGGGGCCGACGCCCTCGCCCGGATCGTGACACAGGTCTCGTCGCCGGTGCGCTGGGACCTGTGCATGGCATCCTTCGCGCAGGATGGCATCACCGGTTTCATCGAGGTCGCCCCCGCCGGCGCTCTCGTCGGAATGGCCAAGCGCGGCCTGCGCGGCGTGCCGAACGTCGCCGTCAAGACCCCCGACGACCTGGATGCGGCCGTCGCCCTGCTGAACGGAGAAGCCGCATGAGCATCACGCTCGCACAGTCCACTGGCCCCGCCTACACCCGCATCTACGCCTACGGTGCGGCGCGCGGCGAGATCGCCGTCCCGAACGACGACCTGATCGGCCCGATCGACTCCAGTGACGAGTGGATCCGCCAGCGTACCGGCATCATCACCCGGGTGCGTGCGGTCGCTGAGACCGACGCCATCGACCTGGCCACCGATGCCGCCCGTGAAGCGATCGAGCGCTCCGGTGTCGCGGCATCCGACGTCGACCTCGTCATCGTCGCCACGATCAGCAACCCGAAGCAGACGCCCTCGGTGTCGGCCATCGTCGCCGACCGGGTCGGAGCGAACCCGGCCGCCGCGTACGACGTCAACGCCGCCTGCGCGGGCTACGCCTACGCGATCGCACAGGCCGACGCCCTGATCCGCGCGGGTGCCGCCACCTACGCCCTCGTCATCGGCACAGAGAAGCTCTCCGACGTCGTCGACCCGACTGACCGCAGCATCTCGTTCCTGCTCGGCGACGGCGCCGGTGCCGCCCTCATCGGCCCGAGCGAGACTCCCGGCATCGCGCCGGCTGTCTGGGGATCCGACGGGTCGAAGGCAGATGCCGTCGGCATGAACCACACGCTCACCGACTTCCGCGACGGCAACGCCCCGTGGCCGACCCTGCGTCAGGAAGGGCCGACCGTGTTCCGGTGGGCGGTCTGGGAGATGGCCAAGGTCGCGCGCGAGGCCCTGGAGCGTGCCGGCGTCGAGGCGAAGGATCTTGCCGCCTTCATCCCGCACCAGGCGAACATGCGCATCATCGACGAGTTCGCCAAGCAGCTCGGCTTGCCCGAGACGACCGTCATCGCGCGGGACATCGAGACCACCGGCAACACGTCGGCTGCCTCGATCCCCCTCGCCAGTCACCGCCTGATGACCGAGCACCCCGAACTGTCGGGTGGTCTCGCCCTGCAGATCGGCTTCGGCGCAGGACTCGTCTTCGCCGCCCAGGTGGTCGTCCTCCCCTGACAACGGGCAGGCGTTCCCTAGACTGTTCCACGGTTCAGAACTCATCCGAAACCACGAGAAAGAGGAAAACATGGCTCTCACCCACGACGAGGTCCTCGCTGGCCTTGCTGAGCTGGTCACCGACGAGACCGGCATCGACGCATCCGAGGTTGCGATGGAGAAGTCGTTCACCGACGACCTCGACATCGACTCGATCTCGATGATGACGATCGTCGTCAACGCCGAGGAGAAGTTCGGCGTCACGATTCCCGACGACGAGGTCAAGAACCTCAAGACCGTCGCCGACGCTGTCAACTTCATCGTCGCCGGCCAGGAGTAAGACCCCGCGGATGCCACCCCCGCCGACCGCGGGGCGTGGCATCCTCCTTACCTGAACCACACCACGAAGGACTTCCATGACCACGCGCATCGTCGTCACCGGTATCGGAGCGACCTCCCCTCTGGGCGGGAACGTCCCTGACAACTGGACGAACCTGCTCGCCGGCGTTTCCGGCGCCCGCACACTTGAGCACGATTGGGTCGAGGAGACGCAGCTGCCGGTGACGTTCGCCGCTGAGGCCGTCGTGCGGCCTGAAGAGGTACTCGCCCGCCCCGTCGCCAAGCGCCTGGACCCCTCGTCGCAGTTCGCGCTGATCGCCGCGATGGAGGCCTGGGAAGACGCCGGCGCGCCCGAGGTCGAGCCCGAGCGTCTCGGTGTCGACTTCGCCACCGGCATCGGTGGCGTCTGGACGCTGCTGGACGCGTGGGACACCCTGCGTGAGAAGGGGCCGCGTCGGGTGCTGCCGATGACGGTGCCGATGCTCATGCCCAATGCGGCAGCCGGCAACCTCTCGCTGCACTTCAACGCGCGAGCCTACGCCCGCACGGTCGCCAGCGCCTGCGCCTCGAGCACGGAATCGTTGGTGAACGCGGTCGAGCACATCCGCGACGGCCTCGCCGATGTCGTCATCGCTGGTGGCACCGAGTCGGCCATCCACCCGATCACGGTCGCATCGTTCGCCTCGATGCAGGCGCTCTCCCGCCGCAACGACTCCCCGGCGACGGCGTCGCGCCCCGGCGCCATCGACCGCGACGGCTTCGTGATGGGTGAGGGTGCCGCAGCGCTCATCCTCGAGACCGAAGAGCACGCCAAGGCTCGCGGTGCCAAGATCTACGCCTACGTCGAGGGCGGCGGCGTGACCGCAGACTCGTACCACATCA
This sequence comes from Microbacterium istanbulense, assembly GCF_037204145.1. Classification (NCBI taxonomy): domain Bacteria; kingdom Bacillati; phylum Actinomycetota; class Actinomycetes; order Micrococcales; family Microbacteriaceae; genus Microbacterium; species Microbacterium istanbulense. Next base: position 94,111 of record NZ_JBBDGN010000011.1, read on the forward strand.
CGGCGAACGACCCCGAGGGCTTGGGCGCCGCACGCGCCGTGCGGATGGCGCTGGAGGCGGCGGATGCCGCACCCGATGACGTCACGCACGTCAACGCGCACCTCACCTCCACACCGGTCGGCGACCCGAACGAGTTCACCGCGCTGGAAGCCGTCTTCGGTGACCGCATCCGCGAGATCCCCGTCTCGGGCACCAAGGCGTCCACCGGGCACCTGCTGGGCGGCACCGGAGCGCTGGAGGCCGTGTACACGGTGCTCGCGCTGCAGAACCGCGTGGCGCCGCCGACGATCAACATGACCGAGCCCGATCCGGCCGTTCCGTTCCGACTGTCGGTGCAGCCGCAGGATCTCGGCTCGGGCGACCAGCTCGCGATCAGCAACTCGTTCGGCTTCGGCGGTCACAACGCCGTCGTCGCATTCCGCAGCGCCTGATCCCCTTCGGAGGATCCCGCACAACGAATGACCCCGCATCCGGTGCGCCGGTGCGGGGTCTTCGTGGTGTGGAGCGAGGATACGTCTTCTCAGCGCCGGGAAGTGATCACCGGCATCCGTTACTCACGCCTCCCTCAGCTCCAGGTCTCGGGGCTGGTCAGCCGACTTTGTGCAGCCAGACGACGCGGGCGTCGTCTCCTGCATGACGGAAGGGCTCGAGCTCCTCATCCCATGCGGAGCCGAGGGCGACGTCGAGCTCGCGTTGCAGCTCGACGGCGCTGCCGGCGGCGATCTCCATCGCGTAGCGGATGCGATCTTCGCCGATGACGATGTTTCCGGCGGCATCCGTCTGCGCATAGTGGATGCCGAGGTCGGGGGTGTGCAGCCAGCGACCGCCGTCACTGCGCGGCGTGGGGTCTTCACTGACCTCGAAGCGCAAGTGTTCCCAGCCGCGGATGGCCGTGGCGAGGGCTGCCCCCGTGCCCACAGGGCCGTCCCAGTAGAACTCCGCGCGGCGCGTGCCCTCTTGAACCGGCTGATCGGACCACTCGAAGTTGACGGCACGACCGATAGCGCGTCCCACCGCCCATTCGAGGTGCGGGCAGAGCGCGCGAGGCGCGGAGTGGATGTACACCACTCCGCGTGCGTATCCCGTCGCCATGATCTCTCCGTTTCATCAGGTACGTCTTCCCCTACGACCTGATCCGAAGATGCGGCGAACTATGCGGTTATACGGCGATTATCACCCAGAATCTGTGGAATCACAAGCATGTGATTCCAAGGGAAAGGCCCCGGTCAGAGGACCGGGGCCTTCGGGCGCTTCGACAGGCTCAGCGACCCAGAGCTGCCAGGCTCAGGCCTCGCTCATCGCCTGCTTAACCTGCTGGCCCTTGGCGGCGTAGTACGCGGCGCGAGCGGCATCCTTGCGGGCCTGCTCGGCGTAGCCGGCCTCGAGCACGTCCTGAGCGACCTCGACGTTGGGCACGTCATCGGTGCCGTTGTACTTCTCGATGTACGCGTCGAGCTCGGGGCCCGAGGTCCACGAGGTGATCAGGCAGTACCGCGGCTCGTCACCGTTGTGCGTGGCGGCGTGCCACAGACGCTGCGTGTCGACGATCAGCTGCGCGCCGGCCGGCAGCGCAATGCGGTACTCGATGCTCGGGTCGGTGCGGTTCTCCCGCAGCACGAAGTAGCTGTCCTTGTCGTCGGTCAGGTTGAAGAACCCGCGCACGACCCAGCCGGTACCGTCCGGGTTCAGGCGGTTGTTGTCGTCCTGGTGCAGGTTGTAGAGGCACTCGCCGTACGGCGTGGGCTGCAGCTCGATGATGCGGCAGCGGCCGACGTTCGCGCCCGGCTCCTGCGCGCGGCGCGTGAGGTTGGGGGCCTTGGCGGTCTGCGAGTCGATCCAGACGCCGTCCTTGTCGGTCCGCGGCGGCTTGTGGTTCCAGAAGCCGTTGCACTCGATGTCGCCGAAGGCGCTCGCGAGCGGCGCGAAGCGGGTGTCGCCCGAGGACTTCCAGTCGACGTACTCGACGTCGAGCCACTCCTTGGGGTCGAGCTCCTGGTTGTAGCTGTCGAGGACGACGAATCCCTTGTCCTCGAGGGCGGCGGACTTGATGTATCCCATGATCTGAGTCATGTCCTTTCGTAATGGACCAGCACGTTTTAACAGGTCCTACTTAGGCAAGCCTACATCGGCGCATTCGCCACTCCCTGGTGATCGACCGGAGAAAATCGACGGCCAGTAGACTCGAGGCGGCGGCCCGTCAGCTCCCGCCACACGGAGGCATCACACAGTCATGGCAACGACGACCAACGTCGAAGCGACCGCCACCGGAACGATCGAATGGCTCGCCGCACCGTCGACGGCCATCGTCGTGCCGGTGTATCAGCGTCAGTACAGGTGGGACATCGGCGGCTGCGAGAAGCTGCTCTCGGACGTGCGGCGGGTGGCCGCGCAGGATGACGCGCAGCGGCACTTCATCGGTTCCATCCTCTCGGCGCAGGATGCCACCGGCTCCGACCTCATCCTCATCGACGGGCAGCAGCGCATCACGACGATCATGCTGCTCGTCGCCGCCCTGCACCACGCCGTCCGTGACGCCGACCCCGCCATGGCCGCGGAGCTGGAGCGGGTCTTGGTGCGCTCGGACGGCAGTGGCCGGACAAAACTCCGTCCGCACGACGCGTGGGCGGATCTGTACACGTCAGTAGTCCTCGACCGACGCGACGACGACCGCGAATCGCGCTTCGACGACAACTACGCGTTCTTCCGCAGTCAGGTACATGCCGACGAGGCGCCGCGCATCTGGCGCGGTCTGCAGAAGCTCGAACATGTGTCGATCACGCTCGGCCCGGATGCCAATGCGCAGCAGATCTTCGAGAGCCTCAACTCCACCGGTGAGCCGCTGCGCGATCACGAGCTGATCCACAACTACATCCTCATGGGGCTCTCTCACGCCGAGCAGCGCAGCCTGGAGAACGACTACTGGATTCCGATCGAACAGCACACCGGCGAACTGATCGGCTCGTTCTGGCGTCAGTACCTCGTGATGACCACCGGACGCGAAGTGGATGCGGCCGGCGAGCACGGCGTGTATGCGGCGTTCCGCTCGTCGTTCCCGCGCGTGAGCGTCGATGCCCTGCACCACGACGCCGCCGTCTGGCGTGAGTACGCCGAGATCTATGGCACCCTGCTGCGGCCGGAGCGGGAGCCGGATGCCGATATCCGCCGCCAGCTCGGCTTCGTGAGCACGTTCGGGCGTGCCGCCTTCCCGCTCGCGATGGGCGCCCTGGGCGACTACCGTCGCGGAGTGATCTCACGCGAAGAGCTGATCGAGACGCTCGAGTGGGTGCAGGCGCTGCTGCTGCGCCGGACCATTGTCGGCTTGCCGACCGACCGGCTCATCGCCCGCCTGTGCCGCGCGCGGGCAGAGGGACGCGACGCGCTGGCCAGGGCTGTCGCCAGGATCACCCCGTCTGACGAGCGCGTCAGCGCGGTGCTGAAGTACGCCGAGCTGCCGCATGCCGCCTACGTGCTCGGCCGGATCGAAGGTGTCGGCGACACGGACGGCTACGACGTCGAGCACATCGTCCCCACCGCGCCGGCGGACAGCTGGTCGGGCGACGGCATCCGTCCGTGGAGCGAGTACAGCGAAGACGAGCAGAACAGCCATCGCACGCTCGCTCCCACCCTCGGCAACCTCACGCTGCTCGAAGAGGCGCTCACCGAGCGCGTGTTCGGTGCATCCTTCCTGGTCAAGCGCGACGACGCCTACGCGCGCAGCTCCGTGCCCGCGACGCGCGCCCTCGCCGATGTCTCCGGGTGGGGAACCGCAGCCATCATCCGGCGCACCACTGCTCTCACCGCCGAGTTCGTGCGGATCTGGGCCCGCCCCGATCTGCCCGAGATCGATGACGACGGACTCACCCCCGTGCTGGACGCCGTGCGTCGCCGCGGGTGGCCGACCGGTTGGGATCGCGAGTTCGACTATGTCGAGTACCGCGGTGAGCACTGGGAGGTGAAGGACGTCAAGGCCCTGTTCAACCGCGTCTTCCGACGGGCGTGGACCGACGATCGCCCGGCTGCGCTCGCGTACAGTGCCCGGCACGGTGGGCCGATCTACGACGAGATGGCCTGGAAGGGTCAGTGGGATGAGGTGGCCGAGGGCAGCTATCTCTACATGGGGTGGGATTCGAACTACATGATGACCGCTCTGCAGGGGGTGCTGGAGGAATCCGGCATCGCCGCCGAAGTGTTCGTGAAGTACTCCTACATCGGAAACGTGATGTGATGACCCACCCCAGCCAGAGCCGCACCCGCCGCATGCAGGACCTCACCGTCGACGAGCACATCCTCACCCTGCCGCTCGTCTGGGGAGATGCCGAGGATGAGCGCACGATCGATGTCTTCGCGGCCGTCGTGACGCGAGACGGCGGAGAAGATCTGCCGTACCTGGTCTTCCTGCAGGGCGGCCCTGGCCATGAGGCGCCGCGTCCGTTCCACTCCCCCTCGACGCCGGCGTGGATGGATGCTGCGCTCGCGCACTACCGGTTGGTGCTGCTCGATCAGCGCGGAACCGGCCGCTCCACGCCGGTCGGCGATCGTGATCTGGCACGTGGCGCCGAGGCTGTGGCGGAGCATCTCACGCATCTGCGCGCGGATGCCATCGTGCGTGACTGTGAGGCTATCCGTGAGCACCTGGGCGCCGAGACGTGGAGCGTGCTCGGGCAGTCGTTCGGCGGTTTCACGACGTTGGCGTACCTGTCCACGGACGCCGCCTCGCTCGAGCACGTGTACATCACCGGCGGTCTGAGCACCGTGGACCGCACCCCGGACGAGGTCTACGCGCTCTGCTACGACAAGATGCGCGCCGCCTCTGAGGCGTACTACCGCCGCTTCCCTGAGCATCGGGAACGGATGCGTGCACTCGTCGCCCTGGCCAATGCCGGCGGACTTGTCTTGCCGGACGGTGAAGTCGTCTCGCGCTCGCGGTTGCGGTCCATTGGATCGGCGCTGGGCACGAATGACGGCTGGCAGACGCTGTGGGCGCTGCTCGAGCTCGATCCGGCATCCAACGCCTTCCGCCACGACCTCGCGGCAGCGATGCCCTATGACGCGCGCAACCCGCTGTACTACGTGTTCCATGAGTCGAGCTATGCGTCTGGTCACGCGACCCGCTGGTCGGCTGAGCGTACCGAGCCCGCCGACTTCGCTGCCGACCCGACCCTCTTCACAGGTGAACACATCCGTCGGGAGTGGGCGGAGTCCGTGCCGGGCCTGAAGCCGTGGCGTGACGTCGCGGACATTCTTGCCGAGCACGAGTGGCCCCGGGTCTACGACGCCGAGGCGATCGCGGCATCCGGTGCCAGCGGCGCGGCGGCCGTCTACGTCAACGATGTCTATGTGCCGCTGGAGTTCTCGATGGAGACGGCCGCGCTGATGCCGGGTGTGACGACGTGGGTCACCAGCGAGCACGAGCACAACGGCCTGCGTTCGGGGCCAGTGCTCGAGCGACTGATCGACCTCGCGCACGGGCGCCGGGTGCGCTGAGCGCAGGGCCGTCTCGGTAGGGCGGGCGGGACTTGAACCCGCGATCGTTGGGTTATGAGCCCACTGCCTTCACCAGCTTGGCCACCGCCCCGTACCTCTCCAGCCTAGCGGGGTGACGGAGTCAGACTGCTGCGGCCGCCTCGTGCGCGTCGATATGCCGCAGATAGATCGACGCGTTCTCGAGCAGCCCCGCGCGCTCGTCGTCGGTGAGCGCGCGTCGCACCTTCGCCGGCACCCCGGCGACGAGCGAGCCGTCCGGCACTTCCGTGCCGCCAAGCACCACTGCTCCCCCGGCGATGAGACATCCAGCCCCGATCACCGCACCGCTGAGGACGACGGCACCCATCCCGATCAACGAGCCGTCGCCGATCGTGCAACCGTGCACCACCGCGTTGTGCCCCACCGAGACGCGCGCGCCGAGGACGACGGGGTTCGCCGTGTCGACGTGCACCGAGACGTTGTCCTGCAGGTTGCTCTCGGCACCGATCGTGATCGAAGCCGAGTCCCCCCTGAGCACGGCGTTGTACCAGACACTCGAACGCGGGCCGAGAGTGACATCGCCCACGATGCGCGCTCCATCGGCGACGAAGGCATCGTCTGCGATGTGCGGCGTGCGGTCGGGCAGGGTGAGGACGGATGCTCCTGGCGCGACAGTCATGTAGGTGAGACTACCCTCAGAAGCCCGGAATTCCGCCGATTTAGCGTTGCCTCAGCTTGCTTGCGGAATGTCCTGAGCTGAGTAGCGTTGTCTGTGTCAGGACCACAGCAGACTTTCCCGGAGGGCTCCATGAGCAAGGCACAGACCGTTCCCACCACCGCCGTCGACCCGACTGTCGCGGCAGCCGCATCGCAGTTCCTCTCGCCGATCGTGCTCGGCCTTGAAGCCCTCACCGTCAACGGCAAGCAGGCACACTGGCACGTGCGCGGCGCGAACTTCGTGGGCGTGCACGAGCTCCTCGACACGATCGTCACCCACGCCGGTGACTTCGCTGACACCGCCGCGGAGCGGATCGTCGCCCTCGGCCTGCCCATCGACGCACGCATCGAGACCGTCGCGGCCAAGGCGGGCGCGACGGCCGTCCCCGCTGGCTTCGCCCAGTCGGACGACCTCATCCGCGCGGTCATCAGCGACATCGACACGATCCTCGCCGATGTCAAGGCAGCGATCGACGGTCTCGATGAGGTTGACCTGACCAGCCAGGACGTTGCGATCGAGATCATGCGCGGACTTGAGAAGGACCGCTGGTTCCTCGTCTCGCACATCGCCGCCTGACACCACGGACCAAGAAGCGGGGGGGGGGGGGGGGGGGGGCCCCCCCCCCCCCCCCCCGGGGGGGGGGGGGGGGGGGGCCCCCCCGCCCCCCCCCCCCCCCCCCCCCCCCCCAAAC
>NZ_JBBDGN010000012.1:0-97971 GCF_037204145.1 Microbacterium istanbulense
GGGGCGCCTCGCAGGCATCGTCACAGCCACTGATCTCACCGAGCAGTTCGAAGACCTTGCTGTTCCCTTCTTGGCGGTTGGTCGCTGCGAGCGAGAACTCAAGCGTGTCGCGCTTCTGAAGTTCCCCCACGTCGATCCCACATTGATCGAAAGTGCCATGCTCGGCAAGCTGCAAGCGATCTACCGGAGCAACTGGGAGCACCTGGGGTGGTCCCTCAGCCGCGAGGCGTTCGATAGTTGGATTGACGCCACGCGGAACGTCCGCAACAAGGTCGCGCACTTCGAAGACGAGGAAGAGGCCCCAGCCCTAGACGTGCGAGGAGTGCATCGACTCGCTGCCTGGTTACGAGGTATCAACTAGCCCGCCAGCCAACATCCGTTCATCCCACCTGCGCAGCCACCGCACTGCCCGATTCCAACCCCCGCTCCGGTGTCCAGGTCCAAGCGAGCTTGGTTGGATCTTCAAAGCGGATGCAGGTGACGGCGTATTTCTGAGCCTTCATGAGCGGTTTATAGGCGATGTCGCGGCGAGCGACCTCAGGATCGCTCCAGGGCTGCTCGGAGCCGAGGGGCGTGCTGGTCAGCACATATGCGCCGGGCGGAAGCGACGTGAAGGCGATATGGCCCTTTGCTCCCCGAACATTGGCGTTGCCGAGCGTTTCGATGCGAACGTCGCGGAACACCGTGGCTCCCTCACCCGCATTCGTGACGAGCACCCCGTACTTGGCCTCTGCCCCGTCCTCCCACCTGACCCACCAGGCCTGCAGCTGCCGCGCAACCGTCGACAGCTCGCGGAGTCGCTCCCTATGACGTGTCTCGTCGGCGAACCTCGCGGCGTTCGCTCCGGACTGCCGTGCTGTCGCGTTGGCGGCCAGGGCTGTTCGCAACGCGAAGATGCTCACCACTGCCCCTGCCAAGCCGCATAGGGCCGCTGCCCACTCTGCCCACGTACCCAGCTCCATAACCACTCCCCCCGGTTTTGGCAGCCAGGCTAAAACCCATCCGCTTGCTTCGTCGGAGGCTCTCCGAACGGTGCGAAGTCAAGAAGCCACGAGCTGTCAAAGGCTCTCGAAGACTCATCCATGCCAGATAGCCATGTTTGCCCCCGGCATTCACCATCCCCACCCGGCAAGACGCACGGCTTGTCCACAGTCCCCGGCTTTGCAACGACGAGCCCGTCCGCACGTGGCGCATCGTTCTCCTATGGGAATCCGCTACTTCGCACACCCCGTGTCACCGCGGCAGATCGCTCAAGCAAGCGAGTGTCCGCGCGGATGCTATGACGGGCATGACAGCTGGGACTATTGGGGATACAGCGATGCGCCGACGCTCGACCTCGACAAGTGCTATCCCGAGTTGCAGGTGCTGCTGGGAGGCGCGACCCCTCGCCCGTCTTATGCCCTCGTCGAAGGCGCCGTGGTACTCGGTGGCTACGGAGGCTGGGAGTCGTTCCAGCGCATCATCCCGGTCGATGAAGTGAAGCTCATCGCCGACGACCTGGACGACCTACTCAGCTCACCCGCGGCGGTGGCGCTCGTCGAATGCCGCTACGGAGACCGGGATTGCGTCAGCGAGAACCTTCCCCGCGCACGCGAGTTCGCGCGTCGCGTGGCGGACGCAGGCTTCGGTATCCACTACTCGATCGGGTAAACCTGTCCCGCTCCCACCTACGAACGAGGAGTAGATTGATTGCATTGACAGCAAAGCTAGCAGGAGGTGCCATGAGCACCATCACCGTCCGCGGACTCGATGAAGACGTCATCCGCGCGCTCAAGCTTCGCGCCGCACAAGGAGGGCGTTCGATGGAGGCGGAGGTGCGCAGCATCCTCACGGCCGCCGCGCACTCGGCTGATTCCGAACGCGGTTTCGGCAGCTTCCTGGCGGCGACCTTCGCTGGCACCGATGCGCCGACCATCCCACCTCGCTCCGAACTGCCCAGACCGGTCGACTTCTCGTGATCATCCTCGACACGAACGTCGTCTCCGAGTTCATGCGTCCAGCACCTGACGTCAGTGTGACCTCGTGGCTCGACAGCCTGACGCGTGGAGAGATTTGGACGACATCCATCACGGTTGCCGAGTTGGCCGCTCGGATCGGGATGCTGCCCAACGGCCAGCGCCGCGATCGCCTCGATGACGCGCTTCGCCAGGCACTCCACGGCTTCGGCGACCGCATCCTTTCCTTCACGCCGCGCACCGCGCTGGCATACGGCACCATCGTTGGCACTTGCCACCGGGCCGGGCGTCCAATCAGCATTGCCGACGCGCAGATCGCCGCCATCGTTGCGACCGGCGGCGCCACGCTCGCAACGCGCAATGTCAAAGACTTCGACGGAACCGGGATCGCCGTGTTCAACCCATGGGCATCCGACGCGTCATCTGACGCGCAGGCGTAACTGCCGCCCGAGCCTCCGACGGTGGGCATCCGGGTCCGCCGGATGGCTACCCTGCGCCGATTCCCCGCATTGTCGCCGCCACGACGGCATCCGTCTGCGCCGGATTCAAAGTCCGCCCGGTGAGCGCCGCGTAACTCCCCATGGCGATGAACTGGTCCGCCAGAATGCCAGCATCCACATCTGTCCGCACATCGCCGACCTCAACAGCCCGAGCGAGCCGCCCGACGACCCACTCGCGCACAGGAGCGGCAAGGCGATCATTGAGCAGCGTTCCGAGCTCCGGATCGGTCGCCGTCACCGCAATGAGAGCTCGCGCGAGTGCGACGCTTTCGGCATCCGCGAGTCGCGCCGACATCGCCGCGAACCAGGCGCGCAGGTCTGCCTCAAGGTCGTCCGTGTGCGGCACCGCGATGTCCGAACCCGGCAACGTGCCCTCCAGCAATGCCTCGCCAAGGATCGCTGCCTTCGACGGCCACCAGCGATAGATCGTCTGCTTCGAGACCCCAGCTTCTGTCGCGAGTCGCTCGATGGTGACGGCCTCATAGCCACCGCCCGTCACGGCAGTGCGCATCGCGTCGAGCACCGCCTGACGGGCTTTCTCACTGCGGGGACGAGGCACCTCTTGAGCGTACCCAGGGCGATGGTGTGAAATAAGTAGACGCACCGTTGCGTTATTGCATTGGTCGGCCCTTCGACAGGCTCTGCTACCAGACACAAGGAGAACAGCATGACTCTCACCGCAAACTCCACGATCGGCACCTGGATGAACGACCCCGTCGGCGGCCCCCTCATCCGCGGACTGTTCGAGAAGACCGGCGCCGACCCCGAACTCCTCACCCCCGTGCTCGGTCTGCCACTGCAGCAGCTCGTCGCGATGAGCCAGGGGCAGCTGCCACAGTCCGTCGTCGACGACCTCGTCCGCGCGGCCAACGGCGGCGAGATCCCCGAAGACAGGGGCCCGACGGGCTGGACCGAGCAGATCACGCCCGGACGCTTCGCCGGCAAGACCATCATCGTCACGGGCGCCGCCTCCGGCATCGGCCGCGCCACCGCATCCCGCATCGCCCGCGAAGGCGGCCGCGTGATCGCATCCGACATCGCCGCCGACAAGCTCGAGGCTTTCCGCGCCGAGCACCCGGATGCTGACATCGTCACCGTCCCCGGCGACCTCACGAAGCAGGATGCGATCGACGCCGTCGTCGCCGCGGCTGGCGACCGCATCGACGGCCTCGCAAACGTCGCCGGCATCAACGACGACTTCTCCCCCGCGGGCGAGACGACGGATGCCGTGTGGGACCGCGTCATCGCGATCAACCTCACCGCGCCGTTCAAGCTCATGCGCGCGGTGCTCCCCGCGATGGAGGCCGCCGGGCGCGGCGCCATCCTCAACGTCTCAAGCGAAGCCGGCCTGCGCGGCAACGCGTCGGGCAACGCCTACACCGCGAGCAAGCACGGCATCATCGGCGTCACGAAGTCCGGCGCCGTGATGTACGGGCCGAAGGGCATCCGCGTGAACTCCGTCGCCCCGGGTGGCGTGGCCACCGGCATCCCGATGCCGCCGCACATGTCGGAGTACGGTTCCGCGCGGCTCGCGCCGTTCCAGCAGGCGATCCCCACCGTCGCGACCGCCGAGCAGCTCGCCGCGTCGATCACGTTCCTGCTCTCCGATGACGCCGTGAACATCAACGGCGCGATCCTCGCGAGCGACGGAGGCTGGTCCGCTCAGTAGCGGTCAGTCCCGCGGCTTCGCACCTCGCGTCGTGGGGCACCAGCGTCCTCCAGGGCATGGCACCGCGGTACTCGATTCCGCTGGGCACTCTGCCACCAGTGTCAGCGCCAGTCCTACCGCCGCATCACCCGCACCACATTCAAGATCGCCGCGGCCATCAACCCCAGCAACCCCACGCCGAGCAGGGTCAGCCCCGCGGGCCAGACCGCGACCAGCGTGACGTAGGTCTCTTCGTACTGGCTCACCACCTCGACGGTCCCGCCGCTGGTCAGCACGATGCCGACGATCGTCAGCACGGCCGGAAGCAGCCACACCAGAGCCCACGACCACTGGCGCACGAGCTGCTGGCGATGCGCATCCGCAGACGCCAGCACAGCCGCAGTGCCGCGCGAGACATCCTCTTCGAGCTGCGGCGAAGCGACCGCTGCGTTCTCTTCCATGTCTGCACATTAGCCATCGGAGCGCGGCATGCGCGAGACATCATTCGCGAGAGCGCCGCCCCACCAGCATCCGCACCACCGTGCCGACCACGCCGATCACCGCGGCGACGACCACCGGCGCCACCGTCGCCTCGAGCGCCATCGGGAAGATCTGCGCCGCCGCGGCGCTCATCTCACGCACGTCACCACCGAAGGCACGCGTGCCCAGCGGATACGCCACCGCCGTAATCATCGCCGGCAGCACCCACAGGGTCAGCAGTCCCGCGACCCACACGAAGATCCGGCCCCACGGTCGCACCCCGCACCACACCAGCGCCAGCCCGACCACGACCGCAGCAACCCAGCGCAGCGCATCGATGAAGATCATCGGCGGGCTCGGGCCGAACACCCCGATCACGACCGTGCCGATCCACTCACCGACCCACACACCCGACAGCGCCACCGCGAGCGCAGCAGGCGCCGTCGAGCGTCGCGTCGTGAGCAGCACACCGAGTTGCGCGAGCAGGATGCCGAGCACGACCGCCCCCAGCATCCCCGCGAAGTACATCAGCTGCATCGTCCCGGCGGTGCCGTCGGTCACGCCGAGCCCATCGCCGAGCACCGCGAAGCTCTGCACCGTCACGACCGCATGCACGAGCAGCACGCCGAGCGCAGCCGCCCCGGCGCGCATCGGGCGCCAGCGGCGCAGCATCCGCACCCCGAGCCCCGCGACCACCCCGCCCAGCAACACCGCGGCGAACACGGAGAACACCTCGTACTGGCTCAGGGCAAGCAGGGCGATGGGCATGTCGCCGGGCAGGGTCTGCGCGTTCCACAGGTTCTGCAGCGGCAACCGCAGCCCGCCCAGCCACGACGACGCGAGCATAAGAGCGGATGCCCCCACGCCGACCAGCAGCGGGATCCAGAAGCTCGGCCTGCGGGCCTCGAGGTTCTCGTCGACCGGGGGCGCCAGCAGGTCGTCGAAGCTCACCGTCGGGGCCGTCGCAGGATCGGATGCCATGAATTCAAGCCTGACACGGGGCATCCGCGCGCCGGGCCGGGCGCGCCGTGCACGACCCCTTGCAGGGCGCCCGCGCGCAGAGTTGCATGGAGAGCACATCTGATCAAGGAGGATCACCATGTCGGTAGCCCGCGTCACCACCATCACCGCCCGCTCGTCCGTCAGCTTCGAGGATGCCGTCCGGCACGGCATCGAACGCTCGAACGAGACGCTGCGCAACGTCAGCGGGGCGTGGGTGAAGGAGAACCAGGTGATCGTCTCGGACGGCGCCATCACCGAATGGCAGGTGACGATGGAGGTCACTTTCGTGCTCGACGACTGAGCACGGAGAGTTATCCACACATTGCCGTCGGCCGGCCACGGCGCGCGATGAGCGTGCTTGAGTCTGGTGATGGAGCAAACGACGGCCGCGCTATACGTCACCATCGGCCTGCTCATCGCCATCGTGGCCGGGCTTGTCTTCTGGATGATTCGGCGCTCCCGACGCGCCGACGCGCAGCGTGAGGCGACCGCCCGGCAGCATCACGACGAAACGGAATCGCTCCGCGCAACCCAGGCTCAGGCGCTCGCGGATGCCCGAACACAGCACCTCAGCGCCGTCGCCGCCTCGCGGCGCGACCACGATCGACAGCAGGCATCCCTGCGCGCCGAGATCGACGCCCACGAGAAGTTGCAGGCCGCCGCAGTCTTCGCCGCCGCGAGAGGGCTGAAATGGGAGCTCGCGTCACGCCAACAGCTCGTCACCGCCTGCGAGCAGGCGGGACTGGATGCCGTTATCGCCACGAACATCGTGTTCGCCCCGAACGAAGCAGGCGCCGACCCGTTCTGCGCCCAGATCGACCACCTCGTCGTGACCGACAACGTCGTCTTGCTCGTCGAGAACAAGCGCTGGGCTGGCATGGTGTTCGACGGCATCCACCCCAGCACCAAACTGCCCGGCCTCGCGACCGTGCTCAACGACGCCGACCTGCGGCCGCCGTTCGCGGTGCAGATCTCTCGCACCAGCAGACGATCTCTGAAGATCCGCTTCGCCGAGAACGACGACTCCCCCGCACAGCAAGCCCGGCAGCAAGCACTCCGGCTGCGCGAGTTCCTGCGCGCAACCATGGCCCCACCTCTCGTGGACACCTGCATCTTCTACTCGCACCCGCAGGCGCACGTCGTCACCGGCGGGTCGTACACCGAGCGGAGCATGACCACCGTCATGGCGACGCCCCAAGATCTGCCCGCCGTGCTCACTGCGGCGCACACCCGGCGACCCGGTCGGCTCGGCGCCGACGCGGCCGCTGACGTCATCGAGGCCGTGCGGGCCCTCGGTGCAGATCTCGTGGGCGTGGGGCGATTCGAAGTCGACTACGTGAGTCCGGTGAGGCTGGAGTATCGGATACCTGCGAAGTAGACGTGGCCGTTCGTCTCGGTCTGCGGGTGCGGGGGCCCCTTCGACAGGCTCAGGGCCCCAGGTTCAGCGAGGTGCCCGTCGTTTCGCGGCGCGGTTCCTGAGCGAGGAGCGCAGCGACGAGACGAAGGGCGCTCAGCGCCCTATCGGCGCAGCGCGTCGCCCATGGCGGCGAAGGCTTCCTCGAGGATGGGACGCGGCGTAGCGAACACGACCCGCACGAAGTCCTCATACCCGGCGCCCAGCAGGCTGCCCTCAGTGAGCACCACACCGGCGTGCTCGCGGAAGAACGCGGCCGGCGGCCCGTCGATCCCCAGCGCGATCGTGTCGATCCACCCGATGTACGTGGCATCCGGCATCCGATATTTTGCACTGGGGAGGTGCTCTCGCACCAGCGACCCGAGCAGCTCACGCGAGCCGTCGAGGTAGTCGATCACCCCGTCCAGCCAGGGGCGCCCGTACCGGTAGGCCGCCGTCGATGCCACCACGCCGAGCGTCGCCGCCCCGTGCTGCACCGCGAAACCGAACTGTCGATATAGCGCCTGGTCCCGCTCGTTCGAGGTGATCAGCTGCGCCGTCTTCGCACCGGGAATGTTCCACGCCTTCGACGCGCTCGTGCCCGTCACGGTGTGCGCGGCCGTGGCATCCGACACCGACGCATACGGCACGAACTCGCGCCCGCCGTATCGCAGCGGCGCGTGGATCTCGTCGGCGAACACGCGCCCGCCGTGCCGCTCCACGATCTCGGCGATGGCCTCGAGCTCTGCGCGACCCACCACCGTGCCGGTCGGATTGTGCGGGTTGCACAGCACAAGCGTGCGCGCCCCCGCGGCGAACGCGTCGTCGATCGCCTGCAGATCGTGCGTCCACCTTCCGTCGACCTCGACACCGGGCACCTCGATCACCGGATGCCCGATCGACGGCAGATACGTCAAGAACGGCATGTACGCGGGCGTCGGCACGATCACCGCCGACCCGGCCGGCGCATACTCCTCCACCGTGACCCGCAGCACGGCCATCACATCCGAGACCGGATGCACGCGCTCGGGGTCGACCGTCCAGCCGTACTCCTGCCGCATCCATTCGGACGTCGCCACGCCAAGGTCGGCCGCGAGCGGCGGCGATAGGTACCCGAGCGTGCCCTCGTCGATCGCGCGATGCATCGCCTCGGCGATCACCGGCGCCACCCCGAAGTCCATCTCCGCCACCCACGCCCCGATATGCCCGGGATGCAGGCTCCACTTGCGGCTCTGCGGCCGGTCAAGGTCGAGCCTCGTGGGCGCATCGAACGGATGCAGGGTGGCGGGGGCGATCATCGCGAACAGCCCAAACAGTCGGTCACCGGGACTCCTTCGTGGCGGGAGTCTTCAATCTAGGGATGCCGCCGCGCAGGCGCACGCTTCGTTTCCGCGGATGACGGCCCTTCGACAAGCTCAGGGACCCAGCCCGCGCACGCGGTGAGCAGTAATGCTGCTCCGCGGGCCGTTTCAGCAGCGTTTCTGCTCACCGCGTGGTGGCGCACCGCCCGCCCAGGCGCCCCACGGCACCGCAGGCTCGGGCCCGCCACCAGCCAAGTAGACTGAATGTGCCCCGCCGGCCCCATCCTCTTTGGAGTGCGCGTGACCACCGCCCCTGCTGCATCCCCCACCCACGTCCCCGACTCCGTCGAGAACGCGATCGCGACGCCCGAGAAGGAGCAGCCCTACGGCGCCCTGGGCCTCAAGCCCGACGAGTACGAGCGCATCAAGAGCATCCTCGGCCGCCGCCCCACCTCGGGCGAACTGGCCATGTACTCGGTGATGTGGTCCGAGCACTGCTCGTACAAGTCGTCGAAGAACTACCTGCGCCGCTTCGGCCAGAAGGTCAGCGACGAGATGCGCGAGCGCCTCATGGTGGGCATGGGCCAGAACGCCGGCGTCGTCGACGTGGGCGAGGGCTGGGCCGTCACCTTCAAGGCCGAGTCGCACAACCACCCTTCCTTCATCGAGCCGTTCCAGGGCGCCGCGACCGGCGTCGGCGGCATCGTGCGCGACATCATCTCGATGGGCGCTCGGCCCGTGGCCGTGATGGATGCCCTCCGCTTCGGCGCCATCGACCACCCCGACACCCCGCGGGTCGTGCACGGCGTGACCGCCGGCATCAGCTTCTACGGCAACTGCCTCGGCCTGCCGAACATCGGCGGCGAGACGGTGTTCGACGCCGTCTACCAGGCCAACCCGCTCGTGAACGCCCTCGCGGTCGGCGTGCTCCGCCACGAAGACCTCAAGCTCGCCAACGCCACCGGCGTCGGCAACAAGGTCGTGCTGTTCGGTGCCCGCACGGGTGGCGACGGCATCGGTGGCGCCAGCATCCTGGCATCCGACTCGTTCGACGAGACCGGACCGACCAAGCGTCCCGCCGTGCAGGTCGGCGACCCGTTCGCCGAGAAGGTGCTCATCGAGTGCTGCCTCGAGCTGTACCGCGGTGAGCTCGTCGAGGCCATCCAGGACCTCGGTGCCGCCGGCATCTCGTGCGCCACCAGCGAGCTGGCCGCGAACGGCAACTCGGGCATGCACGTCTCGCTCGATAACGTGCTGCTGCGCGACCCGTCGCTGACCGCTGAGGAGATCCTCATGTCGGAGTCGCAGGAGCGCATGATGGCCATCGTCGCCCCCGAGAAGCTCGACGCCTTCATGGATGTCGTCAACAAGTGGGAGGTCGAGACCAGCGTGCTCGGCGAGGTCACCGGAGACGGCCGCCTGGTCATCGACTGGCAGGGCGAGCGCATCGTCGATGTCGACCCGTCCACGGTCGCGGTCGACGGCCCCGTCTACGACCGTCCGGTCGCGTACCCGACGTGGATCGACGCGCTGCAGGCGGATGCCGCCGAAGCCCTCGGCCGCTCGAACGACCCGGCCGTGCTGCGCGAGCAGTTCCTGCGCCTGGTGGGCTCGCCCAACCTCGCCGACACGAGCTGGATCACCAACCAGTACGACTACTACGTGCTCGGCAACACGGCCCTGAGCTTCCCCGATGACGCCGGCATGATCCGCGTTGACGAGGAGTCGGGCCTGGGCTTCGCGATCGCCACCGACGCGAACGGCCGCTACTGCCAGCTCGACCCGTACGCGGGTGCGCAGCTCGCCCTCGCCGAGGCGTACCGCAACGTCGCCGTCACCGGGGCGACCCCGACCGCCATCACCGATTGCCTGAACTTCGGTTCCCCCGAGAACCCAGAGGTCATGTGGCAGTTCGGGCAGACCGTCGACGGCCTTGCCGATGGATGCTACGACCTCGGCATCCCCGTCACCGGCGGCAACGTCTCGTTCTACAACCAGACCGGCGACGTGCCGATCCACCCGACTCCGCTCGTCGGCGTGATGGGCATCATCGACGACGTCTCCCGCCGTATCCCCTCCGGATGGCAGGATGCCGGCGAGAACATCTACCTGCTCGGCGTGACCGACACCGAACTGTCGGGTTCGGCATGGGCCGACGTCATCCACGGCCACCTGGGCGGGCTGCCGCCGAAGGTCGATCTGGATGCCGAGAAGCGCCTGGCCGGCCTCATCTCCGGCGCCCGCGACGAGTGGCTGATCTCGAGCGCGCACGACGTCTCTGAGGGTGGCCTCGGCCAGGCTCTCGCCGAGGGCGTGATGCGTTTCGGCGTCGGCGCCCGCGTGTGGCTGACCGAGATCATGGAGCGCGACGGTGTGGATGCCGCGACCGCCCTGTTCTCGGAGTCGACCGGCCGCGTGATCGTGACCGTGCCCCGCGAGGAGGACGTGAAGTTCCGCGGGCTGTGCGAGGGACGCGACTACCCGGTGCTGCGCATCGGCGTCACCGACAGCGAGCCCACCCTCGAGGTGCAGGACGTCTTCACGATCTCGGTCGCCGACCTGCGCGAGACCTCGCAGGCCACGCTGCCCGCCGTGTTCGGCCCGACCGTGACGGAGATCCCCGCATGACCGACGAGACCGACGACTACGGCGACCTCGGCGAGCGCCGCAACCGCCGCATCCGCATCACCGCCTGGGTCGTGATCGTGTCGCTGATCCTCGTCGGTGGCGGCGCGACCGTGCTCTCCCTGCTCTTCGGCTGAAGCGCGCTGGGTCCCTGAGCTTGTCGAAGGGCCCTGAGCGCCCTGGGTCCCTGAGCTTGTCGAAGGGCCCCAGCCCCGTCGAACGCCCACGCGGTGAGCAGAAACGTCGCTGAATCGGCCCGGGGAGCAGCATTTGCGCTCACCGCGTGCACGAACACGGGCGTACGCTGACCGGCATGGATGACGCGCGCGCCCGGCTGACGGCCCTGCGGGCAGAGTCCGCGGCGCGCGCCGAGGCGGCCGCGGCCACGCTGGCCGAGCTCGTGCACGATCGGCAGGGCCAGAACGACGACGACGAGCACGACCCTGAGGGCGTGACGCTGTCGTCAGAATGGTCGCGGCTGTCGGCGCTGGCGGATGCCGCGGCACTGGAACTGCATCAGGTCAACGACGCGCTTGCCCGGCTGGATGCCGGCACCTACGGCGTCTGCGCCGGATGCGGCACACCGATCCCCGAGGGGCGGCTCGCGATCCGCCCGTTCGCCGAGTTCTGTGTGGCGTGCGCGGAGAAGCGCGGCGTCTGACTCTGCCCGCATCCAGCAGCCCCCAGGGAATACCCCCGGAACCACGCACGTTCCACCGGGAAGTATTCACCTGAAAGGACATTCCTGTGTCGCAGAATCGCCCTCGCATCAGCCTCATCGTCGGCAGCACGCGTCCGGTGCGCATCGGTCGCCAGCTCACGGATGCCACCGCAGCCGTCTTCGCCGACACGGTCGATGCCGATATCCAGGTGCTCGACCTTGCCGAGATCAATCTGCCCTTGCTCGACGAGCCCCTCATGGCCAGCATGAACCAGTACTCGCAGGAGCACACGGTCGCCTGGGCGAAGCAGATCTCCGAGAGCGACGCGGTGGTGTTCGTCACTCCGCAGTACAACGCCGGCTACCCCGCGGCCTTGAAGAACGCCATCGACTACCTCTACGCCGAGTGGAAGGGCCGCCCGGCCGCCATCATCAGCTACGGCGCCCACGGCGGCGGTGCGGCCGCCAAGCAGCTGCGCGAGGTGCTCGAGTTCATCGGCCTCGACCTCGTACCCGGCCACGGCGCCTTCACCATCGAGCGCACCGATTACACGCCCGCATGGGGCCTGGTCGACGCGGATGCCGTCGTCGCCCGCTACCTGCCTGAGGTGCAGAAGATCGCCGGCGAACTGATGCAGAAGATCGCGGCCGACGAAGACGAACAGGCCGCCTGACCCGAGGGGCCGGATGCCGGGACTGGTGGCATCCGGATCTCATCACCCGCCGAAGCGCTCCACGGCGAAATCGAGTAGCGCGGAGGCCCGCGGCGTCAGGTTCATCTCCTGGGGCCAGATGCCCACCACGTGCGAGACTGTCACCGGCGGATCCAGCGGGCGTACGACGACCGGCCGCCCCTCGATGCTCATCGGTAGCGGATTGGGCCGCGACATGAGCAGGCCGTAGCCCATCCCCCGGGCGACGAGCGCCTCGACAAGCGAGATCTGAGTCACGCGCGCCTCGACGCGTGGCGCGAGACCGCGCGCGGTGAAGGCATCGGTGACGTTGCTGGTGCCCGGTGTGGCGTCGTATTGGATGTACGGCTCGTCGGCCAGATCGGCGAGGTCGATCGCCTCGGCCTGTGCGAGCGGATGCTCCGGATGCAGGTGCACCTCGAGTTCGGTGGGGTAGATCCGCCGGCGGCGGTAGCCCAGTGGCAGGGCGACGTTGTAGACGAGCGCGACGTCGAGCCGCCCGGCGTCGAGTTCTGAGAGCAGTTCCTCGTTGGTGCCCACCATGATGTCGATGCGCACACCGGGATGCCGGGCGGGGAAGCTCTCGAGGAGCTCGGGGATCACGTTCGTCGCGAAGCTGTCATAGCAGCCGAGCTTCACCGGGCCGCGCAGCTCATCGCCCAGGCGTGCGCCGAGCACGAGTTCCTGCGCGTCGGCGACGATCTGGCGGGCCCGGTAGGCGAACTCCTGTCCGCTCGGGGTGAGGGTAAGACCCCGCGCCTTGCGCCGCACACACAGCTGCTGGCCCACCGTTTTCTCGATGCTCGTGATCGCCTGTGACAGCGCCGACTCGGAGATGTGCAGGTGCGCGGCCGCCGCGCTGAGCGTGGCGAAGTTCGGCAGCGCGGCGAACAGCTCCAGCTGCCGCATGCTCACATCAGCCACGTCGTCCCCGGCTTTCTTCTTCAGTCAGACCGAACTATCTCCTCATTTTACTGTGATTTACATACAGAGTGATGAGCCCGACCATGGAGAAGACCACCCTCCCGATCCCCTCTCCCGAGGGGTGACAACGACGTTAGGGACACCGATGAGCTCCACCCTTGCCGCAGGCAGCCACACTTCCCAACGCCGAATCGCCTTCGCGACGATCATCGGCACAACCATCGAGTGGTACGACTTCTTCATCTACGCGACCAGCGCAGGGCTCGTGTTCGCCCAGCTGTTCTTCCAGCCCGCAGGCAAGGAAATCGCGTTGCTTCTGTCCTTCGCAACGGTGGGCATCTCGTTCCTCTTCCGGCCGCTCGGGGCGTTTCTGGCGGGGCACTTCGGTGACGTGATCGGCCGACGCGCGATGCTCGTGGCCACACTGGTTCTCATGGGTGTCGCAACGACGCTCATCGGGGTGCTGCCCACATTCGCCCAGATCGGCATCGCCGCGCCGATCCTGCTGCTTCTTCTGCGCATTCTTCAGGGCCTCTCCGCCGGAGGCGAGTGGGGCGGCGCTGTGCTTATGGCCGTCGAGCACGCCCCCGCCAACCGTCGCGGTCGCGCCGGTTCCTGGCCGCAGCTCGGCGTGCCGCTCGGATTCCTCCTCGCCTCCGGCGTGACCGCGCTGATGACCGGTCTCATCGCGCCGGGCGAGGCGTACCTGCAGTGGGGATGGCGTATCCCGTTCCTCCTGAGCATCGTCCTCATCGTCGTCGGCTTCATCATCCGCCGCTCGGTCGAGGAAAGCCCCGTGTTCGCCGAGATCGCCGAGCGCGGCCAGCAGACGAAGGTGCCCATCATCACCCTCTTCCAGCGCCACTGGTACCTCGTGGTACTGGCCGCGCTCGTGTTCGTCGGTAACGGCACGCTCGGATACATGACCACCGGCGGCTTCCTCAACAACTACGCAATCAGCCAGCAGAACCTCGACACGACGTCCGTGCTCGTCGCGGCCACCGTCGCCGCGGTGGTGTGGTTCTTCTCGACCCTGCTCGCGGGCTACCTGGCCGACATCATCGGCCGCCGCAACACCTTCCTCATCGGCTTCGCCCTCCAGGCCGCGGTCGTCTTCCCCGTCTTCTGGCTCGTCAGTCACGCCGGTCTGCCCGGCCTGTACGTCGCCCTGGTGCTCATCTCGACGGGGCTCGGTCTCACCTACGGCCCCCTGGCCTCGTGGTACGCCGAGATCTTCCCGGCATCCATCCGCTTTTCGGGAGTCTCGATCACCTACGCGATCGGCGCCGTGTTCGGTGGCGCATTCGCCCCGATGATCTCGCAGATGCTGCTGGATGCCACGGGGAGCACGGCAGCCGTGTCGGGCTATCTGCTGACCGCCACCCTGCTCGGCGCCGCTGCCACCCTGTGCCTGCGCGACCGCTCCGGCATCCCCCTCGGCCCGGACAACGAGGCCGAGCAGGCATCCGGAGCCACGATGTTCAGCCCGGGAAAGCCCCCTGCGACGCTCGCCGACGCGCGGTGAGCACGCGGCATCCGACCCCACAGCCAGTGAAGGAGAGAACCATGTCAGACCAGAGAGCCCGAATCGCGATCATCGGTGGAGGGATGGGCGGTCTCACCGCCGCCATCGCCCTCACGCGGCTCGCCGGCGTCGAGGTCACCGTCTTCGAACAGGCCAGCGCGCTGGGGGAAGTGGGAGCCGGGGTCACCGTCGCCCCGAACGCGCAGCGCGTGCTGGACCGACTCGGAGTGCTCGAGAAGATCCGGAACGTCGGCGCTGTTCCAGACGGTCACGGCGTGTACCAGGACGCGATGGGAAATCTCGTCACGGATGCCGCCTGGGAGGACTCGAACCGCGAGTACCGCAACATCGGCATGTACCGCCCCGATCTCATCAACGCCCTTGCGAGCGAGGTCGACCCGCAGATCATCCGGCTCGGCCACCGGCTCGCCTCCGTGCAGACGCTGGATGCCGGCGTGCGTCTCACCTTCGAGAACGGCACCGTCGAGGACTTCGACGCCGTGATCGGCGCCGATGGCATCCACTCGGTGGTGCGGCGCTCGGTGATGCAGTTCCCCGAGCCCGTCTACTCGGGCTACATCGTCTACCGAGGCGTCGTCGATGCCTCGCGGCTGCCCGACGACTGGCGGATGATCAGCCAGGTGTGGATGGGCAACCGACGACACTTCATGGCCTATCCGCTGCAGCAGCGCAAACTGTTCAACTTCGTCGCCGGTGTGCCCAGCGACCGACCCCTGCAAGGACCCTGGTCGGGCCCGGCCGAGGTCGACGAGCTCGCGGCCGAATTCGCGGGCGACGACTGGGATCCGCGCCTGCATCGGTTCATCGAGTCGATCGAGAAGACCTTCTGGTGGGGTCTGTTCGACCACGAGCCGCTCACCAACTGGTCGCACGGGCCGATCACCCTGCTCGGAGACGCCGCGCACACGATGCTGCCGCATCAGGGGCAGGGCGTGAACCAGGCGATCGAGGACAGCATGGCCCTGGCGGTGTTCCTCGGCGCGGCCGAGAGCCCCGCCGACATCCCCGAGGCTTTCCGCCGTTACACCTCGGTACGCATGCAACGCACCGCGATCCTGCAGCACGGCTCACGCCGGGCGGGCGCGATGTTCGACGCCCAGTACGAGTTCGTCGACCTCGCCAAGCGCGACGCCGATCTGCGCGTCGGGCGAGATTTCCGTCGTAGCGCGGTCTTCGACTACGACGCCCTCAAAGTCGCCGAGAAGGCGCTCAGCCAGTTCAGAAAGGTGCAGTACGCATGAGTTCGATCAGCATCATCGGCAGCGGCAAGATGAGCTCGGCGATCGCCGAGGTCGCCGCCCGTGCCGGTGCCGACATCCAGATCATCCGCCGCAGCACCTCCAGCTCGTCCGGCGACCGCACCGACGCCACCTACGGCGCCCTCGGGGACGACCTCACGGGTGACCTCGTCGTGCTCGCCGTGCCATACAACGCCTACCCGAGCATTCTCGAGCACTACCGTGACCGGTTGCGCGACAAGGTGGTCATCGACATCGCCAACCCCATCGACTTCAGCACCTACGACGAGCTGAAGTCGCCGCCCGACTCGTCGACCGCGGCTGAGCTCGCCCGGCAGCTGCCCCAGGGCGCCGCGGTGGTGAAAGCCTTCAACGTGAACCTCGGCGATACGCTCACCAGCGGAACGAACGGCACGACGCCGACGACGGTGCTGTTCGCCGGCGACTACGCCGAGGCGAAGATCGCCGTCGCCGCCCTCATCGAGGGTGCGGGTATGCGCGCCGTCGATGTCGGGCCGCTCTCGCGGGCGCGGGAGCTCGAGGCGATGGGCTTTCTGCAGATCATCCTCGCCGCGCTCGGCAAGACCCGCTACGAATCCGGGTTCACGCTGCTGCCCTGAACCTGGGCCGGCGCGGCAGGACAGCACCCATGCCGCGCAGAGACCCGCCTGAGTCGTCGCGGGCTTACTAGGCTGGCCTCATCATGGACGAGTTCATCCGGGGATTCTGGACGTTCGCCGGCAGCTACTGGTGGCTGGTGTTCCCCCTCATGGGTATGGCCGGAGGTGCCGCCAAGGCCTGGGAGCGCGCGGCCAAGAACCGTCATGAGCGCCGGCTCGAACGCATCCGGGTGAAGGGTGAGATGAAGGCGGCCGAGTTCGAGGCCAAGGCACTCATGCGGGGCACCGGCGCCCACCCCCAGATCGTCGACGCGGCGGCATCCGTCGCCCCCGATGAACTGCTCACCCGGCTCATGGGCGAGCACGACGAGATCACCGCACGCTGGCTCGACTATGAACTCGACGTCGCCAAGCTCATCGCCTTCCCCGCGATGAGCGACGGTCGCCAGCCGCTCACGGCGGCGTTCCTACGGGCGAAGAAGACGGCGGATGCCCTCCGGCCGGCATCCGCCGACGCGAAGGTCTCGGAGCAGCGCATCACCGAGTACCTGGATGCCGTCGGCAACTACGCCGTCGCGTTCGAGGTCGCCGAGCGCGATGCCCGCCGCCTGCGCGACTCGACCTTCACCGAAGACGAACGCAAGCGCCTCGACCGGGCGCAGAAACTCCTGCAGGTCGCGATCGACGAGTCGGCCACGCAGGCCGAACGCCACGTCGCCTACCAGCGCGTGCGCGAAGAACTCGACGGCCTCATCCTGCTCTCCGACGAGGCAGTCGAAGTACTCGAGAAGCAGGTGGCGCGCGAGCTACCCGCCCCGGCCCCGCGGCCCGAGGCCGAGCAGTGACGGACCTGCGCGTCGGAATCGTCGGCGCCGGCGGCATCGCCCCACCGCACATCGCCGCCTGGCTGGAGATCGGCGCTGAGATCAGCATCCTCGACCGGCGCGGCGCGGCAGCCCTCGCCGCCCAGCACGGACTCACCCTCGTACCCACGCTCGACGAGCTCATCGACGCGGTCGATGTCGTCGACATCATCAGCCCGACCTCGACCCACACCGCGATCGCCCTGGCCGCGATCGCGCGCGGCCGCGATGTCGTCTGCGAGAAGCCGCTCGCGCTGACTGCCGCCGAGGCCGCAGACATCGTGCGGGCAGCATCCGAGGCGGGTGTACGCCTGTTCCCGGCCCACGTCGTCCGATATTTCGGCGACTACGCCCGCGCGAAGCAGGAAGTGGATGCCGGCGTCATCGGCGACCTCGTCGAACTGACCTTCCGCCGTACGGTCGCCGCGCCCGCGGTCGCGTGGTTCTACGACCAGGACTCCGGCGGCGGCATCATCCGCGACCTCATGATCCACGACCTCGACCAGGCGGTCTGGTTCGCCGGGCCGGTCGCCCGGGTCTCCGCCACCCAGACCCCGCCCGCCGACGGCAGCCTCGTCACCCCGCCGGTGAGCGCCGAGGTCGTGCTCGAACATGTGAGCGGCGCGGTCAGTCGTGTGCGCGCCGACTGGGCCGAGCCGGGCACCCCGTTCCACTCGCGCGCCGAGCTGTTCGGCACCCGCGGGGCGCTGCGGGTCGACAGCGCCGGCGACACGGGGGATGCCGGATACCTGCCGCCCGCATCCGACACCGACCCGTACCTCACCCAGCTCGCCGACTTCGTCGCAGCGCGCGTCGAACAGCGCGACACCCGCGTGACGCCCGCCGACGGCGTGCTCGCCGTGGCGCTGGTGGATGCCGCCTACGCGGCCCTCGCGAGCGGAGGCGCCGTGCCGGGGCCGAGCGCCCCTTCCGGTCCCTGAGCGCCCTTCGTCTCGTCGCTACGCTCCTCGCTCAGGGACCGGCGTGGGTTAGGTCCCTGAGCGAGCGCAGCGAGACGAAGGGCCCCACAAGTTGGGTCCCTGAGCCTGTCGAAGGGCCCCACACCCGCGCTGCGCCCTTCGTCTCGTCGCTGCGCTCCTCGCTCAGGGACCGGGAGTGTGAGCCCCGGGGTGGGAGCGCCCTTCGTCTCGTCGCTGCGCTCCTCGCTCAGGGACCGGGAGAGGTGAGCCGGTCCCTGAGCGCCCTTCGTCTCGTCGCTGCGCTCCTCGCTCAGGGACCGGGGTGGGTCACATCGTCAGGGCGACAGGCTCCCAGGTCGCGCCGCCGTCGCTGCTGATGACCAGGCCCCGATCATCGACGAGTGCGATCGTCCCGTCCTGGTCCACCGCGATCGCGACCGCCGACCCGGACGCCTGGCCGACCGTCGTCCACTCGGCGCCACCGGAGTGCACGATCGCGCCGGTCGCGTCGACGCCGACGAGCTCGCCCGACGGGTTCGCCGCGACGATCACCAGCAGCGGCGCACCCTCGATCGGCTCGAAGGTCATCCCGCGGTCCTCGCTGCGTACCGGCCCCTCGGCCGTCGTGGCGATGAGATCACCGGAGACGTAGACCAGGTCACGTGCCTCCAGGGTGGCGCCGCGCTCCCAGGTCTGACCCAGATCGACACTCGTCAGCACCGTGGTGTCGCCCGAGGGCAACCCGGCGATCACCGACCGATCGGCCGCCGCGGTCAGGGCATGGAAGTCGACCTCGCCGCTGAGCGCGACCGACTCCCATCCCCCGCCGTCCGACGAGATCAGTCCCAGGTTCGGCCCGACGAATACCTCGTCGGTGTGGGCACCGGGATGCCCAGAGGCCAGCGTTCCGGCATCCGTCGCCGCCATGCCCATCGCGTCGAACGCGGTGTCGCCGACGAGCTCGAGCTGCCCGTCTGCCGGGACGACCGAGTACACCCCCTGGTGACTGGCGATGAGCACCGTCTCACCGCGGAACGCGATCTCGTGCACATGCTCGAGGGCGTCCAGGGGAGAGGCCTCCGTCTCGGGCGGGGCCGACGGCGCCGGGGCGCCCTGCGCGGTGCATCCGGTGAGCACGGCAGCCAGCGCGAGCCCGGCGAGGGCGATGCGGATCGTTCGTGTCGTGCGCGGCATCATCGGGCGAGCAGCTCCTGCATCTCTTCGATCTCCGTGCTCTGGGCCTCGATGATCGCGCTGGCGAGCTCGAGGGCATCCGGGTTCTCCCCGCCCTCCAACTCGTCCTCGGCCATCTCGATCGCCCCTTCGTGATGCACGATCATCTGCTCGAGGAACAACCGCGATGCCTCGGCACCGTCGGCCTGCTCGAGGGCGTCCATGTCGCCTTCGCCCATCATGCCGCCGTGATCCATGGAGCTCGGCATCTCGTCGACGCCCCAGTCGTCGAGCCACTGCTGCATCAGCTCGATCTCGGGCCCCTGGGCAGCCTTGATCCGCTGCGCGAGATCGGCGACATCCGGGTCGATGCCCTCTTTCGCGAGCACCATGTCTGACATCTCGATCGCCTGCTCGTGATGCGGGATCATCATCGCGGCGAACATGACGTCCGCCTGGTTGGCCTGCACGCTCTCACTCTCGGATGCGCCCATTCCGGGCATGTCCTCGTGGCTGGTGGTCGGGCCGGAGCATCCGGCCAGCACGAGAGCGGCAGCGACGGCCAGTGCGGCACCGGCCGCGGTTCGCTTCAACATTGTGTTCTCCTTCAGTCGTAGGGCGCGCCGGCGGGCGCGGGCGCGCGAATGCGTCGGCACCGACGCGAGCGCATCGGATGCCAGAGCACCCGTCATCTACGACTGATACAGAGGGTGAGAAGTGAGGGCGGTGCGGGGCGCGCGAGCGCCGGCCAGATGCGCGGGCGCGTGGCGAGCAGCGCCTGCAGCCGGCCCCACACAGAGGGGCGGAGCAGCAGCAGGACGACGCTGAGCAGCGCCAGAACGCAGGCCGCGAGGGCGTCGTGCGCGGGTTCGCAGTCGGCACAGGTCCAGACAGCGGATGCCGGATGCGCCGGGTGCGCGGTGGTGTCGTGCGTGGCCGCGCCGGCGGCCGCCGCGTGGTGGTCGGATGCCGGAGTGGCGACGGCGTGGTGGGCAGAGGCCGACCCGCCGGGGGCGGCGAGCGCGTGCAGGCCGAGGGCGTGCATGCCCAGCAGCCCGGCGAGCAGGCCGAGCACGACAAGCAGCACGACACGTCGTCGAGTCACCGCCTGCGGCATCCGCTCCTCCAATACCCCGTAGGGGTACAGTCTAGTCGCTAAGCCTGGGGTCCTGAGCGCCGAGCCGGGTCCTGAGGGCCCTTCGTCTCGCTTCGCTCGCTCAGGGACCCGCGCGCCGAGCTGGGTCCTGAGCGAGGAGCGCAGCGACGAGACGAAGGGCGCGCCCGTCAACCGGAACTCGCCCTTCGTCTCGCTGCGCTCGCTCAGGGACCGGGAGCGGGTCAGTCCTGGATGCCCTCGAACGCGTCAGGGTTCTCGGCGATCCAGGCATCCACTGCCTCGGCTTCCTTGCCCTCGCCGTACTCGTTGACGACGAGGTCTTCGAGCTGGCCGTACTGGGCGTCGTCGAGCTTGATGTTCGCGATCAGCTCGGCAGCCTCGGGGAACTCCTCGGTGAAGCCCTTGTGGCCCAGGAAGTGCAGCGCCTCGGGCTTGCCCATGGCGCCCTTCGGGTCTTCAAGATCCTTCACCGGGAAGGCCTCGTTGGCCCAGAACGGACGCCACAGTGTGACGACGATGTCCTCCTGGTTGTCGGTCGCCTCCTTGAGCTCGGTGAGCATCGCGGCGGTCGACGAGGTGACGAGCTCATACTCGCCCTCCAGGCCGTACGCGGGGATCATCGACTCCTGCGTCTGCTTGGTGAGCCCGGCGCCGGGCTCGATGCCGATGATCTTGCCGTCGAACATGTCGGCGTTGCCGGCCAGCTGGTCGAGGGAGTCGATGTCGGTGTACTCGGGCACCGCGATGGTCAGCTTGGCGTTCTCGTAGTACGCGCCGAGATCTTCGATGTCGTCGCCGTACTCTTCCATGTACGAGGCGTGGGTGAGCTCGGGCCAGGCCGACGGGTAGATGTCGACATCGCCCTGCGCGAGACCGGTGTACAGCGGCCCCGCCTCGGTGAGGGTCTTCATCTCGACGGTGTAGCCGAGCTTTTCCAGCTGGTCCTCAAGCAGGTACGCGGTGCTCAGGCCGTCCGTCCAGCTGGGCAGGAAGCCCAGGGTGATGGTGCCCTTGTCGCCCGCGCCGGTCTCGCCCGACGTGGTGCCTCCGGTGCCACCGGTGCCACCGGTGCCGTCGCTGCTGCAGCCGGCAAGGACCAGCGTGGCGGCGGCGCCGAGCGCCGCGATTGCCGTGATCTTGCGGTTCATCTTCATGCTGTGTGTCTCTTTCTCTTGCGTTCCGTATGTGTGATTTCAGGATTCTTCAGGGGGAGGCGTGGCGCGCCCCGGCGCTGACCAGCTGGTCGGCCTGTGCGGTCGCCTCGGCTGCGGCATCCGCCTCTGCCTCCGCGATCTCGCGGCGGCGCCGCGTCCGCCGCCGGGAGAGGATGCCGAGCAGCGACGAGCCGTGCGAGCCCGGCGCACCCAGCGCCGCGGTGACCCGGTCGAGGAACACGGCGATGAGCACGACGGCGAGACCTGCCTCGACGCCGGCCGCCGTGTTGAGCGTCGAGATCGCCCCGACGACGAGCTTGCCCAGGCCGTCGGCGCCGGCCATACCGGCGATGACCGCCATCGACAGCGCGAGCATGATGACCTGGTTGACGCCGGCCATGATCGTCGGCATCGCCAGGGGCAGCTGGATGCCGCGCAGGATCTGTCCCGGCGTCGCGCCGAACGCCTGCCCTGCCTCGACCGTCTCGGCGTCGACGCCGCGGATGCCGAGCTCGGTGAGGCGCACGCCGGGCGGCAGCGAGAAGATGACCGTGGCCACCAGGCCCGGCACCACACCGATGCTGAAGAACACGATCGCGGGGATCAGGTAGACCATGGCGGGCATGGTCTGCATGAAGTCGAGGATCGGCTTCATCACCGCGCGGACGGTCGCGTTGCGCGCCGACCAGATGCCCAGCGGGATCGCGATCGCCAGGGCGATCAACGCCGCGACGAGCACAAGTGCGAGGGTCTGCATCGCCGGCACCCACAGGCCCATGCCCACGATGACGAGGAACGAGATCGCGGTGCCCAGCGCGAGCTTCCACGAGGTCACCAGCCACGCGATGAGCGCGGCGATGAGGATGACCACGATGAAGTGCGGGGTGAGCAGCATCCTCGTGAGACCGTCGACGAGGAAGCTGACGACGAGACTGATGCCGTCGAGCAGCCACTCGAGGTTGTCCTTGACCCAGTCGATCGCGTTCGCGACCCAGGTGCCGATCGGCAGGTGGAAGCCGTCCATCAGCGCACCTCCTCTTCCTTCTGGGTCCCTGAGTCATGCTGGGTCCCTGAGCTTGTCGAAGGGGCACTCCAGTCGCCGTCCAGCGCCGCGTCGATCTCGGCCTGCGGCATCGGATCCAGCGGCAGCATGAGCTCCTCCGTCGCGCCGGGCCCGGGGCCGAGCGCGGCGAGCAGGGTGACACGGGGGATGACGCCGGCGAGGCGCCCTTCGGCATCCGTCACCGCGAGCGGCAGCGGCGACTCGACGGCGGGGATGAACAGGTTCATCAGCACCTCGTTCTCGTCGACGCTCTGCGGCACCGGCTTGAGGATCGACGCCAGGTCGGTCTGCCCCTTGCGCAGCAGCTTGACGGCATCGCGGTCGGTGACGATACCGACCAGCTTGCGGTCACGGTCGGTGACGTAGGTCGCCGACATGTAGGCGTCACGCATCTGTCGCAGCGCCGTGCGCGGACCGGCGTTCACGCCGACGACCGGGCGGGCGCGCTCCATGACGTTGGCGGCCGTGAGCACGCGCGCACGATCGACGTCCTGCACGAACTGCTCGACGTAGTCATTGGCCGGGTCGGTGAGGATGTCCTCCGGCGTGCCGATCTGCACGATGCGACCGTCGCGCATCACGGCGATGCGGTCACCGAGGAACATCGCCTCGTTGAGGTCATGCGTGATGAAGACGATCGTCTTGTGCAGCTTCTGCTGCAGCTCGAGCAGCTGCTCCTGCATTTCGCGGCGGATCAGCGGATCGAGCGCACTGAACGCCTCGTCCATGAGGAGGATGTCGGTGTCGGCGGCGAGCGCACGGGCGATGCCCACGCGCTGCTGCATGCCACCCGACAGTTCGCTCGGGAGCTTCTCGCCCTGACCGTGCAGACCCACCAGGGACAGGATCTCCTCGGCCTTGGCCAGGCGCTCGGCCTTGCCGACGCCACGCAGTTCGAGCGGATAGGCGACGTTCGCGGCCACGGTGCGGTGCGGCAGCAGCGCGAAGTGCTGGAACACCATCGAGACGTGGTCGCGGCGCAGCTCACGCAGGCGGCCGCTCGGGATGCCGGTGATCGGGTCGCCGGCGACGGTGATGGTGCCATCGGTCGCATCGTGCAGACCGTTGAGCATGCGGATGATGGTGGACTTGCCAGAGCCGGACAGCCCCATGATCACGAAGATCTCACCGCGGTTCACGGTGAAGCTTGCGTCGATCACGGCGGCGGTCCCGGCATCCTGCACATCGGCGCGGGTCTCCCCGGCCTTGAGCCGCTTGACCGCCTGCTGCGGACTACGGCCGAACACCTTGTACAGATGGCGCGCTTCAAGAGCGATGTCGGACACTGTTCCCCCGGTGGCTCCCCGACTTTTTCGGGTCTCGGAGAGCCCACTTCGGTTACGCCCGGGTGATGATCACATGGCCGCGTCGACGACGCCGTGCAGGCGGCTCAGGCAACGGATATCGGACCCGTGCAGGAGATCACCGACCGTACGGCCGCATCCCTCTGATGCACAGCTGGGAACACGGTCGCGGACTGGTCTCGGGCCGTCAGGCCCTCTTTCCAACGTAACGATGGGCCGGTGAGGTGGCAAATCGCGTTATCCAAACGAGACATGCCTGACGGATTGCGCAGCACTCGCCGACCCGCTCAGGCGCGTCGCACACTCCGGGTGACGGTGAACTTCGGGGTGCGGGCGACCTGCTCGGTCTCGCCCACCGCCCGGCTGAGGGCGCGGCGATGATCGAGGTGCGAATTGAAGACGGTCCACACCTCACCGCCAGGGCGGAGCAGGCGTGCCGCGGCGTCGATGAGTCGGCGTCCGGCGCCCTCGTGCACGCTGGCGCCGAGGTGGAACGGCGGGTTCAGCAGCACGAGGTCGGCGCTGGCATCCGGCAGCTCGGAACCGGCGTCGTCGAGCGTGACGCGCACGCGGTCGGCGAGGCCGTTGGCCTGCATCGTGGCGGCGGAGGAGCGCACAGCCGACGCCGAGCGGTCGGTGGCGATGATCGTCGCGTCGGGGTTGTGCAGCGCGAACGTCGCCGCCAGGGCGCCGGTTCCGCAGCCGAGGTCGATGACGGTCGGGGCCTGCGCCCGCCCCGCGGTGAGCGTGGGAAGCTGGTCGAGCAACACCCGGGTGCCGATGTCGAGGCCGGCGCCGGCGAACGCCCCGCCGTAGGCGCAGAGCACCAGCCCGTCATGGGTCCGTGAGACGGGAAAGGGTGGGTTCTGGGGCACCGGCAGCGGCTCGGATGCCACGATCAAGCGCGACTTGCGCTCGGCCCGCTGCGGCTGCACCCGGCCGAACGACCGAGCCAGCACCTCGTTCTGAGTGAGGGTCATGTGCTTCACCCGCCCGCCGGCGACGAGTTCGACATCAGCTGCCGCCCAGCGAGCGACCGCATCGGCGATCTCCTCCAGCTCGGCGAGCGCCTTGGGTAGTTGCAGCAGCACGAGGCGCGCATCGGTGAGCAGTGCCGCGTCGAGTTCGTGCGACGCGAAACCGTCGAGGCCAAGGGCGTCTGCGTTCCTGGCGAGGGCGCGGCGCCCGGTGACGAGGTCTTGATGCACGCGGATGCCGGTGAGCCCGGCATCCGTCAGCGCGAGCGTGATCGCGCCGTACTCGTCACCGATCACGGCGATCTGCTCGCCGGGCACGCCTGCGGCGAGCGCACGCGCGACGAGAAGCTCATCGGTGGCATCCCACGCCTGCAGGTTCGGCGCCTCCACGTCGGGAAAGCGCCGCAGGCGGGAGAAGTCGAACGACGGCATCCGCCCAGCGTACCGAGCCGATCGGCAGCACCCCTTGACGCAGGCTGTACAAGTGTTTAGCCTGCTGTACATGCGTTCAGCATCGGAAGATCTCACCGCCCGCGCCCGCATCCGTGACGCGGCGATCCGCGCGTTTGCACGCGACGGGTTCGAAGCGGCCAGCCTGCGCAGCATCGCGAAGGATGCCGGGGTCAGCCCGGCGCTGATCGTGCATCACTTCGGCGACAAGAACGCCCTGCGAGCGGCGTGCGACGACTACGTCGTCGCGTTCTTCCTCGACGACAAGCACGATCTCATCGATAGCCCCACCCCCGATCGCATCCGCGCGGCCGTCGCCGACACCCAGCGCTACGGGCCGTTCGTCGACTACCTCAGCCGCATGCTCGGCGACAGCAACCCCGCCGCCGACCACCTCTTCGACGAACTCGTCGCCCTCACCCGCAAGGTGCTCGATGAACAGCGCGCGGCGGGCCTGCTCGTCGAGATGAGCGACCCCGAGATGACCACGCTGCTGGTCGCGCTGATCGGGCTGGCCCCGGTGATGATGCGCACGCAGATCGCTCGGTTCCTCGGCGCCGATCAACTGAGCCCCGAGGGGCTGCTGCGCACGACCGTGCCGACACTCGAACTACTCACCCACGGCATCTACGCGAACTCGGCCTTCCTCGACGGCGCCCGCCAGGCCGTCGCCGCAGATCGGCCATCCGTCACCGAAGGAGAAGCGTCATGACCGCCGCCATCCAGACCCGCGACCTGCACAAGCGCTACGGACACCACGTGGCACTGCATGGCCTCGACCTCACCGTGAGACCCGGAACCGTGTTCGGCCTCATCGGCCCCAACGGCGCCGGCAAGACCACCACGCTGCGCACCCTCGTCGACATCATCCGCCCTACGGCGGGAACGGTGAGCGTGCTCGGCGAAGACCCGCGGCGCGGTGGGGCAGCGCTGCGCCGCCGCATCGGCTTCGTGCCTGGCGAACTGCGCCTCGACGGTCGCGCCACCGGGCACCGCCTTCTGTCGTTCTATGCCGAGGTCTCGGGCCCGGTCGACAGGGGCATGGTCGGCGACCTCGCCGATCGCCTCGGAGTCGACCTGAATCGCCCGGTGCGTAGCCTGTCGAAGGGCAACAAGCAGAAGATCGGACTCATCCAGGCGTTCATGCATCGCCCCGAACTGCTCATTCTCGACGAGCCGACGAGCGGTCTCGATCCGCTCGTGCAGCGCGAGTTCCTGCAGATGCTCCGCGAGGCGAGGGATGCCGGGCAGACCGTGCTGCTGTCCTCGCACGTGCTCAGCGAGATCCAGCAGGCGGCCGACGAGGTGGCCGTGCTCGCCGACGGGCGCGTGGTCGCCGACGGCGATGTCGCCTCGCTGCGCCTGGGCGCCGTGCGACGGGTGCGGGCGACGCTGACCGGCGCCGATGCGGCATCCGTCCTCTCGCGCTTCACGCAGATTCCCGGAATGACCGAGACGAATGCCGCCGAGCGCGGCGACGCCGTGCTGCTCACCGGCACCATCGAGGGCGCGATCGATCCGCTCGTGAAGGCACTCGCACAGTACGACGTGCATGACCTGACGATGGAGGAGCCCGACCTCGAAGAGAGCGTGTTGCGGCTGTACGGCGACCCCACCTCGTCGAAACCCCCACGTGTCGCCGACACCCCGGGCTCTGGGCGTCGACAGCACGGGGTCTCGGCGAAAAGACGGGGTCTCGGCGAGGGCGAGCGCGAGCGCAAGGGAGGTGCGCGATGAACGGCATCCTTCCCGTGTTCCGGCGCAGCCTGCGTGAATCGTGGCGCAGCCTGCTGGGGTGGAGCGTCGGCATCGCCGCCGTGCTCTTCCTCTACCTGCCCCTGTACCCCAGCTTCGGCGCGGGCGGGCAACTCGAAGACATCATCGCCTCGATGCCCAAAGAGCTCGTGCAGACCCTCGGCTACGACCAGATCGCGACCGGTGCCGGTTATGCGCAGAGCACCTTCTACGGCCTCATGGGCTTCTTGCTGCTGACCATCGCCGCGGTGCTGTGGGGATCGGCGGCGATCGCCGGGGCCGAGGAGTCGGGCCGTCTCGAACTCGACCTCGCCCACGGCATCGGTCGCGCGCAGTATGCGCTCGAGTCGGCGCTGTCAGTGCTCGTGCGACTGCTGTGGCTGGGCGCCTTCGCCGGGGTCATCGTCTGGGGGCTCAATGAGCCGTCGGAACTGGGCATCGATCCGCCGCGCATCATCGGTGCATCGCTCGCTCTCGTGGGCGTGAGCTATCTCAGCGCCGCCGCGGGCCTCCTCGTCGGCGCGCTCACCGGACGCACCGCCTACGCCACGGGCGCCGCCGCGGGGATCGCCGTGCTCGGTTACGTGTTCCAGGCGGTAGCGAAGCAGTCGAGCGACCTGGAGTGGCTCAACGCCCTCTCGCCGTACGCGTGGGTGTACCACCAGCCACCGCTGCTCGACGGAGCGGATGCCGGGGGCCTCGCGCTCACCTGGGGCATCGCCCTCGTGCTCGTGCTGGGCGCTGCCGTCGCACTTCGTCGGAGGGACATCACCGGCTGACGCCCCGCAGGGCTAGGATGTTAGCGCAACCATCCTCGCGCAACGGAGCGCCACAGTGCGTCCGGAAAGGCCTTCAGCGATGAGCGCCACCCTCACCATCACCCAGACGATCCTGCCCTCAGCCCCCGTCGGCGAGGTCAACCCGCTACCGCCGGTGGCGGGGATGCCCGAGGCTCCGTACGAGGCGGCGCTCGACGTGCTCCCCGAGCACATCGCGGCGAACATCCGGTACGGGCAGGTCGACACGATGCATCCGTATCTGCTGCAGGATCAATACGGCCGTGAGCGCCAGGATGCCCCCATGCGCCTGGCCGTGCTCGAGAACGAGCACCTGCGGGCCGAGTTCGCCCTCGACCTCGGCGGCCGCCTCGTGCGCCTGCTCGACCGCACCACTGGGCGCGATCTGGTGTACCGCAACGCGATCTTCCAGCCTGCGAACCTCGCCCTGCGCAACGCCTGGTTCTCGGGCGGCGTCGAGTGGAACATCGGCACGCGCGGCCACTGGCCGCTCACCTGCGACCCGCTGTACGCCGCCGAGGTCACCGGACCCGACGGTGAGCCGGTACTGCGCATGTGGGAGTACGAGCGCACCCGCGGCCTGATCGTGCAGCTCGATGCCACGCTCGACACGCATGCGCCCGCCCTGCACGTGCAGGTCACCGTGCACAATCCGCATCCGACCGAGACCGGCATGTACTGGTGGACCAACATCGCCGTCACGCAGCACGAAGACAGCCGCGTCTACGCCCCGGCCACGCACGCCTACGTCACCGCCTATGACGGCTCGCTCAACCGCGTCGACCTCACCGCCGACGACAGCAGCCGCCCGGCATCCGCCCCTGCCGCCGCCGACTACTTCTACGACGTGATCGGGGCCGCCGACGGGGCGAACCGCGAGGTGCGCCCCTGGATCGCCGCGCTGGACGCCGCCGGCGGCGGCCTGGCACATGTGTCGACCGCGCCACTGGTCGGGCGCAAGCTCTTCGTCTGGGGCGACACCCCCGGCGGCCGGCACTGGTGCGACTGGCTCGGCGGCGAGACCGGCGCCTACTTCGAGATCCAGGCGGGATTGGCGACCACTCAGTACGAGAATCTGCCGATGCCCGGCCGGGCCACCTGGCGCTGGCACGAGACCTTCCTCGCCGTGCAGGTCGATGACGCACGCCGCGACGAGGAGTGGGAAGAGGCGGTGGATGCTGTGGGCACGGCCGTCATCGCCGCATCCGAGGCACTGGGCACCGAGGCCACCGCGCGACTGGAGGCCGTCGCCGACCAGGCGCCCGGGCGGATGCTGTCGATCGGCTCGCCCTGGGGCGCACTCGAGGAGGCGATCTCGGAGCGGTTCGGTGCGGAGTTCATCGGTCTTCCCGGCGCCCCGTTCCAGGCGCACGCCCCCGGCGCCGGCGACTACTGGACCACGCTGCTCGCGGGCGAGGATGCCGAGGCCCACGAGGCCGCGCCGCACCAGTCTCCGCTGTCGTATGTCGATGGGCCCTTGTGGGAGCGACTGCTGGCCGCGGCACCGGCGAGCTGGCTGACGCACTACCACCGGGGCGTGATCGCGCACGCGGCCGGGGAGACCGCGCGGGCGGTGTCGCACTACGAGGCGTCGCTGCGTCAACGCCGCACCGCATGGGCGCTGCGCGGGCTGGGGCTGGCCGTGGGTTCGGCGGATGCCGATGCGGGCATCGCCCACCTCACGGATGCTCATGCGCTGGCGCCGGACAGCATCCCGCTCGCCCTGGAACTCGGTGACGCACTCCTCGCCGCAGGGCGCGCCGACGAGGCGAGGTACCTGATCGCTGCACTGCCGGAGAGCACTCGGGAGCTCGGACGCTTCCGCGTGCTGGCGATCAAGGCCGCACTCGCCGATGGCGATCGCGAGGCCGCAGGTGTGCTGCTCGAGCAGCGCTTCGACGTGCCCGATCTGCGTGAGGGCGAGCTGAGCATGTCGGACCTGTGGCAGCAGGCGTTCCCCGATCGCCCGGTGCCTGCCTGGTACGACTTCTCGATGAAGGTCGAAGACTAGGCCTCTGCGAATGAGGTGACCTTGGGTCGCTGACCCACCTCGTTCTGGCCCGATTCACTGGTCCCCCTGGGCCGCCCCGAGCGGGAGCCGTGGGGTCCTGGGGATGAGATCGAACGGATGCGGCGTGTCAGGGCGGTTTCGGGGCGCGACACGCCGTGCGGACTTCCGTTGATCTCCAGGACCCGACAGGCGGGGCCCCTCGACACGCTCGGGGCCCAGGAAAGGGTCTTGACGCACGCGCGCTTACATGGTTACTTAGTCGAGTAACTAACCGACCAACCGGAGGTGCACGTGATCGACGAAGGCCGACCGCTGTTCCTGCAGATCGCGGAATCGATTGAGGATGCCATCCTCGGCGGTTCCCTGCGCGAAGAGGAGCAGGCTCCGTCGACCAACGAGCTCGCCGCGTTCCACCGGATCAATCCGGCCACCGCCGCCAAGGGAGTTGCCATGCTCACCGACAAGGGCATCCTCGTGAAGCGCCGCGGCATCGGTATGTTCGTCGCGCCTGGCGCGCGCGGCATCCTGCTCGCCGAACGCCGCACCGCCTTCGCTGACCGTTACATCGACCCGCTTCTGGCCGAGGCGCGCGCTCTCGGCCTGACGCCCTCTGACCTCACCGCCCTGCTGCGCGAACGCGCGGCATCCACCGAAGGGAGCCCCGCATGACCGCCGTCATCGAGGTACGCAACCTCACCAAGCGCTACAAGGACACGCTCGCCCTCGATGACGTGTCGCTGCGGATCGAGAAGAACACGATCTACGGCCTGCTCGGCCGCAACGGGGCCGGCAAGACGACGCTGATGTCGATCCTCACCGCGCAGAACTTCGCCACCTCCGGCGAGGTGCGGGTGTTCGGAGAGCATCCCTACGAGAACGCGCGCGTCCTCAGCCGCATCTGCTTTGTGCGCGAGGGGCAGAAGTACCCGGACGACGCAACAGCCAAGCATGCGTTCGGTGCCGCGCGCCTCTTCTTCCCGAATTGGGACCAGGCCCTCGCAGACCGGCTCGTCGAGGAGTTCGGGCTGCCGATGAAGACAAAGATCAAGAAGCTCTCGCGCGGACAGCTCTCGGCGGTGGGCGTCATCATCGGGCTCGCCGCACGCGCCGAGATCACCTTCTTCGACGAGCCCTATCTGGGCCTGGATGCTGTCGCACGCCAGATCTTCTACGACCGGCTGCTTGAGGACTACGCCGAGCATCCGCGCACGATCATCCTCTCGTCACACCTCATCGACGAGGTCGCGAACCTCATCGAGAAGGTCATCGTGATCGACAAGGGACGCATCCTGCTCGATGAAGACACCGAAGAGGTGCGCGGGCGCGCGTCGACCGTGGTCGGCGACGCAGCTCGGGTGGATGCCTGGGCCGCCGGCCGCGAGATCCTGCACCGCGAGTCGCTGGGACGCGTGGCATCCGTCACGGTTCTCGGAGCCCTCACCCCGATCGACCGCGCCGCCATCGTCGAGGCCGATCTCGACCTCGCACCCGTATCGCTGCAACAGCTCATCGTGCGGTTGACACAGCACGCATCCGCCTCTGCAGCCGTCGTCACCAACCAGGAGGTCCACTGATGTCTCGTGTCTTGAACGTCGTCCGCCTGCAACTGATCAACCGACAGACGTTCCTCTGGGTGCCGCTGATCATCCTCGGCAGCGTGCTGGTCGCGTCAATCCTCATCTACGCGATGATCCCCACCCCTGGGCCCAAGTACGGCGGCGGCGGCCAGGCACCACTGTGGTACTTCTTCGGCATCGGGCTGACCGCTCTGACCCTGACCTTCCCGTTCTCGCAGGCGATGAGCATCACGCGACGGGAGTTCTTCCTCGGCAGCATGATCGCCGCGGCGGCCGGCGCCGCGGTCATGGCGCTCGTGTTCGTGTTGGGCGGTCTGCTTGAGCTCGC
Source organism: Microbacterium istanbulense (assembly GCF_037204145.1). Lineage (NCBI taxonomy): Bacteria > Bacillati > Actinomycetota > Actinomycetes > Micrococcales > Microbacteriaceae > Microbacterium > Microbacterium istanbulense. The sequence goes on from NZ_JBBDGN010000012.1 coordinate 32,075, forward strand.
GACCGGCGGCTGGGGCCTGAACGGCTACATGTTCTACCTGCCCTGGATGTGGGAGGCAGGTCCCCTCGCCGCCTTCGTGGTGTACTTCACGCTCGCGATGTTCTTCTTCGTGATCGGGTTCCTCGGCGCGACGGTGTACAAGCGCTGGGGTGCGACCGTCACCACCGTGTGGAGCGTCGGCGCCGGTGTGCTGCTGGTGGGGGCGGCGTTCGTCATCACCAGGTTCGCGCTATGGGAGGCCGTCGGTGAGGCAGTCATGACCCTCGGCGCACTCGGACTGGCAGCCTGGGGCCTCGTGCTCGTGGCTCTCCTGAGCGTGGTCGCCTTCCTCGCCCTGCGGCGGGCGACGCCGTAGGCGCGCTGGGTCGCTGACCCAACCTGTGCTAGGTGCCAGCCTGGGAACGTCAGACGGTCTCGTCGACCGCGATGATGTCGAGCTGGTAGACACGGGCGTCGGGATCGCTGGCCTTCTCGGCGGCATCCTGCGCATCGCGGATGGCCGTCTGGATCCCTTTCAGCATCTCCGTGAACTGGGCTGGAGAGAGCTTGATCCGGCTCTGCGTGAACGTGCCGTGCGGCTCGCCCGCCGGATCGGACAGGTACTCGGGCATCCACTTCGCGAACCTTCGCACCGTCTCGCCATGCTCATCGAGCAACGCGGTCACCAGCGCGCTCCCCAGGGCCGGGTCGGCGACCGGATGCTCCTTGTCGCCGATGTTTAGCGCCCCCTTCATCGCCGTCCACACTCGGTCGCGACGGTCACGGGCCTGCTCGGGCGCCTCGACCAGCAGGCCGGCATCGGCGAGGACCCGCAGGTGGAAGCTGATCTTGTTGGCTGGCTCGCCGAGTTCGGTGGCGAGATCGGCGGCGCGCACGTACTCGAGCCGGGGAAAGACCGCGAGGATGCGACGGCGCAACGGATGCGTCATGGCCTTGAGCATGGCCGTGGTCGCGTGAGTCTCCGGGTACTCCATGATGCTTGCAGTCTATTGGCACCCGCACGACAAATTGCGCAAATTCACTTGCGCAACTAACTTTGCGCATCTAGCGTGAAGCCATGCGGTCACTTTGGACGAACAGACGCTACGTGGCCTGGCTCATCAGCGACACGAGCAAGGGCCTGGCCACCGGCCTGTTCTCGTTCACGATCCCGCTGATCGCCCTGTTGGTGACCAACGACCCCGCACAGGCCGGCATCATCGGTGGCGTCGGCATGGTCGTGCGCCTGGTTGTGCTGCTCTACGGTGGCGTGCTCGCCGACCGCCACGACCGCATCGCCCTTATGCTGCTCGGCGCCGGCGTTGCGAGCATCTTGTCATTCGGGTTCACGCTGCTGGCGTTGGGCGACGCCCTCACGTTCGCCACGCTGCTCATCGTGGAAGTGCTGTTGGTCGCCAGGGCCGGGGTGTTCGAGCCAGCCAGCGAGAGCGCACTGAAGGAGATCGTCCCCGCCGAGTCGATGGGACGCGCACAGGCGGCGAACCAAGCGCGCGACGCGATTCTGCAGCTCGGCGGCGGCCCCCTCGGCGGCGCGTTGCTCGTCGTCGGCGCCTGGCTGGTCGGCGTGGTGATGACCGCCGCATACGCGTTCTCCGCGCTCACGGCCTGGATGCTGCGCCGGATACCGTTGCCACCCGCCGACACTCATGAGGCACGCCCCGATGACGCACCCGTCGCCGATGCTGCCGATCCGGATGCATCCGCGACAGCGCCCCCGCGCGACACCGTGCGCGAACTGCGTGAGGGTTTCACCTTCCTGTTCTCTCGCCCCGACCTCAGTGGGGTGCTGTGGATCATCACGATCATCAACCTGGGCTTCAACGCCGCGACCACGACCGTGATCTTCGCGCTGCAGCAGGACGGGCACTCGGAGCTGACGATCGGTTGGTTGGCGGCGGTGCTTGGCGGATCGATGCTCGTCGGCGCGCTCGTCGCGCCCCTGCTCGTGCCGCGCGTCGGTGCGGGCATCCTCACCATCGCCGGCCTGTGCGCCGCGACGGCCGGAAGCGCCGTTCTCGCCACGGTGCGGGAGCCGTGGGCCATCGCGATCGTGCTGGGCGTGTCCGTGTTCCTGCTGCCCGCGCTGAACTCGGCGATGCTCGGCTACTTCATGGTCGCCACGCCCTCACGGCTGCTTGGCCGCGCGAACAGCGCCGCAGGCGCACTCGGCATGGGAGCGATGCCGTTGGCGCCGCTCATCGCCGGATTCGGCCTGACCTGGGTCGGCCGAGAGGGCACCATGCTGTTCGCCGCCACCCTCTGCCTGCTCTCCGCCGTGCTGGCCATCGGCAACCGCACGCTGCGTGCCCTCCCCGCCGAGCCCGGCTGGGCCGCCCACGCCGCGACGTACGCTGTCCCCGATACGCCAGTGGATCGCTGAGCCCTGGCCCCTGACGCCGCCCCCAGTCGCATCCGCACCGCAATACTTGACCCTGACACGGTGTGAGGCGGGAGAACAGAAGCATGTTGTCCATCGGAGCGTTCGCGCAGATCGGCCAAGTGACCCATCGGATGCTGCGGCATTGGGACACCGCCGGGCTGCTCGAGCCCGCCCACGTGGACGAGTTCACCGGCTACCGCTCGTACGATCCGTCGCAGCTCGACCGGCTGCACCGCATCGTGGCGTTGCGCGAACTCGGCTTCGGCCTGGAGCAGATCGGGGTCATCCTCGCGCAGGGGATCGACGCCGATCGCATCGCCGAACTGCTGCGCTCGCGCCGCGCCGAGGTCGAACGCGAGCACCGCATCGCCGCCGAACGACTCGTCGACGTGGAACGGCGCCTCCACCTGATCGAAAGAGAGAGCCGCATGTCATCCGCCGAGTTCATCGAGAAGTCCCTCCCCGCCGTCCGCCTCGCCGCGCGCACCGCGACCGTCCCCGTCACCGACATCGGGATGCACGTCGGGCCGATGTTCGACGAGGTCGAAGCCGCGCTTCCCGACACTTGCGGGCTGCTCGAGACGCCGATCGCCGAGTACCGTCACACCGACGACGGGATGCACCTGACGATCGGATACGCCTACGGCGGCGAACCCGTCGAGGGCATCGACCTGATCGACCTGCCCGCCGTGGAACGTGCGGTGTGCGGCATCCACCTCGGACCAATGTCGGGCATCAGCGACACCTGGCACGCCCTGCACGCCGAGATGCTCGCCCGCGGCTATGTGCCCTCCGGCCCCTGCCGCGAGCTCTACGTACGGGCCGTCGGCGACGACCAGACCGACTGGGTCACCGAATTGCAGCAGCCGGTCGCCCTCAAGCCGTAGCGTCCGAGAGACCGGATGCCGCCAGCGCGGCGTGTCGCGCGGATGATGGCCCCGACACGCCGCGCGGATGCCAATCCATCCCCGCGATCCCACACGCGGCCCCCGAGTTGTGCAGCAACGCGCCCCAAACGCCAATTTGTTTATCGTCTTTCACATTCTTTGCCCCGCCATCTTCCGGTGGGAAAGCGCATCCCGTACGGTGTTGCGCATCCCCACCAACGGAGGCCAACGATGTCCTTGGATCTGAATCGCCGTACCTTCTTCGCGCTGCTCGGCGCAGGAGCCCTCACCCTGTCGATCGGCAACCCCCTCGCCGCGTCCGCCGCCACGGACGATGCCGCCCTCGCCGCCCTCATCGCCCGGCGGCGCGTCATGCTCACCGGCGACGGCAGCGCCGCATCCATCCCCGAGCTCGCCGGTGCCCTCGCCGACATGGATGCCAAAGCCACGGCATCCTGGCAGGCGATGATCACCCCGTCGGGCACCTCGGGCATCTGGCCCGACCTTCCCCTCACCGGAATCGGCACCGTCGCCGCGGCCACCGACCGCATGGGCCTGACCTTCAACCGGATCTTCGACCTGGCGCTCGCCTACGCCACGAAGGGGTCGGCCCTCTACGCCGATGCCGCACTCGCGGCCGACCTCGTCGGCGCCCTGGCCAACCTCAGCGCCCACGTCTACAAGGTCGGCATGCGCAAGGGCGGCAACTGGTGGTTCTGGGAGATCGGCGTGCCCCGCAAGGCAGCAGAGACCCTGGTGCTGCTCTACGACGTCGTCCCGGCCGAGGTGCGCACCGCCTTGCTGGCCGCCGCGCGCTCGTTCACCCCCAACCCCAACTGGCGCGGTACCGGCACCAGCTTCGCCGAGACCGGCGCCAACCGCACCGACAAGGCGCTCTCGTGCGCGCTGCGCGGCATCCTCGACAACCGTCCCGACGAAGTGGCTCTCGCCCGCGACGCCCTCAGCGACACCGTGCAGAACGGCAAGAACAGTGTCTTTGGCTACGTCACCCGCGGCGACGGCTTCTACACCGACGGCTCGTTCGTGCAGCACAGCTACCTGCCCTACGTCGGCACCTACGGCGTCGTCACGCTCGGCGGACTCGCCGAGATCCTCGGCCTGCTCGGCGGCAGCCCGTGGGAGGTCACCGATCCGAACAAGTCCGTCATCCTGGATGCCGTCGAGCGCTCCTTCGCGCCGTTCATCTGGAACGGCCGGATGATGGACACCGTTCGCGGGCGCGCCGTCTCGCGACAGCACAGCCCCGACTATGTCGACGGGGCGGCCGCCATCACCGCGATCCTGCTGCTCGCCCCGGGAGCGGGCGAGCCCTACCGAAGCCGCTACCTCTCGCTGGCGAAGGGCTGGATCACCCGCTGCACCGACGTCAAGCTCTACGGACAGCCGACCCAGTCCATCGTCAAGTCGCTGCTGGTCACCTCGGTGCTCGGTGATGACAGCGTCGAACCGGCAGCGGCACCGGTGTACACGAAAGCGTTCGGCGACCAGGACCGGCTCGTGCACCACCGCCCTGGCTTCACGGCCACCGTGAACGTCTCCTCGAAGCGGATCGGCCGCTATGAGTGGGGCAACTTCGAGAACAATCTCGGCTGGTACCAGGGCGACGGCATGACGTTCTTCTACTCGCCGGCAGACCCCGCCCAGTACAGCGCCGACTTCTGGCCCACCGTCGACCCCTATCGTCTGCCCGGAACCACGGTGACCGCGGCGCCCCGGCAGAGCGGGGCCGTCGGCGGAACCGGCATCCCTCGCGCCTACCAGGCCTTCGCCGGCGGCCTCGACCTCGATGGCCGCTGGGGCATCCAGGGCATGGATCACCTCAACCACGACCGCAGCCTCAGCGCTCGCACCTCGTGGTTCTTCCTCGACGACAAGGTCGTCTGCCTGGGCGCGGCGATCGCCTCGGGATCAGGACATGAGGTCTTCACCACGATCGACAACCGCGCCTTCGCCGAAGGTTCGGTGCCCCGGATCCGCACCGACAACCGCATCCGCACGATGAAACCCGGCGGTGCGGTGAAGGTGACCCGCAACGCGCACATCATGGGCCACGGCGGTTACGTGTTCCTCACCGGCGAGGGGGTAAGCGGCGACATCGACGTGCAGGTCGTACGCCGCACCGGCGACTGGCGCACGATCAACTCCGGCGGCGACACCGGCGGCACCGACGAGCCGAAGACCCGTGACTACGTCACGCTCACGCACCGACACGGCACCGACCCGTCGGCAGGCGGATACGCGTACATGGTGCTGCCCAACGTCGCCCACTCCGTGACGTTCACCGAATCGGATGCGCCGACCGTCACGGTGCTGGCGAACAACGGTGTGGCACAGGTGATCCGGGATGCGACATCCGACCTGGTGCTCGGCAACTTCTTCGCCGGTGGGGAGGCGGCCGGCCTCACCGCGAGTGGACCATGCTCGGTCGGCATCCGGCGCGGCGACGACAGTGTGACCGTCGCGCTCTCCGACCCGAGCCGCACGCAGTCGGTGGCGCGGGTGACGCTCGCGGACGTCGCCGAGACGACTGTGGTGGAAGCGGATGCCGGAGTGCGCGTGGTCTCCACGTCGCCACTCACCCTGGAGTTCACGCTCGACGGTCACGGCCACGCGAAGCGCATCGTGCTGGGCGGGTGACCGCCGGCATCCGCTCTCATCGCGGGGTGAGGTCGTAGGAACCGAGGGATGAGATGGGGCCGTGCGGCGTGTCGGGCCGGTTTTGGGGCGCGACACGCCGTGCGGGCCTTCGACGGGCTCCGGGATCCAACGGGCTCAGCCCTTCGACAAGCTCAGCCCTTCGACAGGCTCAGCCCTTCGACAAGCTCAGGGACCCAAAGGCAGGCCCGTCAGTCCGCGATGCGGACCTCATACCCCACGGCCTCAAGAGCCGCGCGCTGGACGGTGTCGATCCGGGCATCCGTCAGCACGAGCGGGAACAGCTCGGCACCACCGACATGCGCGAAGGCGGAGGAGCCGAACTTCGACGAATCCGCGACGATCACGGCCCGCGCTGCGCGCTCGGCCATCAGGCGGTTCACGGCCGCCTCGGCTTCGTCGTGCGTGGTGGCGCCGTTCGCGGCATCCAACCCGTTCACACCGATGAACGCAGTATCGAGACGGATGCCGGCGAGCAGCTGCTCGACGAACGGGCCGACCAGCTCGAAACTGCGCGAGTGGATCACCCCGCCCGTCACGACCACCTTGAACTCGGGCCGCATCGCGAGCTGCCCCGCGATGTTCACAGCATTCGTGACCACGGTGATGCCGCGGGTGGTGAGGTCCTCACGGGCGGCGAGCGCGGCCGCGATCGCCGTGGTGGTCGTCCCGCCCGAGAGCCCCACCACCGACCCGGGCTCGACGAGCGCGGCAGCCGCGGCGGCGATGCGCTCTTTCTCGGCCGTGCGCTGGTGGCTCTTGTACCGGATGGGCAACTCGTACGCGAGCGACTGCGCGACCGCCCCACCGTGCGTGCGCGTGAGCAGCCGGCGCTCGGCCAGGCTGTCGAGGTCGCGCCGGGTCGTGGCGGCCGACGCGCCGAAACGGTCGACGAGTTCCTCGACCGATACCTCGCCGTGCGCGCCAAGCAGATCGAGGATCGCGGTCAATCGCGCGGCACGATTCATACGGGCGTCCTGTCAGTCTTCCAGGGCGAAGAGGCGCAGCATCCGTGCTGCTTCTTCGGCGACCGCCTCGCGGGCGGGCGACATGTACTTGCGCGAGTCTACGAGGTTCGCGTCGGCGTCGAGCGTCTCGCGCACGGCCCGGGTGAAGAAGCCGTTCAGATGCGTGGAGACGTTGATCTTCGTCATCCCCGCCTCGATCGCCTCGACGATCACATCGTCGGCGACGCCCGACGATCCGTGCAGCACGAGCGGCACCGGCAGCGCACGCCGCAGGCGCCGGATCAGCTCGATGTCGAGCGAGGCGCTGCGGTCGAGCATGGCGTGCGACGAGCCGACCGCGACGGCCAGGGCATCCACTCCGGTGGCGGCGACGAACGCCTTCGCCTCGGCGGGATCCGTACGCACACCGGGTGCGTGTGCGCCATCCTTGCCGCCGACCTCGCCCAGCTCACCCTCGATGTACACGTCGGCCGCGTGCGCGCGCCGGGCGACGTCAGCCGTGATGGCGACGTTCTCGTCGTAGGGCAGCTTGCCGCCATCGAACATCACCGAACTGAACCCCAGTTCGATGGCCTCGTCGACGAGCTCGGGGCGCTCGGCATGGTCGAGGTGCACGGCCACGGGCGTCTTCGCCCGCCGCGCCATCGCCAGCGTCGCCCACGCGATCGGCTCCAGGCCCCCGTGGTAGTCGGCGCAATTCTGCGAGATCTGCAGAATCACCGGCAGCTGCGCGCGCTCGGATGCCGAGATCAGCGCCTCTGCCGTCTCGAGATGGATGACGTTGAACGCACCCACACCGGTGCGGGCCACGTTGGCATCGCGCATGAGGCGACGGGTGGATGCGAGTGTCATGAGGACTCCTTCGGATCGGAGGTCGTGATGTCGTGCTCGAGGTCGGTCCAGCTCGGGTGAATCTCTCCGGCGAGTGGCATCAGCACGGCCGCGGCCGACCAGGCGGTCGCGCGGCGGATGATGCGCACAGGGTCATAGATGCCGGCATCCATCAGCACGGCGCAGGCCGCGACCGCCGCGTCTCCGGCGCCGGTCGGATTGCCGGCGAGCGCCGCAGGCGGAGCTGCCTGCACGAGACCATCGGCGGTGATGGCAAGCATCCCGTCGGCGCCGCGCGAGAGCAGCACGAGCCCGGCGCCGCGATGCAGCAGCTCGCGTGCGCCCGCGATCGGGTCGTCGATGCCGGTGGCCTCGATGAGCTCGGTCTGGTTGGGCTTGAGAACGGATGCTCCCGCCTCCGCCGCCTGCAGCAGGGCCGGGCCCGAGGTGTCGACGATCACCGTGGCTCCCGCCTCCCGGCCGAGCCGGATGAACCGGGCGAGCAGGTCATCGGGGGCCCCGGGCGGCAGACTGCCGGAGATGACGACCACACCCGCGGTGCGGACGGCGATGGCTGTCGCATCCATCAGCGCCTGCCACTCGTCGGCGGTCGGGGTCACCCCGCGTTCGTTGACGATCGTCGTGTCACCGAGTGCCTCGTCGACGAGGGCGATGCTGCGCCGGGTGGCTGCCGCGACAGGGACGAGCACGTGCGGCACACCGCTCGCGGCCAGTTCGGCGGCGAATTCGGCTCCGGTCGCCCCGCCGGCAGTCGTGACGGCGATGACGTCGCCGCCCTGCGCGTGGGCGACCCTGGCGACATTGAGCCCCTTGCCGCCGGCGCGCGCGACGCCCGTGTCGACACGGTGCGAGGCGCCGGGGGTGATCTGCGCGACATGCCAGGTGAGATCGAGCGCCGGGTTAGGCGTGACGGTGACGATCATCGCTCCCCCTCGACGAGGGCGCGCGCGATGAGGGCGGAACCGAGGATGCCGGCGTTGCCCAACAGCTCGGCCGGCACAAGGGCGGGAATGCGGTGGAAGCTCAGCCGATCGACCAGGCGCGCGTGCAGCTCGTCGAACAGCGCGCCACCCGCCCGCGAGAGGCCGCCGCCGATGACGATCGCCTCGGGCGCGATCACGGCGGTGAGCTGGGCAGCCGACAGGGCGAGGGCGTCGAGCGCCTCATCCCACACGCGCGCGGCGATCTCGTCGCCGCTCGCGGCGAGCGCGATGACCTCTTTCGCACCGTCGGGGGTGCGACCACTGGCCTCGGCGTACCGACGCGCGATGGCCCCGGCCGAGGCGATCGCCTCGAGGCATCCGCGAGCACCGCACGGGCACGGCCAGTCCCCGATCGGCGAGTGGCCGATCTCGCCGGCATAGCCGCCCGCCGTGTAGGGGCGCCCGTCGAACAGCAGCGTGCCGGCGATGCCGGTGCCGATGATGAGCACCACGGCATCCTGATACGCGCGCGCACCGCCGATCACGTGCTCGGCCCACGCCGCCGTGCGCACGTCGTGATCGAAGGCGACCGGCAGGTCGAAGGCGTCCTCGGCGAGGGCGCGCAGGGGAGCATCCCGCCAGCCGAGGTTGCTGCTGAAGACCCCTACTCCGGCCTCCGCGTCGACGATGCCGGGCACGATCAGTCCGACGGCTGCGGGCGCGAGGTGGGGGTGCTGCGCCCGCAGCTCGTCGGCCAGTTCTTGCAGGCGCGCGATCAGTCGCGCGGGGCTGTCTGCCCCACCTGTCGGCGTGGGCGTGCGACGCAGACCGACCGCCGTGCCGTCGGCGTCGAACAGCGCCGACTTGATGTCGGTGCCGCCCACATCGAACGCCAGCACGGGGATGCCGGCGCCGATGCCCGCCGCCGCGGCGAGCCGCTCCCCCGAGACGTCGCGCACGACGTCGGGGATGGGGCTGGTCGGGTGCATCGTCGGTCTCCGCTCAGGCGTCGAGGATGACCGAGCGGGTCAGGTTGCGGGGCTGGTCGGGGTCGAGGCCGCGCGCGACGGCACGGTCGAGGGCGACCCGGTGCAGGCGCACGAGGTCAGCCATCGGGTCGATCGCGTGCTGCACGAAGCGGGCACCGGTGGCCTCGACCTGCGCCTGCAGGCCCTCGGGTGCGGCACCGAACTGCCAGCTGATGCGGCCGGGCGAGGCGATCGCGATCGGGCCGTGGCGGTACTCCATCGACGAGTACGACTCGGTCCAGGACTGCGAGGACTCGCGCATCTTCAGCGCGGCCTCATGGGCGAGGCCGATCGACCAGCCCATGCCGAGGAAGCTGTACTGCTCGGCCTCGCCGAGGGTGACGTCGTCGGTGCCGTCGAGCACGGCCTGGGCGTCGGCGATCGCCGCGGTGAGGTCCTCGCCCAGCGACGCGCGGAACAGGGCGAGAGCGGTGGTCGCGAAGCGGGTCTGCACGACGGATTTCTCGTCGGCGAACGGCAGGGCGATCACGGTGTCGGCCGTGTTCACCAGGGGCGAGGTGTCGTCACCCACGACGGCGACAACGGGGATGCGGCCCTTGACCTCATCGACGAGCTCAAGCACCTCGGTGGTGGTGCCGGAGCGGGTGAGCGCGACGATCGCGTCGTAGTCGCGGTCGAGCGGAGTCTCGGATGCCGTGAACGCGTCGGTCACGCCGAATCCGCCCTGCTCGCGCAGGGTGGCGAAGGACTGTGCCATGAACCACGATGTGCCGCATCCGACGACGGCGATGCGGGCGCCGCGGGCGGGAAGCAGTGCCTGCTCTGCGCGCATCTCGGCGGCGCGCGCCCAGGTCTGCGGCTGCGAGTACAGCTCCTCGCGCATGTGTGCGCCGGCAATGGCTTCGGTCATGTGTGGCTCCGTGAAGTGTTGTGACGTTTTTGCGATCAGATCGCTCACATTATTGCATCACGAAATGCGCGGTGTCGAGAGGTATGCGCACGAAACGCAGGAGATCGCACGATCTGCAGGAGCGAGCGCACGAAAGGGCCCGGCAGATCGAGAGATCTCCTGCAGAGCGTGCGGGCGCGCGAGCGCCCGGGCAGAGAGTGGAGGGGGTCAGCGACCCTCGGCGGCCTCGGTGTGGTGGCGGATGACCTCGGCGACGACGAAGTTGAACCACTTCTCGGCGAACTCGGGATCCAGGTGCGCCTCTTCGGCGAGCGCGCGCAGGCGTGCGACCTGCTGCTCCTCGCGGGAGGGGTCGGATGCCGGCATCTCGTGCTCTGCCTTCAGGTGCCCGACCTGCTGGGTGGCGCGGAAGCGCTCGGCGAGCATGAAGATGAGGGCGGCGTCGATGTTGTCGATGCTGGCACGCAGTCGCAGCAGCTCAGCACGGGCGGCTTCGGCGGACATGACCCTCCTTCGATTCGGCACATCGGGACACTACGACGATAGTGGGCACCGCGGCTCTAGAGTGATGGGCATGAGCAGCGAGAACAACGAGGCGTCGCCCGCCGGTGAGAGCGCGCAGACGTCGGATGCCGCCCCCGAGACGGCGGAGTCTGAGGCATCCGCCTACGTGACGACCGACACCGCGCCCGCGCGCCCCCGCCCGACGGTGATCGACCCGACCCCCTCGACCCACTCGTTCTGGACCCGCATCGACAAGCCGTTCAGCTTCGGCTTCCTCTTCGCGCTCGGCGGGCTGGGCGCGATCCTGCTGGCGCTCACGCTCAGCAACCTCTCCACGGTGCTCATCTACATCGCCTTCGCGCTGTTCGCGGCGCTGGGTCTGAACCCGGCCGTGCAGTTCCTCGAGCGCCGGGGCATGAAGCGGGTGTGGGCGGTGCTCACGGTGATCCTCGGACTGGTGGGTGTGCTCGCTCTCGCCCTGTGGATGATCGTGCCGATCCTGGTCAAGCAGGTCACCGAGTTCGTGGCATCGATCCCCGCGATGACCAAGGACTTCATGGCGTCTGACTTCTACGCCTACCTGAACGATCAGTTCGGCGACCAGTTCGAATCGCTCGTCGACGACGTCGTCAGCTTCATCACCAACCCCACCAACGTGCTCACGATCGGCGGCGGCGCCCTGCAGGTGGGCTCGTCGATCGCCACGGGCATCTCGGGCATCATCGTGGTGCTCGTGCTGACGCTGTACTTCGTCGCCGGTCTGCCGGCCATGAAGACCGCGCTGCTGCGGCTGGCCCCCGCCCGTGATCGTGCCCGCGCGGGTGACATCACCGACCAGATCACCGAGTCGGTCGGTGGCTATGTGCAGGGCATGGTGAGCCTGGCGTTCTTCAACGCCATGTTCACACTGATCATGTACCTGGTGCTCGGCCTGCCGTTCCCGCCCCTGATGGCGACGGTCGCCTTCGCGGTGACACTCATCCCGCTCGTCGGCCCTGTGCTGTTCTGGATCATCGGCTCGACGGTGGCGCTGATCGCCAACCCCGCGATGGGACTGACCTTCGTGATCGCCTACCTCATCTACATGCAGTTCGAGGCGTACGTGCTCACGCCGCGCATCATGAACAAGGCGGTGTCGGTGCCCGGCTCGCTCGTCGTGATCGGGGCCCTCGCCGGCGGCACGCTGCTCGGCCTGCTCGGCGCCCTCGTGGCCGTGCCCGTCACCGCGTCGATCCTCATCATCATCAAGCAGGTGTGGATTCCCCGGCAGGATTCCCGGGTCTGATTCGTCAGAGAAAAAAGGGGGGTGGATGCCAAGCATCCACCCCCCCTTTCGTGTTGCTGATCAGTCAGCTCACTCGACGAGGCCCTTGTCCTTGAGCCAGGCGGCCGCGATGTCCTTTGACGACATCTGGTCGACGGTGCTCTGCACGTTCAGCTCGACGAGGTCGTCGACGCTGAGGTTGGCGCTGATCTCGTTGATAACCTCGGCAATCTCGTCCGCCACGTCAGATGAGGCGATCGGCACGACATTCGAGGCGAGGATCATGTTCTCGGGGTCTTCCAACGCGACGATGGCCTCGGTGTCGAAGGCCGGGTCGGCGCTGTAGATGTCGGCGACCTGGATCTCGCCCGCCAGCAGCGACTCGAGCGTGGTCTGTCCGGTGGCCGAGAACTTCAGGTCGATGTCGTAGAACTCCTTGGCACCGGTCGGACCGTAGGGCCGCTGCTCGAACTCGGGGGCGGCGCCGATCGTGACGTCACCGTCGACATTCGCCAGGTCACCGATCGACGTGAGCTCGTACTTGTCGGCGAGCGCCTTGGTGACCGTGTAGGTGTCCTGGTCACTGGCATCCGCGCGGTCGAGAGCCGTGAGCCCCTCGGGCAGCGCCTCGACGAGGGCCGCGTAGACGTCGTCGGGGCTCGTGGCGGTGGCCTCGGGGTCGAGGAACTCGAGCAGGTTGCCGGTGTACTCGGGGAAGAGGTCGATCGCGCCGGACTCGACCTCGGGCATGTATGCGTCGCGCTGGCCGATATTGAAGCGGCGCTCCACGGTGTGGCCGTGCGCCTCGATGGCCTGAGCGTAGATCTCGGCGATGATCTCGTTCGAGTAGTACGCCTGCGAGCCGATCACGATGGTCTCGTCGCCGCCGCTGTCGCTGTCGTCGGTGGGGGCGCTGAGCGGGTTGCCCCCGCCGCCGCATCCGCTGAGTACGAGCCCGGCGGTGAGCGCGATGCCCGCGGTGAGGATGAGGCGTGATGCCCGTGTGGTCTTCATGGTGATTCCTCCTGGTGCGTGTGCTGCGTGCAGTGGTGCGGTCTGGTGGTCAAGGTCAGGTGGTCGCGAGCCGTTCGCGACGGGGGGCGCGGCTGCGCGCGCGGCCGGTGGTCTGGGCGCGGATGCCGGCGGGCACCGCGAGATGCTGGGCTGCCGCCAGCAGCAGATCGACGATGAGGGCGAGCGCGGCCACGAGCAGGGCACCGGCGAGCACCTGGTCGAACCGCTGCAGCGGGATGCCCTGGATGATCGGCCAGCCCAGCCCACCGAGGTTCACATAGGCGGCGATGGTCACGGTGGCGATCACCTGCAGCAGCGCCGAGCGCAGGCCGCCGAGCAGCAGCGGCATCCCCAACGGCAGCTCGACCTTCGTGAAGATCTGCCACTCGGTCATACCCATCGCCCTGGCCGCGTCGATGACGCGACGGTCGATGGCCTCGAGTCCGGTGTACGCGCCGGCGAGCAGCGACGGGATCGCGAGGATCACGAACGTGATCACGGCTGCTTCGGGCGTGCGCAGCACGCCCAGCAGCAGCACGAGCAGCACGAGCAGACCGAACGAGGGGATCGCGCGGGCGGCGCCCGAGATCGCGACGGCCACTTCGCGCCCGCGCCCGGTGTGGCCGATCAGCCAGCCCAGCGGCAGGGCGATGAGCGCGGCGATGAGCACCGAGACCGCGGTGTACGCCAGGTGCTGCCCCAGCAGCACTGGCAGGGCGTATTGCCCTTCCAGCCGCTCGGGTGAGAACAGCCAGGCGAAGGCATCGGCGAAGAGGTTCATGCGGCGGCCCTCACTGGTGCGGCCGCGCGCACCGGCGCCGACGTCGCCCGCACCCACGGCATGATGACGCGGCCCAGCAACACCAGCAGCAGGTCGATCAGCAGGGCGAGCACGACGACGGCCACGACTCCCGCGAACACCTCGGCGATGATGCGACGCTGCAGCCCGTTCGTGAACAGATAGCCGAGGTTGGTGACCCCGATGAGGATGCCGACCGTTGCGAGCGAGATCGTGCTGACCGCCGCCACACGCAGCCCCGCCAGGATGACCGGGCCGGCCAGCGGCAGATCCACCGTCCAGAACCGGCGGCCGGAGGCGTAACCGACCGCCGTCGCCGCCTGCCGCACCCCGGGGTCGACCGAGTCGAGGCCGTCTGAGACCGAACGCACGAGGATCGCGATCGCATAGATCGTCAGCGCGACGATGAGGTTCGGCTCACTGGTGGCGCGATAGCCGAGCACCGCCGGCAGCAGGATGAGCAACGCCAGCGAGGGGATCGTGTAAAGCAGACCGGTGAGCAGGATGATCGGGCCGCGCACCAGGCGGTACCGCCACGCCACCCAGCCCAGCGGGATCGAGAGCACGAGTCCGAGCACGATCGGAATGATGCTCTGGCGCAGGTGCACCAGGCTCAGCTCCCAGATGAGCCCGAGGTTGTCGACGACCCAGTTCACGTCATCCGCCCTGCTCGGCCGGCAGGCTGTCGTCGACGACGGTGTCGGCCTGGAGGGTGCCCTGCGTGCGCCCCTCGGCATCCACCACCACGGTGCCGTGCGGTGTCGTCTTCAGCCGCAGCGCACGGCGACCCTTGTCGGCGCCGATGAACGCCGCGACGAAGTCGTTCGCCGGCTGCTCCATGATCTCGCTGGGGGTACCGGACTGCACCATCCGGGCGCTCTTGTCGAGGATGACCACCTGATCGCCGAGCAGGAAGGCCTCGTCGATGTCGTGCGTGACGAAGACGACGGTCTTGTCGAGTTCACGCTGCAGGCGGATGAGCTCCTGCTGCAGATCAGCGCGCACGATCGGGTCGACCGCCCCGAACGGCTCGTCCATGAGCAGGATGTTGGGGTCGGCCGCGAGACCTCGGGCCACGCCGACGCGCTGCTGCTGCCCACCCGAGAGCTGGCTCGGATATCGCTCGGCGAGCGATTGATCCAACCCCACCACGTCGAGCAGTTCGCGCGAGCGCGCCTCGGCATCCTTCTTCGACGCCCCGTCGAGTCGCAGCACCGTGCCGACGTTCTCGAGCACGGTGAAGTGCGGCATGAGGCCGGAGTTCTGCATGACGTAGCCGATGCTGCGGCGCAGCTTCACCGGGTCGCGCGAGAGCACGCTCTCACCGTCGATCTCGACGTCGCCGGAGGTGGGGTCGACCATGCGGTTGATCATGCGCAGCAGCGTCGTCTTGCCGCTGCCGGACGACCCGACGAACACCGTGGTCTGGCGCGCGGGCAGCACCAGCGAGAAGTCGTCGACGGCGAGGGTGCCGTCGGGGAACCGCTTGGACACGGAACGGAACTCGATCATGCGGTCTTCTCCGGTCGGTTGGGGGAGGCCGGCGTGGCTTAGGGGCCGACCTGCACGCCGGGAGCGAAGGCGATGTAGCCGGCGAACTCGCGGCCCACCCGCTGCGCCGCGCTCTGCGGCAGGTCGGGGTATGCCCAGGCGCCGTCGACGAAGAGCTCGTCGCCGACCTGCAGCGAGTAGTACTGTGCCTCGCCCTTCCACGAGCAGGTGTACGGCGTGGGGCTCTTCACGAGCACGCCGGGTGCCACCGCCGCGGGCGGGAAATACCAGTTGCCTTCGACGCGGACGAGATCGCTCTCATCGGCCTCGGCGATGACCGTTCCTGCGAGTACTGCCTTCATGCGGGTACCTCCTCAGGTCGCTTTTCGAGCGTAGAGGACACCACGGACATCCCGGCGCTCCACGACGGATTCGTGATTGTTCGGAGACGACAAGGAATCGGATGGATGCCCCGCCACCGCCGCGCTCACGCGGACTGCCGCCCGTAGGCCTCCAGCAGCCTGAGCCAGACCTCGCTCACCGTCGGATACGCCGGCACCGCGTGCCAGAGCCGCGAGATGGGCACCTCCCCGACGACCGCGATCGTCGCCGCCTGCAGCAGGTCGTCGACGTCCGGTCCGACGAACGTCGCGCCCAGGATCACCTCCCGGTCGGTGTCGATCACGAGCCGCGCATGGCCGCGATACCCGTCGGCGCGCAGCTTGGCTCCGGCGACCGCACCCAGGTCATAGTCGACCACCTGCACCGGGTGACCGGCCGCGCGTGCGGCATCCGCCGTCGGTCCCACCGACGCCACCTCGGGATCGGAGAAGACCACCTGCGGCACCGCGTGATGATCGGCCGTCGCGACATGCCGCCCCCACGGGGCGTCGTCGACGGCGGCATCCGTCGCGCGCGCCACGATGACGTCGCCCGCGGCCCGCGCCTGATACTTGCCCTGGTGGGTGAGCAGCGCACGCCCATTCACGTCGCCGACCGCGTACAGCCAGGGCACGCCGGGCACCCGCATCGTCTCATCGACCTCGATCCACCGCCCCGGTTCGAGGCCCACCACATCGAGCCCGATATCGCCGCTGCGCGGTCGGCGACCGGTGGCGACCAACACCTCGGCCGCGGTGATCTGCTCACCGTCGGTGGTGGTGACCGTCACACCGTGGTCGTAGCGATCGACGCGCAGGGTGCCGGTCTCGAGGCGCAGGTCCACGCCGAGCTCACGCAGGCCCTCAGCGACTCGCTCGCCGGCGAGCGGTTCCATGGTCGTGAGCAGGCCGCTGCGGGCGAGCACGGTGACCTGGGTGCCGAAGCCGGCGTAGGCCGTGGCGAGCTCGACGCCCACCACCCCGCCACCGATCACGATCAACGAAGCGGGCACCTCCTGCGCGCTGGTGGCCTCGCGGTTGGTCCACGGCGCGGCATCCGCCAGTCCCGGGATGTCGGGCATCGCGGCATCCGAGCCGGTACTCACCGCGATTGCGTGCCGGGCTCGCAGCACGCGCGTGCCGCCGTCCGGCGTCTCGACCGTCACCTCGCGCTCTCCGCTCAATCGCCCGTGACCGCGCACGAGGTCGATGCCCGCGCCGTCGAGCCACGACACCTGGCCCTCATCGCGCCAGTCACTCGTGAAGCCATTGCGGCGGGCGAGCACCGCCGGCACGTCGAGGGTGCCGGTGACAGCCTCGGCGGCGCCAGGCACCTGACGGGCAGCACGCAGCACCTGCGCCGAGCGGAGCAGGGCCTTCGACGGCATGCACGCCCAGTACGAGCACTCGCCGCCGACGAGTTCGCTCTCGACGATGACCGCCGTCAGGCCGCCCTGCACGGCACGATCGGCCACGTTCTCCCCCACCGGGCCGCCGCCCAGCACGATCAGGTCATACTCGTCGGTCGACATGGTGCCCCCTTCGGTCGAAGTGCCAGTCTGGCCCAGATCGGGAGCCGGTGGGGCAGCAGTCAGCGCGCGAGCAGCAGGTGGGTGGGCGTCGGCGCGACGACCGTGTGCCGCACGTCGCGCGGGGCGCCGGTGCGCTCATCCACGTCGATCGCGCTGATCGTGCCCGAGCGCTGCCCGCTCACCAGCAGCACGCCCTCGTGTAGCAGGTGGTGGCGCGGCCAGTTCACACCGGCGTCGGCGAGCGCGAACGGCTCGACCTGCGATCCGTCGCCGCGCACCCGCAGTGCCGCGATCGTGTTGCTGCCGCGGATGCCGGCGTAGAGCGTGGCGCCGTCGCGTGAGCGGGACAGTTCGGAGGGGAAATCGGTGCCCACCTGCACGATCTCCGAGACGGGGGTCGCCGCGGCAAGGCGCCAGATCGCATCCTCACCCTGCGCGAGGGTGAACACCTCGCCGGAGTACTCCGTGACCACGTGCAGGTGCCCGCTCGGGTGCAGGACCAGATGCCGCGGCCCGGTGCCGCGGGGGAGCACCACATCATGGTCGCGAGCCAGCCCCGACGCGGTCGGCCGCCAGATGCGCACGAGGTCGAAGCCGAGATCGGTGGTGGCGATCCGCCCATCGGGCAGGAACACTGCAGCGTGGGCGTGAGAGGCGCGGGGTTCCTCGCCGAACGGGGTCGGGTAGGGGTCGGATGCCGCATGCGGGTCGCCCGGCTCCGGCTCGCTCTCGCCGAACACCGCTGCCCGCAGCGCGGCTGCCTGGTCGACGACCGCGGGCTGGAGCTGGCCATCGCCGCCGAGGCCCAGGCGCGTGACGGTGCCGTCGCCGTAGCTGCTGGCGATGAGCGAGCGCCCGTCGGGCGCGACCGCGAGATGGCAGACGCTCGCACCGACCGGGATCCGAGGGCCGAGGGGCACCAGCGTGCTCTCGCCGGCGCGCGCGAAGGCCGCCACAGCGCCCTCCCCTTCAAGCGCCGCGTAGACGACATCGAGCGCGGGGTGCGCGGCCAGCCACGACGGAGAGGATGCCGGTGCCGCCACGCCCCGGAAGGCGAGGCTCGACGGGCCGCGACCCTCGTCGGCCGAGAGGAAGCCGACGCCGTCGGCATCCCCCTCCATGTCGGGGCCGTAGCCGCCGACCCAGAACCGGGTCATCGGCTGATCAGTCGAGCAGGGCGTGCCGCACGATGACCTCGTCGCGCTCGGGGCCGACACCGATCACCGAGATGCGCGTATTGCTCATCGCCTCCAGTGCCAGCACATAGTCCTGCGCGTTCTGCGGCAGATCCTCGAAGGTGCGGGCGGTGGAGATGTCTTCGCTCCAGCCGGGGAAGTACTCGTAGATCGGCTTCGCGTGGTGGAAGTCGGTCTGGTTCACCGGCACATCGTCGAAGCGGACACCGTCGATGTCGTAGGCCACACACACCGGGATCTGCTCGAGGCCGGTGAGCACGTCGAGCTTGGTGAGCACGAGATCGGTGATGCCGTTCACACGGGTCGCGTAGCGGGTGATGGGGGCGTCGTACCAGCCGGTTCGGCGCAGGCGACCCGTGGTCGTGCCGTACTCGAAGCCGGTCTTGCGCAGCCACTCGCCCATCTCGTCGTGCAGCTCGGTGGGGAAGGGGCCGGAGCCCACACGGGTCGTGTAGGCCTTCACGATGCCGACGATGCGGTCGAGGCGGTTGGGTCCGACACCGGAGCCGGTGGAGGCGCCACCCGCGGTCGCCGACGACGAGGTGACGAACGGGTAGGTGCCGTGGTCGACGTCGAGCATGGTGGCCTGGCCACCCTCGAAGACGACAACCTCGCCCGCGTTGAGCGCCTGGTCGAGCAGATGACCGGTGTCGGCGACCATGGGGCGCAGACGCTCGGCGTAAGAGAGCAGTTCGTCGACGATCTCGTCGGCGGTGATGGCGCGGCGGTTGAAGATCTTCACCAGCAGGTGGTTCTTCTGGTCGAGGGCGCCCTCGACCTTCTGACGCAGGATGTTCTCGTCGAAGAGGTCTTGGATGCGGATGCCGACGCGGTTGATCTTGTCGGCGTAAGCCGGGCCGATGCCGCGGCCGGTGGTGCCGATGTTGCGCTTGCCGAGGAAGCGCTCGGTGACCTTGTCGAGCGTGCGGTGGTACTGGGTGATGACGTGGGCGTTGGCGCTGACCTTGAGGCGCGAGACATCGACGCCGCGAGCGCTGAGAGCCTCGAGCTCGCTGAAGAGCACTTCGAGGTCGACCACGACGCCGTTGCCGATCACGGCGTTGACACCGGGGGTGAGGATGCCGGAGGGCAGCAGGTGCAGGGCGTACTTCTCGTCGCCCACGACGACCGTGTGACCGGCGTTGTTGCCGCCATTGAACTTGACGACCCAGTCGGTGCGTTCACCGAGCAGATCGGTCGCCTTCCCCTTGCCCTCGTCGCCCCACTGGACGCCGACGATCACGATTCCTGGCATGGGTATCCCCCTTGCTTTCGCCGGGTTTGCACCGGCCGATGAGCTGGCCCTTCGCGGGCGCGTTCAGTCTAGCGAAGGGCGTCGAACCGGCCCGCTGTGTGGCATCCGGACGGCGCTCTGTTGCGGCAGGTGTCCGTCCGGCGACGTGCCACCGGGTGGAATATCGGTAGTCTGCTGGGGGAGGATCGATGTCGACCTGGTGGCCCTACGCCCGACTTCTCGCCGCCGTGATAGGCATGACGGCGATTGTGCGTCAGCTCGCCCTGTCGGTCGGCAACGCCATCGCGGCCGACACCGCGTGGGGATCGCACCTGCCGACGGTGTTCACCAACTTCTTCAGCTATTTCACGGTGCTGGCGAACGTGTCGGCGGCGATCGTGCTCACGGCCGGCGCGGTGTGGACGCTGCGCCATCGCCGCACGACGGAGCCGGAACCGGTCTGGTTGACGACGGCGCTGGTGTGCGTGAGCACGTACATGATCATCACGGGGCTGGTCTACAACCTCTTGCTGCGCCAGTACCCGATCGCCGGGATCTCGGACGAATGTGGACCAACGAGACCCTGCACCTGATCCTGCCGCTGTTCCTGCTCGCCGACGTGCTGTTCGCACCCCGCCGACGCGCGCTGCCGACATCCACGGTGCTCGTCGTCGCCGCGTTCCCTCTGCTCTGGGCGGTCTATACGCTGCTGCGCGCGGACTTCGTGATCGCGCCCCTGCTGGGCACGCCGTATTGGTACCCGTACCCGTTCCTCAACCCGCACGTGGTCGCCGGGGGTTTCCTCGGAGTGGCCGGGTATGTGCTCGGGATCGCTGCCGCCATCATCGCGGTCGCCGGGGGGATCGTCTGGATCGGGCGCCGGCGGGCTGCCGCTGGCGTCTCCCGAGCGTCGCGCCTGACCGCGGTGGAGTCCTGAGCGCCGCCAGGAGGCTGTCGGCCCCGGCAGTTACCCTGGAGCCCGGGGGCCGCCGCGATCGTCGGTTCCGATCCGGAGGAGAACGCATGACCGATTTCCCTGTGCCAGGGCCCTCGACCAGCGCCGGTGCGTCTGCCGCGCCGCCCCCGCCTCCGGCCGCCCCTTCGACAGGCTCAGGGACCCAGGCGGGCTCAGGGACCCAGGCCCCTTCGACAGGCTCAGGGACCCAGGCGGGCTCAGGCGCCCAGGGGGGCTCAGGGGCCGAAGCGGGCGATCTCGTGCGGGCGCAGGAGATCTTGAAGGTGATCACCGACTCGTACGCGACCAAGATGGTCGGCCAGGAGCGGCTGCGCACCAGCCTGCTCGTCGCGCTCATCGCCGGCGGGCACATCCTGCTCGAATCCGTCCCCGGGCTCGCCAAGACGACCGCGGCCTCCACGCTCGCCGACACCGTCAAGGCGAGCTTCAAGCGCATCCAGTGCACGCCCGACCTGCTGCCCGGCGACATCACCGGCACGCAGATCTACGACGCCTCTTCCGGCACGTTCCGCACGGTGCTCGGCCCGGTGCATGCCAACTTCGTGCTGCTCGATGAGATCAACCGCTCCAGCGCCAAGACCCAGTCGGCCATGCTCGAGGCGATGCAGGAGCGGCAGACGACGATCGGCGGCGAGGTGCATCCGCTCCCCCGCCCGTTCCTGGTGATCGCCACGCAGAACCCCATCGAGCAGGAGGGCACGTACGAGCTGCCCGAGGCGCAGATGGACCGCTTCCTGCTCAAGGAGATCGTCGAGTACCCGAGCCCCGCCGAGGAGTTCGAGATCCTGAACCGGATCGACTCGGGCGTGCTCGACCCCGACCGCCACGTGCCTGGCGCGATCAGTCTCGACGACGTGCACGAGCTGCAGGAGATCGCCTCGCGCATCTACGTCGACCGGGCGATCCGCAACTACATCGTTCAGCTCGCCTACGTCACCCGCAACCCTGCCCCGTACATCGGCGCCGAACGCGCCCGCTTCATCAAGTACGGCGCGAGCCCCCGTGCGAGCATCGCATTCCTGCAGGCCTCGCGGGCGCTGGCTCTGCTCAACGGCCGCACCCATGTGATCCCGGAAGACATCCGCGCGCTGCGCCACGTCGTGCTGCGCCACCGGGTGCTGCTCACCTTTGAAGCAGATGCCGAGGGCATCCGCAGCGAAGAGATCATCGACCAGATCTTCGCCTCGGTGCCCACTCCCTGACCACCGCTCATGCCCAGTCTGATCACCCAGGTGAAGGCGAAGCTCTTCATCCGCTCGTCGCAGAAGTCGGTGCACGCGCTCGACGGCGCGTACGCCTCGCTGCTGCGCGGGCGCAGCCTCGACTTCGAGGATCTGCGCCCCTACGAGTACGGCGATCAAGTGCGCGACATCGACTGGCGCGCCACCGCCAGACACGGCGAGCCGCTGATCAAGCGCACCAAGGCGACGCGCAGGCACACGGTCTTGTTCATCGTCGATTCCGGTCGCGGCATGAACGCCCTCGCCGAGGATGAACGCCCGAAGCGTGAGCTCGCCGTGCTCGCCACCGGTGCGCTGGGCTTTCTCACCGTGCGCCACGGCGACGACTTCTCGGTGGTGTACGGCGATGCCGGCGGCATCCGTCGCCTCGCTCCGAGCGGCACCGAAGGCGGCCTCGAGCACGCTCTCCGGAGCATCGACCACGCGATCGCGCACAGCAGCGCACCGAGTGACCGTGACGCGCTGCTCGGGTACGTCGCCAAGCACATCTCCCGCCGCATGATCGTTGTCATCGTCACCGATGAGACCCCCACCACGGCGACCACCGAACGGATGCTGCGCCGCCTCACCGTGCAGCACGACGTACTCTGGCTGACCCTGCGCGACGCCGAGCCGGTGATCGGTCGCGGCACACGCGCCCGCCGCGACGCCGACACCGACTGGGTCGTGCCCGACTTCGTGCACGGTGATGAGGATGTGATCGCCGAGCTCGCGGCGCAGGAGGCCGCAGACACCTCGCGCCGCGACGAACTGCTGCGACGGCTGGAGATCACCCACGTCGAGCTCGGAGGCCAGGAGCAGACCGTGACGGCGCTGCTCGCGATGCTGGGGCGGAGGTCTCATGCCCGCACCTGACGAGCTCTACCCGCCCGTGCAGTATGGCTGGGGCTGGATCCTCCTCGCCTTCGGCATCCTCGCCCTGCTCGCGGGGCTCGCCTGGCTGGTGGTCTTCCTCACCCGCCCGCGCCGCAGCATCACGATCGCCGGAGCCCCGGGCGGCCCCGTGCTCACCGCCGAGGTGCTCGCGCGCCTGCGCACGGAGTACCTCGATGAGGTGCAGCGCATCGAGGATGCATACCGCGCAGGGAATATAGACGCCAAGCGCGCCAACCTCGAGCTCAGCAGAGCCGTGCGCGCGTTCGTGAACGAGTACTCCGGACTCGAGGCGCCGGTGCTCGCCCTCGACGACCTGATCGCCCGCGGGGTCGACCCGGCGTTGGTCGAGGCGATCCGCCGGCACTACTACCCGAGCATCTTCCAGCGCGGACCTGCGATCGATCCCGTGCAGGGCGCCGCCGCCGCGCGGACGGTGGTGACCTCGTGGCATTGAACACCTGGTGGCTCGTGCTCGTCGCCGTCGGCGTGCTGATCGTCTCGATCGGCGTCGGCATCCTCCTCGGGTGGCGACGACGCGGCAGCGACACTCGCGCACCGAGCGCCCTCGTCTCGCGGGCAGAGCGCCTGCGCACCCTGCCCGCCTTCCGCGCGGCCGTGCGCCGCCGCATGGGGCTGCTCTCGGGCATCCTCGCCCTGGGGGCGATCGCGGTGCTGCTCGGCGGAGTCGTCGCCGCACGGCCCATGTCGGCCCAGACCGTGCAGCCGGTGAACACGAGCCGCGACATCATGCTCTGCCTCGACGTGTCGGGGTCGATGTCCGAGGTCGACGTCGAAGTGCTCGAGGTGTTCCGTGAGCTGCTGGATGGTTTCGACGGCGAGCGGATCGGCCTGACCATCTTCAACAGCTCGCCGGTGCAGGTGTTTCCCCTCACCGATGACTACGTGTTCATCCGCGAGCAGCTCGAACGTGTGCAGCAGAGCTTCGACTACACGTCCGAGACCCCGGAGCACTGGGTAGGCACCCTGAATGGCCCCGGCGCCTCGCTCATCGGCGACGGCCTTGCCGCGTGCGCGATGCGCTTCGACCACCTCGACGAGGAGCGCTCGCGCTCGGTCATCCTCGCCACCGACAACGAACTCGCCGGGGCGTCGATCCTCACCCTCGAAGAGGCAGCCGCGTACTCGGCGGCGAACGGCGTGCGCGTGTATGCCCTCAATCCCGTGCAGGGGAAGGATGCCGAGGTGAGCGAGCAGCTCGTGCGCGCCACCCAGATCACCGGGGGCCAGTCGTACGCCCTGCGCGACACGACCACGGTCGGCGACATCATCACCGAGATCGAGAAGCAGGAGGCCACGGCGCTGAAGGGCCAGGCGCAGGTCGTCTGGGTCGACACCCCGAACCTGTGGATGGCCGCGCTGCTGGTCGTGGTGCTCGGCTTCCTCGTGCTGGTGTGGAGGGTGCGCCTGTGATCTTCCAGCCCGTCCTCCATCCCCTGCTGCTCGTGCTGCTGTGCGCGCCGGTGGCGGGTTTCGTCGTCTGGGAGCTCGTGCGCCCTTCGACAAGCTCAGGGACCCAGAGGGGTGGGTCAGGGACCCAGGCGAGCACCCCGCGCTGGGTGTGGGCGCTACGGCTGCTCACGGTGCTCGTGGTCTTTGTCATGCTGCTGCGCCCCGGCATCCCCGGCGGCACCTCGCAGACCCTCGCGACCGACACCGACATCGTGCTCATGGTCGACACGACCGCGAGCACCGTCGCCGAAGACTGGAACGGCGAGGAACCCCGGCTCGACGGCATCCGCTCCGACGTGCAGGCGATCGTCGACGAGTACCCGGGCGCGCGCTTCGCGCTGATCACCTTCGACGCGTCTCCGCAGCTGCGGCTGCCGCTGACCACCGACGCGACCGCCCTCATCTCGGCCGTCGACGTGCTGCGACCCGAGGTCACCGACCAGTCGCAGGGATCGTCGATCGGCATCGCGAACCGGATGCTGGCCGACACCCTCTCCGCCGCCGCGAAGGCCGCTCCCGAGCGCTCCCGCATGGTGTTCTACCTGGGTGATGGCGAACAGACGGCAGCCTCCGATCCCGAATCGTTCGCCAGCAGCCGCAGCTTCATCGACGGCGGGGGCGTGTTCGGCTACGGCACCGCGGACGGCGGCCCGATGCGCAAGACGACGGGCACCGCGGCCGAAGGCGAGTACATCCAGTACCAGGGTGCCCCAGCCCGCTCGGTGATCGACGAGGCGAATCTCGAGACCATCGCCGAACAGCTCGGCGTCGACTACACGCACCGCGAGGCGGAGGCCGCGCCTGCGCTACCCGAGGCGCCGACCACCACCACCGACTACGCCTCGGCCGGCGAGGTCGGCAATGTGATCGAGCTGTATTGGATCGCCGCGCTCGTGCTGGTGGTGCTCATCGGCATCGAGCTCGCCCGCGCCACGATGCTCGTCGTCCGGTTGCGGGGACTGCGCGCCCCGGCATCCGCTCCCGCGGCGGGAGGTGACCGATGACCGCCCCCACCCCGCAAGACGCCGCGGCCGCGCTGCTCGCGGCGAACCGCCGCCGGCGCAGCATCCGTCGCTGGATCGCGATCGGCACCCTTCCCCTGACACTGGCCGCCCTGCTGTTCGTCGGCAAGCTGCTGAGCATGTACGCATTCGCGCACCAGTCGATCACCGCATACGTGACCGGTGGATACGCCCAGTCGGAGGCCGCGGCCCGAGGCCAGGACTGGGCGAACTGGTTCGAGTCGTTCAAGGCGCCGTACAACATCGGCACGGCGCTGGCCGGCGCCGAAGAGTTGGATGCCGCGCGCGCCGAGCTCGAAGAGGCGCTGCCCCAGGCGAGCGGACTCGACGTCTGCTACGTCCGGATCAACCTGTCCCTGGTGATCGAACGGCAGGGCGACGCGGCGATCGCGGAGGGTGATGCGGCCGCGGCGGCGGAGTTCTACGGCGAGGCGCTGCAGATCACTGTCGAGACGCCCGAGGAATGCCACAGCGACGATGCCCAGCAGCAGTCGCCCGACCCGAACCGCGACATGAGCGACACCCTCGAGCAGAACCAGGAGCGGCAGCAGCAGAAACAGCAGCAGAGCCAGCAGCCGCCGCAGCAGGGCGAGGATGGCGAACAGCAGCAGCAGGAACAGCCGTCGCAGGAGCAGCTCGACGACATCGAGGAGCGCCTCAATCAGGGCCAGCAGGATCGCGAGGACCAGCTCGACGGGGGCGGTTCGGGCGGCGGCGGAACGGACAAGCCGTGGTAGACGAGCAGCGCAGCAGATACGTCGGCGGTTCCGAGGGCGCGCCTCCCCTCCCCCCGCCCGGCGGGTATCAGGGTGCGCGGCGCGCCGGCACCGCGCTGGATGCCGCGGCGGGGCTGCCGACGGCGGCGGCATCCGTCACGCACACGGTCGAGAAGACCAAGGAGCCCGTCAGCACCCTCGGCCTCATCGCGCTGCTGGCCGCGGCGCTGTTCGCCGTCACCCTGCTGATCCTGCTGATCGGCCGCGGTACCGATGCGATGTACGGCGTGAGCCTGCTGGTCGTGCAGCTGATCGTCGCCGGCGTCGTGATCGCCGCGCTGATCAGCCCGAAGGGACGGAGGCTGGGGACGATCGGCCTGGTCGTGGCCCTGCTG
Source organism: Microbacterium istanbulense (assembly GCF_037204145.1). Taxonomy (NCBI): domain Bacteria; kingdom Bacillati; phylum Actinomycetota; class Actinomycetes; order Micrococcales; family Microbacteriaceae; genus Microbacterium; species Microbacterium istanbulense. The sequence continues at coordinate 58,770 of NZ_JBBDGN010000012.1, forward strand.
TTCAACGTCGCAACCGTGGGCGCGATCGGCACCGTGCAGGCGGCGGCGACCCACGACTACGACGGCACGAAGTCCGAGGCGCAGAAGCACGAGGAGGCCTACCCGGGCATCCGCGGCGTGGCCAACTACGACATCCTCTCCCAGCCCTCCCTCGAGGAGACCCAGGCGCAGGGGGACGCGCTGATGGCCGACATCCGCACCCGGCTCAGCGACCGGTTCGGCTACACCTGGGTGAAGGCGGGCGAGGCGGATATCAGCCCAGAGCGCAACGGCTATGGCGGCGAGTCGATGCTCTCGAAGTACACCTCCCCCACCTGGACGACGGCGGAGCCGATCCAGGACAACGCCCGCAAGCGCGAGGTGCTGGCGGTGGCAGAAGAGGTGCTGCTCGAGCACGGATTGTTCGGGTTCGCCGTGCTCAACACCGCCGATTCGGGCATCTCGGCCGATATGGTCGCCAAGCTCTACGGCTCGGCCGACGTCGAGAAGCAGCACACCTGGGAGTGGTACAGCGATACGTACCCCGAGCCGCTGCGCTTCTACGCCAACGTGTACGACCTGTCGAAGGATCCCACCGGGGAGTTCCGGGTGCAGCGCGAAGCCGAGCATGCGCAGACCGGTGAACCACTGGAGGGTCTGCAGCTGATGATCTACGCCCGGCAGCTGCTCAGCGAAGACGACCGCGCCGAGTTCGAGCAGCGGCTCGAGGAGTACCCCGACTTCTGAGCGCGCGTCACACGACGATGGCAAGACCTGCGGCGAGCGCGAACCCCAGCACCGTGCACAGCCCGGTGGCTTCGCCACCCTTTTCGCGGGCCTCCGGCACCATCGAGTCGACGAGCATGACCAGCAGCGCCCCCGCGGCGAAGCCCATGCTCGCGGCGCGCAGCGGGGGCGCAACAGCATCCGCCAGCGCGAACCCGGCCACGGTCGCCAGGGCACAAAGCACCGCGACGAGCGCCCACAGGCCGAGCACCTTCGCCCGGCGCACCCCACCGGTCAGCAGATCGGATGCCGAGCCGATTGACTCCGGCAGGTTCGACACGACGATCGCGATCGCCAGCGCGACTCCGACGCCCTCGCCGGACGCGATGCCGATGCCGAGCACGAACTGCTCCGGGATGCCGTCGAGCAGTGCGCCCACCGCCAGGGGCGCCCCGGCGGCACCGGAACGACTGCGTGCGCGCACGACGCGGTCGCCGATGTAGTAGGCCAGCGCGCCGAGCACGACCCCCGCGACGAGCGCGAGCGGGCCGGCCACCAGCAGACCCTCCTCGACGAGCTCGAAGGCGATCGAGGCCATCAGCGCACCGGCGCCGAAGCCCAGCACGAGTCCGAGCAGCTTGGCAGGCCAGGGCCGCACGAGAGCCAGCAGCGCGCCGACGAGCAGCGGCGCCGCGGTGACGACGCCCCACAGCAGAGCCTGATCCATGAGCACACCGTACGCCCGCACAGGCACTGACCCACGGCAAGGCGACACGCCGCCCGCCGATAGACTGGACGCATGTCCAAGGTCCTCCAGTCCCTCCCCGTCGGCGAGCGCGTCGGCATCGCCTTCTCCGGGGGTCTTGACACCTCCGTCGCCGTCGCGTGGATGCGCGACAAGGGCGCAGTGCCCTACACCTACACCGGCGACCTCGGGCAGTACGACGAGGACGACATCGCGTCGATCCCCGGCCGCGCCCTGGAGTACGGCGCCGAGGCCTCGCGTCTGATCGACTGCAAGACCGCCCTGGTCGAAGAGGGCTTCGTCGCCCTCAGCTGCGGCGCCTTCCACATCCGCTCCGGCGGCAAGACCTACTTCAACACCACTCCCCTCGGCCGCGCGGTCACCGGCACCCTGCTGGTGCGCGCCATGAAGGAGGACGGCGTCGACATCTGGGGCGACGGCTCCACCTACAAGGGCAACGACATCGAGCGGTTCTACCGCTACGGTCTGCTCGCCAACCCGCGTCTGCGCATCTACAAGCCCTGGCTCGACGCCGACTTCGTCACCGAGCTGGGCGGCCGCCAGGAGATGAGCGAGTGGCTCGTCGCGCACGGCTTCCCGTACCGCGACTCGGCCGAGAAGGCCTACTCGACGGATGCCAACATCTGGGGCGCCACGCACGAGGCGAAGACCCTCGAGCACCTCGACGTCTCGCTTGAGACCGTCGACCCGATCATGGGTGTGCGCTTCTGGGATCCCTCGGTCGAGATCGAGACCGAAGACGTCACCGTGACCTTCGACGCCGGCCGCCCTGTGGCGATCAACGGCGTCGAGTACTCCGACCCGGTCGCCCTCGTGCACGAGGCGAACACCATCGGCGGCCGTCACGGCCTGGGCATGAGTGACCAGATCGAGAACCGCATCATCGAGGCGAAGTCGCGCGGCATCTACGAGGCTCCCGGCATGGCGCTGCTGTTCATCGCCTACGAGCGTCTGGTCAACGGCATCCTCAACGAAGACACCCTTGCCACGTACCACGAGCAGGGTCGTCGCCTCGGCCGTCTGATGTACGAGGGCCGCTGGCTCGAGCCCCAGTCGCTCATGCTGCGCGAGTCGATCCAGCGCTGGGTCGGTCTGACGATCACCGGTTCGGTGACGATCCGCCTGCGCCGCGGTGATGACTGGACCCTGCTCGACACCACTTCGCCGAACCTGTCCTACGGCCCCGAGAAGCTGTCGATGGAGCGCGTCGGCGACGCCGCCTTCGGCCCGGTCGACCGCATCGGCCAGCTCACCATGCGCAACCTCGACATCGCCGACTCGCGCTCGCGCCTGGAGCAGTACGCGGGTCTCGGCCTCGTCGGCGGCGCGACGGGCGAGCTCGTCGGCCGCGTCACGGCCGGCGAGGCGGGCGAGATCACCGGTTCGGTGGAGGGTTCGGTCTCCGAGGTCGACGAGAAGCTGGCGGATGCCGTCGACACGGCATCCGAGGGTGCCGCCTTCGACTTCGGCACCGACTGACCTGCTGCTGTCAGGGGCGGATGCTGCAGCATCCGCCCCTTTTTGTGCCCGCTCACGTTCCGCGTCCGTCCCTTCCTGTCCCGATTCGCTGACGCCGTCCCGTTGTGCCGGTCGATCTGCGGCATCCGTCAGCGAATCGGGACGGGCTCAGCGAAACGGGACAGGCGGATGCTGTGAATCCCCCGAACTAACTTGCACAGTAATGTGCAACATAACTAGCCTGGGGGCATGACCTCCCGCGCACCCCGCAGTGACGCCCAGGCGAACCGCGCCGGCATCCTCGCCGCCGCCCGCACCGCCCTGTCGGCCGACCCGCACGCCTCGATCGATGTGATCGCGCGCAGCGCCGGCCTCTCCCGCCGCACCCTGTACGGTCACTTCGCCGACCGCGAGGCCCTGCTGCGGGAGCTGATCGTCACCGGTGCGCAGCGCTTCAACGCCCTCGCCGACGCGGTGACCGACGATGACGCGCGGCTCGCGCTGGCGCGCCTCGCCGCGCTGCTCTGGCATGAAGCGGCCCACGTACAGCTCGCGGCTGCCCTCGCGCTCGACGAGGCGCACGTCGAACAGACCGCCGAGGCCCTCGCGCCGCTGCGCCAGGCAGTCGCCGCACTCGTGCGCCGCGGGCAGCTCGACGGCAGCTTCCGCACCGACATGCCCGACGCCATGCTCGCCCGCCTCATCGAAGAGGTTTCGCGCACGGTCGTCTCGCGCACCGACGCCAGCGCACCGGATGCCGCAGGCGTCGCCGTCCGTACCGTGCTGAGCATCGCCGGGCTCTCCTGGCGCGAGGCCGACACCCTGCTCGCCGCTCATCCCGACATCACCACGGAGGTCTCCGCATGAGGATCAGCCTCAGCGACATCAGCAAGGGCAGGGGCGGCCAGGCGCTGCCGACCATGAGCCTGGAGTTCCATTCCGGCGCCGTGCGCTTCGCGATTGCCGAGACCGAACAGCGCCCGACCGTGCTCGGCCTCATCGCCAGCGGCCGCATGCGTCCCGAGACCGGCACCGTGCTGCTCGACGGCGAGGTCGACCCCCAGCAACTGCGGGTGAAGATCGCGCTCGTGGATGCCCCCGACGTCAGCGACCCGCACCCCGACATCACGCTGCTCGGCGTCGTCGGCGAAGAGCTCATGTTCGCGGGTCTGCCGGCCACCCCGCTGCACGCGCGCAGGTGGCTCGCCGGGCTGGGGTACCTCGAGCTCGCCGGGGTGCCGATCGGCAACATCGACCCCGCCGCGCGCGTGCGCATCCTGTGTGAGCTCGCCGTGCTGCGCCAGGGCACCGAGGGCATTGTGCTCGTCTCCCCCGACCGCCATGGCGGCAGCCCCGACGGCTGGTGGCGCATCGCCACCGAGTTCGCCGACCGCGGCTACGCCATGCTCGTCATCGTCGGCGGATCGGCAGCCGTGGCCCTCGAACGCCTCCCCGTGCTGGGCGCGATCAACGCCAGCGGACCGATCGAACCGCTGCAGCTCGAGGACGGAGACGCCCGATGAAGGTCCCCGCGATGATCGCCGCCGAGTTGCGGCGCCTGACCGCCACGCGCATGGGCATCCTCGCCCTCGTCGCGCTCATCGCCGTGCCGATCCTGTACGGCGGGCTGTACCTCTGGGCGAACCAGGATCCCTACGGCCGCTTCCCCGAGGTGCCCGTCGCCCTCGTCGTCGACGATGAGGGTGCGCCGCCGGCATCCGGGTCGGGAGACGACGTCAACTACGGCACGGAAGTCGCCGACAACCTCATCGAGCGCGGCGACTTCGACTGGCGCGAGATGTCGGCAGCCCAGGCCGAGGAGGCGCTGCGCACCGGCGAGGTCGACTTCACCGTGACCATTCCGGCGAACTTCTCGGCCGCGCTGACGTCGGTCGCTGGCGAGAAGCCACAGCAGGCGCGGATCGAGCTCGAGACCAACGACGCCAACAACTACCTGGCCTCGTCGATCGGCGCGCAGACGGTCGAGAAGGTGCGCAGCAGCGTTGCCCAGATGGTCGGCAGTGAGGCGGCCGAGACGCTGCTCACGGGCCTCAGCACCGTGCGAGACAACCTCATCAGCGCCACGGACGGCGCCACCAAGCTGACCGACGGTGCCGACTCGGCATCCTCGGGCAGCGCGACCCTCGCCGACGGCACCTCGAAGCTCGCCGATGGCACGGCCCAGCTCGCCACCGGTGCCGGCACGCTCAGCGACGGCGCGCACCGCCTGGCCGACGGCGCCCACCAGGTCAGTGACGGCAACCGGCAGCTCGCCGACGCCGCCGACCGCATCGGCGCCAGCGTGCAGCAGGCCGCCGACGCGCTGCCTCAGGCGCGCAGCGACATCGCCGCCCTGCTCGCCGAGCAGGGCCTCGCGCAGGAGCAGATCGACGACGTGCTCGCACAGCTCGACCCGGTGGGGGCGCGCCTGCAAGAGGGCAACGCCACGGTGCAGGCGACGGTCGGCAAGATCGACCAGCTCGCCGCCGGGGCGCAGACCCTGGCATCCAGCGCCGACCAGCTCGCCGGCGGCGCATCCACCCTGGCGACCGGTGCAGACACTGCGGCCGACGGTGCGGCGGCAGCGGATGCCGGCGCCGCGAAGCTCCGTGACGGACTCGCCACCCTCGCCGCCGGCACCGCCGAGCTGCGCGACGGACTGGCCAAGGGCGCCGACGCGATCCCCGCTTCGACCGCCGAGCTGCGCGCCGAACAGGCCGACACGATCGCCGATCCCGTCACCGTCTCGAGCGACAAGGTCGCCGCCGCCAAAGACTACGGCCAGGGTCTCGCCCCCTTCTTCGCGGCGCTGGCCGGCTGGATCGGCATCTACGCCCTCTTCCTCATCGTCAAACCCATCTCGCGGCGTGCGGTGACCGCGCTGCACTCCCCCATCCGCATCACCCTGGCCGGCTGGCTGACCCCTGCCGCGCTGGGTGCCGTGCAGATGGTGGGGCTGCTGGCCGTGCTCGGGTTGACGCTCGGGTTCGACTTCCAGCATCCGTGGGGTTCGCTGGGCGTGATGGTGATGGCGTCGGCGACGTACGCGGCGATCATCCTCGCGCTGAACGTCTGGCTCGGCTCGGTCGGGCAGTTCATGGGGCTTGTGCTCATGGTGCTGCAGCTCGTCACGGCGGGCGGAACGTTCCCGTGGCAGACGCTGCCCGAGCCATTGGCCACGCTGCACCACGTGCTGCCGATGGGATACGTCGTCGACGCCATGCGCCAGTTGATGTATGGCGGCGATCTGAGCCGTGCGCTGTGGGACCTCGCGGTGCTCGCGCTCTGGCTGCTCGGGGCGCTCATCCTCGCCGCGATCGGTGTCACCCGCATGACGCACCGGCGCACGCTGCGCGATCTGCAGCCGAGCCTGATCGGGTAACGCGCGTGCGGGGTGTGGACAACTCTCGCCCCCGACGGCGGCGGGCGGATAGGATGCCAACACGCGCCTTCCCGAGACGCGCACCCGCATCGGGCGAAACCCCGTGTCACCGCTGACACTTACCCGCGAGAGCCGCTGATGACGACGTCAGAAGACCCCACCCTGGCGACCCCGCCGCGCCCGCTGGGCGCCCGCATCGCCCGCGTCGCGTACATCGTGCTGGCGATCCTCGCGGTCGTGGCGGTGTCGGTCGCCCTGTTCGTCACCTGGACGATTCAACGCTCGTTCCCGCAGACGTCGGGAGAGATCACCCTCGATGGTCTGCACGCGACGGCCACCGTGCAGCGTGACGAGCTCGGCATCCCCACCATCACCGCCTCGTCGACCGATGACCTCTTCTTCGCCCAGGGCTTCACGCACGCGCAGGACCGCTTCTTCGAGATGGACTTCCGTCGCCACGTGACCGCGGGGCGGGTGGCCGAGATGTTCGGCGAGTCCCAGGCAGGGACGGATGCCTTCCTGCGCACCCTCGGCTGGCGCAAGATCGCCGAACAAGAGGTCGAAGCGCTCGACGAGACGACGCGCAGCTACTACGAGGCGTACGCGGCGGGCGTGAACGCCTACCTCTCCTCGCGCTCGGGTGCCGAGCTGTCCCTCGAATATGCCGTGATCGGCATGCAGAACCCCGACTATGAGCCGGAGCCCTGGGAGCCGGCCGACTCCGTCGCGTGGTTGAAGGCGATGGCCTGGGACCTCCGCACGAACCTGGAAGACGAGTCGACACGCGCGCAGCTTGCCGCCGACCTCGCCGCAGCAGTCCCGGATGCCGACGTCACCGGCATCCTCGACACGCTCTACCCGGCCTACCCGTTCGAGCAGCACCCCGTGATCGTGCCGCAGATCAGCACGTCGGCTCCCGAGGCATCCGAATCCACCGATGCAGAACCGGCCGCCTACTTCGACGACGACGAGGCCGGCGACGTCTTGGCGAGCGTCACCTGGCACGAGACGACGGACGTCATCGCAGCGGCCGACATGCTCATCGACAGCGTGGGTGAGGGGATCGGCTCGAACGCGTGGGTGGTCTCGGGCGCCCTCACCGAGAGCGGGATGCCGCTGCTCGCCAATGATCCTCATCTGGGTGCCTCGCTGCCCTCGGTCTGGTACCAGGTGCAGCTCAAATGCGAGACAGTGTCTGCCGAGTGCCCGTTCGACGTCGGTGGCTTCTCGTTCTCGGGGCTGCCCGGCATCGTCATCGGCCACAACGCGCAGATCGCCTGGGGATTCACCAACCTCACCACCGATGTCACCGACCTGTACATCGAGCGCCTCGACGGTGACCAGTACTGGCGCGACGACAAGCTCGTGCCGCTTGAGGTGCGCACCGAGACGATCAAAGTCGCCGGCGGCGACGACGTCGAGCTCACGATCCGCTCGACCGCGCACGGCCCGATCATCTCCGGACTCACGGGATCGGCCACCGCCATCACCGAGGCGCCGGTGGTCGGTGAGGGCGACGAGGTGCGCCCGCTCGGCGCGGACGCGGATGTGCCAGAGGGCGAGTATGCGGTGAGCTTGCGCTGGACGGCGCTGGATGCCGGTACCACGGCGACCGCGATCTTCGCGCTCTCCACCGCGCAGAACTTCAGTGAGTTCCGGCACGCGGCATCCCTCTTCGACGTGCCGGCGCAGAACCTCATCTATGCCGACGTGGAGGGCAACATCGGTTATCAGACGCCGGGTCGCCTGCCGATCCGCGGTGCCGGTGACGGCTGGCTGCCGCAACCGGGATGGGACAGCGCGTACGACTGGGAGGGGTTCATCCCGTTCGACGAACTGCCGGTGTCGTACAACCCGGCATCCGGATACATCGTCACGGCCAACAACGCCATCGTCGACGACTCCTACGAGCACTTCCTTTCGCGCGACTGGGACTATGGCTACCGCGCGGCGCGCATCGAGCACCTGATCGAGCGGCGCGCAGCGGCGGGGCCGCTGACCGCGCAAGACATGCGCGACATCCAGTTGGACGAGGAGATGTGGATCGGCAAGCGACTCGCTGTTGCGATGCCCGATGTGGATGTCTCGGGTGAGGGGCCGCGGGAGGCTGTTGACCTGCTGCGCACCTGGGACGCCCAGAACGGCGCGGACTCGGCAGCGGCGGCGTACGCCAACGTGCTGTGGTCGAACCTCGCGCAGAACATCTTCGCCGACCGCGAGGTGCCGATGCCGATCGACGATCAGGGGCGTCTGTTCACCGTCTTCGGCGCCATGCTCGACGACCCCGCACACCCGCTCTGGGTGAACGAGCGGATTGACGTCGACAGCAGGGACGAGATGCTCGCGTTCTCGGCCGAGCAGGCCTACGAAGAGCTGACAGACCTGCAGGGCACAGACGTGCGGCACTGGAACTGGGGATCGCTGCACCAGATCGACCTGGTCAGCGACACTCTCGGGTCGTCGGGGATCGCCCCGATCGAGATGCTGTTCAACCGGGGGCCCTATCGGGTCGGTGGCGGCTCTTCGGTGGTGAACGCCACCGGATGGGTGCTGGGTGAGTCCTACCAGACGGTCACCGTGCCCTCCATGCGCATGGTGATCGACCTGGCTGACTTCGACGATTCGACGTGGAACCACCTCACGGGCGCGAGCGGGCACGCGTTCCATCCGCACTACACGGATCAGACCGAAGACTGGGCCGTCGGCATCCAGACCCCCTGGGCGTTCTCGCCCCAGGCCGTGAAGGCTGCCACGGTCGACACTCTGGTGCTCACGCCAGGCGGCTGAACCGCGCGCTGGTTCGCGGCCGTTCGCGGATTCCTGTCAGCCGACGCCCGGTAGCGTGGCAGGATGCCGGAACGCCTGCTCGCCCCTGAGGGAACGCCCGCCGTCCTCACGGAGTTCGCGCATGCGGGGGCGATCCTCATCACCGAGGATTTCGGTGCGGGCACGCACCCGGTCGTGCTGCTGCACGGCATCGGGATGGGGCGCAGCGTGTACGTCGACCTCGTCTCCCGGCTCGAGGGGCGGGTGATCGGCGTCGACCTGCCCGGTTTCGGCGAGGCGCCCGAGCCCGCCCGCACCCTCACGATGGAGCGGCACGCGGATCTCGTTGCGGCGTTCCTGCGCGAGCGTGGCATCACGGATGCCGTCGTGCTCGGGCATTCTATGGGCAGCCAGATCGCGGCCGAGGTCGCCGCGCGGCATCCCGACGTCGTCTCCGCCGTGGTGCTCGCCGGTCCCACCGTGAACAGCGCTGCGCGCAGCATCCGTGCGCAGGCGGGCTACCTGTTGAAGGATCTCATCGGCGAGCGGCCCGAGGTGATCTGGCGCGGTGCGCGCGAGTACCTGCGCGGTGGCCCGAACCTCATCCGCAAGATGCGTGCGACGATCGTGCACCGACCCGAGCAGGCCTATCGCCGGGTGCGCGTGCCGGCGCTCGTGCTTCGCGGAGAGGATGATCCGCTCGCTCCCCCGTCGTGGTGCCACGAGATCGTCTCGTCGATCCCCGGGGCCGAGCTCGCCGAGATCCCCGGCCACGGCCACGGCACGCTGATCAGCGACTCGAGCGAGGCCGCCACGCTCATCCGCAGCTTCATCACCACCCTCTGACCCCCTCACCTATCCCTCCTCCCCCCGAGTCCCCGAGTCCCCGGTTCTGCCGGGTTTGGGGCGGATCTGTGCGTTTGGGGCGGCACTGGCGCGCCCCAAACGCGAGAATGCGCCCCAAACCTGTGAGAAGGGTCGGCCGAAGCGCAGGGCGGTCGGTCTGCCCGGTTTGGGGCGGATCCGTGCGTTCGGGGCGGCACTGGCGCGCCCCAAACGCGAGAATGCGCCCCAAACCCGGCAGGGAAACCCGGCAGGGAAACCCGGCAGGGAAAGCCCGGCAAGGCAACGAGGAAGCAGGCAAAGGGGCCCGTGGGGGTCAGCCGGCGGCGGGAGGGGTTTCCTTGGACTCGGCGTACTCGTCGGCGACGAGGTGGCGCTGGTCGATCGTGCCGTTGCGGTACGCCTGACGACCCACCATGTGCGCCGAGAGCGGAGCGGTCGCGAACTGCATCAGCACGACGGGCGCCACCAGCAGCAGCCCCATCAGCACCCCGCCGACATCACGCTGCGACAGCGCGATCGCCAGGCAGATCAGCGCCAACCCCAGCACCTGCGGCTTGGTGGCCGCGTGCAGGCGGGTGGGCACATCGCGAAAGCGCAGCAGCCCGATCGCCGCCGACAGGCACAGCAGCGCCCCCGCCAACACCAACCCCAGCACCACGCCGTCGATCACGGCGTCGGGAATCACGAAGTCGAAGACGGTCATGATGTCGTGTTGTCCCTTCGCGCGACGTAGCGGGCGACCGAGATCGACCCGAACACGCCCACCGCGGCGATGATGAGCAGCACAGGGATGTTGCGGGTGTGCCCGTTGATCGCCATCTCCGCACCGAGCACACACATCACCTCGGTCAGCAGCACGTCACTGGCGACCGTGCGATCGAGGATCGACGGTCCGATCACGATCCGCACCACCGTGAGGATCGCGGCGAGACCGAACGCCACCATGATGATCGCGAGCACGACATTCATCGGCGACCTCCCGCTTCGTCTTCGCGCAGCGCACGGTACTGTGCCGGCGTGCCGAGCGCACGCACGACCCGCTTCTCCCAGCGCAGCACGTCCTCGCGCACCTTCTCGACCTCGGCGCGGTCGCGCACACCGATCACGTGCACGTACAGGATGCGCCGGTCACGGTCGGCCTCGACGACGAGCGACCCGGGCACGAGAGAGGAGATGACCGCGACGTGGGTCATCAGGATGTCGTCGGCGTAGCGCAGCGGCACCCCGACGATCGCGGCACCCGGCTGCCGCCGGAAGTCGAACACCTGCGCCGCCACGCTCAGCGCACCCAGCAGCACCGCCCAGAGGAACTGCACCACGGCAAGGAACGCGTACCAGAGGTTCACCCGCCCGACGAGCTCGACCGTCGGCAGGCGGAACACCCGCGTGACGAACACCGCGACGATGATGCCCGTGACCAGCGACAGCGGGGTGAACTGGTGCCACAGCAGCATCCACAACACCACCAGCCACAGCAGGAACGGCAGCTGCAGCGCGATGTCGCGGCGGATGCGGCGACGCGTCTCGGTTCTCATCCGGCCACCTCCTCGTCGAGCTGCACGAGGGTGACGGGCTTGAGCAGGGCGTCGCCGATGCGGTCGCACAGCGCATACAGCGGCCCGGCGAACACCGTGAGAGCGAGGGTGACGGCGACCATGCCGCCGGTCGCGATGTACATGATCGCGGGGATGCGGCGGGCCTCCTTCTGCATGTCGGCCGCCGGCGCGTTGCCGAGATAGGTAACGCGCCCATCGAGCTCGGCGCCGTCGTCCTCTTCGCGCCAGAACGCGAGGTTCCAGGCGCGCATGAGGGCGTACAGGGTGAGCAGCGAGGTGATGATGCCGCCGAAGATGAGCACGATCATCAGCGGGGTGCCGACGGATGCCGCGGCCTCGAACAGCCCGACCTTGCCGATGAACCCCGAGAAGGGCGGCAGGCCACCCAGGTTGATCGCCGGCACGAAGTAGAGCAGCGCCAGCAACGGCGCGGCCTTCATCAGCCCGCTGACCCGCAGGATCGACGTGCTGCCGGCCTTGCGTTCGATGAGCCCGACAGCGAGGAACAGGGTCGTCTGCACGACGATGTGGTGCACGATGTAGTACACCGTCGCGCCGATCGCCGCTGGCGTCGCGATCGCCAGACCGAAGATCATGTACCCGACGTGGCTGACGAGCGTGAACGACAGGATGCGTTTCAGCTCGGCCTGCGCCACAGCACCGAGTACGCCGACGATCATGGTCGCCAGCGCCACGACGAGCAGCAGCGTGTCGATCGAGTTCTCACCGAACAGCTGCGTCTCGGTGCGGATCAGCGCGTACACGCCGACCTTGGTCAGCAGGCCGGCGAACACGGCGGTGACCGGCGCGGGGGCAGTGGGGTACGAGTCGGGCAGCCAGAACGAGACCGGGAAGATGGCGGCCTTGATACCGAACGCGACGAGCAGCATGAGGTGCAACACGAGCTGCGTCTCCTGCGGCAGTTCCGCCACCCGCTCGGCGATCTGCGCCATGTTCACGGTCCCGACCGCACCATAGATCATCGCGATCGCGGCGAGGAAGAGGATCGACGACACCAGCGAGACGACGATGTAGACGGCGCCGGTGCGGATGCGGGATTCGGTGCTGCCCAGGGTGATGAGCACATACGAGGCGACGAGCAGGATCTCGAAGCCGACGTAGAGGTTGAACAGGTCGCCCGCGATGAAGGCGTCGAAGATGCCGGCGGCGAGGATGAGGTACGTCGGGTTGAAGATCGAGATCGGGGTGTCTTCCACCCCGTCGGCGGCACCCTGACCGATCGAGAACAGCAGCACCGCGAGCAGCACGATGCTCGAGACCAGCACGAGCAGCGCGGCGAAGCGGTCGACATAGAGCACGATGCCGAACGGCAGCGGCCAGCCACCGACCGAAACCGCCAGCGGCGTGCCCTGGTCGACGGCGACGAGCAGCACAGCGGCGATCACCGACACGGCGGCGAGCGTGCCCGCGGTGACGATCATCTGCAGCCGCGGACGGCGCCCGAAGATGAGCGTGACGGCCGCGCCGAGCAGCGGCAGGGCGACGAGAAGGGGAACGAGTGCGCTCATCGGCCCTCTCCCTTCTCGTCGTGGTCGTCCTTCTCGTCGTGGTCGTCGCGGCGTGTGGCATCACTGCCGGAGGCGGCGTCGGATGCCGCGTCACCCGGGCCATCCGGCAGCCAGGGCCGGTCGACGGGCGCGTCGTCGTGGATGGCGGGGTGATCGCGCATGTGCAGCACGGTGATCGGTGAGGTGTTGACGCCGACGAAGTCGGTCGTGGCGTCCTCGTCTTCGATGAGCGCCTCGTCGTCGAAGACGTCTTCTTCGGCATCCGTGCGGGCGCGCAGCGCGATGTCGGCTTCGTCATCGGCCACCGTGTCGGCCTGACCGAGCTGCCAGGAACGGTAGATGAGGGCGAGCAGGAAGGCCGAGACGGCGAAGGTGATGACGATGGCCGTCAGGGTCAACGCCTGCGGCAGCGGATCGCTGACCTCGCCCTCGGTACCGTAAAAGGGCGCGCTGCCTGGCACGCCCATCACGATCAGCAGCAGCAGGTTGGTGGCGTTGCCCAGCAGCAGGAAGCCGATGAGCACGCGGGTGAGGCTGCGCTCGAGCATCGCGTAGACGCCGCAGGCGAAGAGTACCGCCATGATGATGATCAGGGTGAGCGAGACATCCATCAGACGTTCACCCCCCGCGCGCGCATCTCCTGCGTCTGACGGTCGACCTCGGCGCCGAGGCTGCGCAGCACATCGAGCACGAGCCCGATCACGACGAGGTAGACGCCGATGTCGAAGAACGTCGACGACACGAACTCAAGGTGTCCGAGGACGGGCACGTCGGCCTCCCAGACCGTGCTCTCCAACGGCGCCATCTGGAAGAACAGCGGCATCACCGCCGTACCGACGGCGAGGAAGAGCCCGGCCCCGAGCAGGCGCCCGGCATCGGCGGGGGCGGCCGCGCCGAGCTCCCAGCGCCCACCGGCGATGTACCGCATGACCAGGGCCATGCCGGCGACCAGGCCGCCGGCGAAGCCACCACCGGGGCCGTTGTGGCCGGCGAAGAGCAGGTAGATCGACACGACGATGATCGTGTGGAACAGGATGCGCACGATCACCTCGAGCAGGATCGAGCGGTTCTCCGCCTTGACCTGCTGTCCACCGACGAGCCAGGCGCGGGGGGCATCCCGGTTCTCTGCGGTCTGGAAGCGCACGCCCTCGGTGGTCTCGACGAGTGGGCGGCGGGCGGCCGCACGGCGGGCGCTGGCCGGCAGGTTGCGTGCGCCGGCGGGCAGGCCCTTCGCCGAGGACAGGCGGTCGTCGCGGTGGGTGACGAAGACCAGGGATGCCACACCCGTCGCAGCCAGCACGAGCACGCTGAGCTCGCCCATGGTGTCCCAGCCGCGCAGGTCGACGAGGGCGACGTTGACGACGTTCATGCCGTGGCCGATCTCGTACGCGAGCTCGGTGAAACGCTCCGAGATCGGCCGCGTGATGCGCGCCTGCGTGGCGACGATCGTGACGCACGCCATGATCACGCCGACCGCGATCGCGAGAATGGCGCGCGGTACTCGTCCCACCGAGGCGTTGCGCTCACCCAGGCGCGAGGGCAGGCGGCGCAGGACGAGGGCGAAGGTGACCAGGGTGACCGTCTCGATGAGGATCTGCGTGAGCGCGAGATCCGGGGCGCCACTCGTCGCGAACAGCACGACCATGCCGAGCCCGGTGACGGAGACCAGCACCACGCCGGTGTAGCGCTTCTTGGCGCGCACCGCGATCACCGCTGCGGCCGCCATGATCGGCGCGACGACGAGCTGCGTGGGTGTGTGCCAGGCCGACAGTTCAAGACGATCGGGCACGGCGGCGACGAGCGCCGTGGCCTCCGAGGCGACGAGGACGACGAAGATCGTGCCGACATACAGCGGCAGCGAACCGCGCTGGGTGAAGGTCGTGGTGAGCACCGAGAGCCGGTCGATGCCGCGCATGACGCCGTAGTAGACGTCGGTCGCGGTGAACGGCAGCAAGCGGGGGCGGCGGTCCCAGCCGGTGCCGACGGTGCCGACGAAGAGCAGGATGCCGAAGGCGATCGCCCCGATCGAGAGGAACAGGGCGGGTTCAAGCCCGTGCCAGAGGGCGAGGTGTCCGGCCCCCTGCCCGTCGATGCCCGGCGCGGCCGTGTCGGCGTAGTGCTGCAGCGGCACATCGAGTGACGAGGCTCCCAGCCCGAGCGCGATGGTGGCGCCGGCGAGAAGGATCGGCGCAGCAAGGAATCCGACCGGCGGGTCCGGCCATTCCGTATCGGGCATATATGCGCCGTCGGCATCCCGCTTGCGCCAGAACGCGCCCCAGAGGAAGCGCGCGCCGTAGGCGGTGGTGAGCACGGCACCGAGGACGACGCCGATGAAGGCGACGATGCCCCAGGGCGCGCCGCCCATCGCCTCGTCGAGCAACGCGGTCAGCGTCGACTCCTTGGCGACGAAGCCGAGCGTGGGGATGATGCCCACCATCGAGCCGATCGAGATGAACGCCGCTGTCGCCATCACCGGTGCCTGGCGGCCCAGGCCCGAGAGCTCGGTGATGTCGCGGGTGGAGAGCTGGCGGTCGATGATGCCGACGATGAGAAACAGGGCCGACTTGAACAGCGCGTGACCGATCACCAGCGCCAGGCCGGCAAGCGCCGCCGCCTGCGTGCCGTAGCCGATCACGACCGAGAAGAAGCCCAGCTGGCTGACGGTGCCGAACGCAAGGATGCGCTTGAGGTCGGTCTCGCGCAGGGCCTGCACCCCGCCGAGCAGCATCGTGATCACACCGAGGGTGATCACGATCGGCCGCCAGGTGGGGGAGAACGCGAAGACCGGCGCGAAGCGCGCGATGAGATAGATACCGGCCTTCACCATGGCCGCGGCGTGCAGGTAGGCGCTGACTGGCGTGGGCGCCGCCATCGCGCCCGGCAGCCAGAAGTGGAACGGGAACAGCGCCGACTTGGTGATCGCCCCGACGAGAAGCATGACGATCGCGGCATCCACCACCGGCCCCGTCGGGCGCAGAACGAGGATCTCGTGGATGCTGCTGGTGCCGGTGTGCACGACCAGCAGGATGACGCCGACGAACATCACCAGGCCGCCGAGCGTCGTGACCATGAGGGCCTGCAGCGCCGATCGACGACTGGTCGCGCGGCGGCGATAGTGGCCGATGAGCAGGTACGAGAGGATGCTGGTCAGCTCCCAGAACATGACGAGCATGACCAGGTCGTCGGTGAGCACGAGCCCATACATGGCGCCGGCGAAACCGAGCAGCACGCCCGAGAACTGCACCACGCTGGACGCATTGTCGTGGAAGTACCAACGGCAGTAGAGCAGCACCAGTGCCCCGACGCCGGTGACGATGAGCGTCATCACCCAGCTGAGCACGTCCATCCGCATGGAGATGTTCAAGCCGAGCTGCGGAATCCACGCATATGTCTCGAACGGCACATGAGCGGGATCGAGCACGTCCGGTGTGCGCATGAGCGCATGAACGAAGGCGGCGGCGGGCACCAGGGCGCCGATGGCGAAGGCCTGCGCCCCCAGCCAGCGCACCAGCGCGGGAAGCAGCAGGGATCCCGCGAGGAACACGACGAGGAGCAAAAGCATGCGCGGCTCCTCAGGGTCGTCGGGGCCTTCCGGCGCGATGGGAGGTGTCGACACCCAGTCTAGAGGGTGCCCTGTGCGCGCCCGCCTTCCTCAGGCTGCGTCTTTTGGGTCGTGACGAACCTCACCTCCCGGTCCCAGAATGGTCATCAGATCAGACCCCAAGGAGTCCCATGCGTCTTGCCCTGCATTCCGAGATCCGCGACGGTGCGATCGACGACTACCGCAGCCACCACGTGCGCATCCCGGATGCGCTGGCGGCGCGGTTCACCGAGCTCGGCATCCACGACTGGACCATCTGGCGCTCGGGACATCGCCTGTTCCATCTCGTCGACTGCGACGACTGGGATGCCGTGCTCGAGGGTCTGCGCGACGATCCCGTCGACGCCGCCTGGCAGGCCGACATCGGCCGTTTCGTCGAGGTGTTCCGGGATGCCGATGGCGAACCGTCCGGTACGGTGCCCCTCGAACAGGTCTGGCGCCTGACGACACAGCTCGCCGACGAAGACCGCCCCTGAGCGACCGACCACACGGCGTGCGGCAGAGTGGTCGCATGCGGGGAGTGTGGGTACGCGAGGGTGCCGGCTGGCTGGCGGCGACGGCGCTGGCGCTGATCGTCGCCGGACAGGTCGCCTCGACGGCACGATCGGAGATGCTGTTCCGCGACGGCGACTCGCTCATCGTGGCGATGTTCGTGCGCTCACTGTTCAGCGGAGAACCGCTGGACTGGGCGATGTCGAGCGTGCTGTTCATCCCCGAGTCGGCGGTGTTCGCGCTGCTGAGCGCACTGCCGCTGAACGTGAACGGGCTGCTCGCCGTGAACGCCGTGGTGAACGTGCTCGGCCTCTACGGTGCGCTGCGTCTGGCGGCCGGGCGCCGCTCCCCCGGACGCGCACCCGTGGCCTGGTCGGTGATCGCCCTGGGCGTCTTCGGACTGATCGCGGTGACCGAGACGAGCGCGTCGCGTACGAGTTTCGAGGTCGCCTCCCTGCTGCTGACGACGACGTACTATTCCGCGACGGTGATCGCCATGATCGCGTCGATCGGCATCGTGCGGCGAGCGCTGGAGCGCCCGCACCTGGGGTGGGGTGCCCCGCTCGCCCTTGCCGTGATCGCCGCGGTGTCCGTGCTGTCCAACCCGCTCTATGCGGTCTGGGCCACCGCTCCCCTGGCGCTGCTGCTGGCCATCGGCGCGTGGCGCCAGACGCTCCGGCGCGCCAGCATCCTGCTCATCGCCGCGCTCGGCGTCGGCAGCGTGCTCGGCATGGCGCTGCGGATGCCGCTGGAGCCGTGGATCATGCGCAGCGGTGCCGGCTACGTGCAACCCGGCGAGTGGCTCGCGTCGGTGCAGTACTACGGCGACTTCGCCCTGGAGCGGTTGCGCACGCCCCTCGGCATCCTGGCCGGCGCCGTCCTGCTCGCTCTGATCGCCGTCGCCGTCGTGCAGACGCTGCGCGTGCGCGAACCGGGAGCACGGCTGGTCGCGGCATCCGCCTGGCTCATTCCGCTCGCCGTCGTCGTGGGCGGCATCGCACTCGGCACCCATGCCACCCGCTACCTCGCCCCGGCCGCGTTCGCCCCGCTGCTCGCCCTGCTCGTCACGCCGCGGGCGGTGCGGCTGCCGCGGCCCCGGGTGCTCATCGCCGCCGTCGCCGCGGCACTGCTCGTCGCCGGTGTGGGGAGCGTGCCGCGGCTGGTGGCGGCTGCGCAGCATCCGGATGCCGATCTCGCCTGCGTGACCGACTGGGTGGCGGCATCCGACCGCACCGGCGGCGGTCAGTTCTGGACCGTCCGGCTGCCCAAGCTGCACGCCGACGACCCGTCACAGCTGCTGCAGCTGCACGCGACGCTCGACGGGTATGCATGGCTCGTGAACCGGCACGACTTCCAGACCCGCGAGGTGACCTTCCTGCTCGAGGATGCCCAGTCGGGGGCGTTCCAGGTGCCACCGGGAGCCGTGCCCGATGCCGTCATCGAGTGCGGGCGCTACCGCATCGTCGACTTCGGCTCGCATCCGTTGCCCGTGGGTGAGCCCGTCTCGTGAGGCCATCGGTCCCGATTCACTGACCGTGTCCCGATCTGCTGACGAATCCGGGCGAAGGACCCGCGAATCGGGACGACGTCAGCGAAACGGGCGGGCCGGCGGCGCCGTCGTCTCGCCCGGCCGGAACTGCACGGTGAAGTGCACCGACTCCCCCGGCTCACCGGCCAGCATCCGGGCGATCTGCTCGCCGGCCGCCCGGCCCTTCTCCAGTGCGGGCTGGACGACTGTGGTGAGCTCGTGCGAACCGAGTCCATCGACCGCGATGCCGTCGAAGCCGACCACACTGAGGTCCTCGGGCACTCGCAGGCCGATCTCCTCCGCGGCCCGAATGACGCCGACCGCCAGCAGGTCGCTCTGCGCGACGATCGCCGTGGGGCGCGTCTCGGGGTCACCCAGCAACGTGCGCCCGGCGGCCAGCCCCTCGTCGATGAGACTGCCGGCGGTGCTGATCACCGGGGCATCCGGATACACATCGCGGAACCCGGCGAGGCGGTCGAGGGTGACGCCGACCGTGGCGTCGTCGAGCCGATCGGGGGTGATCAGTCCGCGCAGTCGCTGGGGCCCGAGCGGCAGCGCGACCGAGGCGACGCGCGTGTGCCCGAGGTCGGCGAGGTGGCGGGCGAGCATGGCGCTGGCCTCGCGGTTGTCCAGGGAGATCTCGGTGAGGTCATCGTCGCCGTCGCCCTCGATGACGACGGCGGGCATGCCGCGGCGGCGCACGATCTCGACGGCCTCGCGGATGCGGTCGGAGCAGCCGATCAGCACGACGGCATCCATCGGCGCCTCGGCGATCGGTGGCGCCTCGCCGCCGAAAGGGTCGTCGCGCAGGAGGAGGATGCCGGTGCTGACGTCGGCGAGCGCGTCGGTGAGACCGTCCATCATCGCGGTGGTGACCGGGTCGAGGAAGGCATGCCGCAGGTGGCCGGCGAGCACCACACCGACGATGCCGCTCCTCCCCCGGCGCAGTGAGGCCGCGCGCGGGTCGGGCCCGGTGTAGCCCAGCTCGGATGCTGCCGCCAGCACGCGCTCACGGGTCGCCTCGGCGACGTTCACCTTGCCGCTGAAGACGACGGAGGCGGTCGAGGTCGACACACCTGCCGCCTTGGCGACGTCGGAGATCGTCGCCCGGCGTTCGCGGTTGCTCATGCTCTGAGGATAACGCGGCGGATTGCCGGATATCGAATCGATTCGATACGCTGGTCGCATGGACAGCACCCTCACCCGATCCCAGTTCGCGCGCTGGCGCATCGCGATCTTCGCGATCTTCCTCGCCAGCGGTCTGTCGATCGCGACCTGGGCATCGCGCGTCCCCGGGATCAAAGAGGCGCTGGGCTTCGACAACGCCCAGGTCGGCCTGCTGCTGCTCGGCATGGGCATCTCCTCGATCGTCGGCATCTCGGCCGGCCCCGCGATCATGGCGCGCATCGGCGCCCGCCGCGGCATGCTGCTGTCGATGCTCACGTTCGCCACCGGCATCGCCCTCGTCGGCATCGGTGCCGACCTGCTCGGCTCACCCGCCGTGGTGCTGTTGGGCATGGCCCTGTTCGGGCTCGGCAACGGTGCCGTCGACGTGATGATGAACGTCGAGGCGACAGCCATCGAGCAGCAGATGGGCAAGACGATCCTGCCGGTCTTCCACGCCTTCTTCAGCTTCGGCACCGTCATCGGCGCAGGCATCGGCGCCCTCGCCGCAGGGCTCGGCCTCAACGTCGCCATGCACGCCGGCGCGATGGGCATCCTCATCGCCGTCCTGGCCGTGCTCTGCTTCGCTCAGGTGCCCGACCGTGAGGCCGCGCTCGATCCCGAACCGCAGGAGAAGCCGCACTGGCGCGAGCGGATGCACACCGCCCTCGAGGCCTGGCGCGAGCCGCGCACCTACCTGCTGGGCATCGTCATGCTCGGCATGTCGTTCGCCGAGGGCGGCGCCAATGACTGGATCGCTCTGGGCACGGAGCAGGGCCACGGCTTCGCCGCCGGCACCGGTGCCGTCTCGCTGGCGATCTTCTCCATCGGCATGACCGTCGTGCGTCTGTTCGGCGGCCCGTTGGTCGACCGTTTCGGCCGGGTCACGGTGCTGCGCGTGCTCGCGGTGACAGCGGCCGCCGGCATCCTGCTCTTCATCCTCGCCCCCACGCTGCCGTTGGTGTTCGTGGGCGCGGCCCTGTGGGGCATCGGCGCATCGCTGGGCTTCCCGCTGGGCATGTCGGCGGCGGCCGATGACCCCGCCAAGGCGGCCGCCCGCGTGAGCGCGGCGGCGACCATCGGATACGTCGCCTTCCTCGGCGGGCCGCCCGTGCTCGGCATCATCAGCGAGCACATCGGCCTGCTGAACACGCTGTTCATCCTGGTCGCACTGGTCGTGGCATCCGGACTGTTCTCGGGCGCGGCCCGGCCACTCCGCGAGGACGAGAAGACGCCGGCGACGAAGTAGGCTCGTCGGGTGCGTCTCGTCATCGCCCGCTGCTCCGTCGACTACACCGGTCGCCTCAACGCCCACCTGCCCCTGGCCACGCGCCTGCTGGTGCACAAGGGCGACGGCAGCCTGCTCGTGCACTCCGACGGCGGCAGCTACAAGCCCCTGAACTGGATGAGCCCGCCGTGCTCCCTCACCACCGAGGAGCCCGGCGACGAGGAATCCAGTGCCGGGGTCACCGAGGTGTGGCGCGTCACGCACAAGAAGACCGGCGACGCCCTGCGCGTGCAGATCTACGAGATCCTCAGCGACACCAGTCACGATCTCGGCGTCGACCCCGGGCTGCAGAAGGACGGCGTCGAGGCCGACCTGCAGCGCCTGCTCGCCGAACAGGTCGACCTCATCGCCGAGGGAGCGACGCTCGTACGTCGCGAGTACCCGACGGCCATCGGCCCGGTCGACCTCATGGTGCGGGATGCCGCGGGAGCTGCGATCGCGGTCGAGGTGAAGCGCCGCGGAGACATCGACGGCGTCGAGCAGCTCACCCGCTACCTCGAGTTGCTGGGCCGTGATCCGCACCTCTCCCCCGTGCAGGGTGTGTTCGCCGCGCAGGAGATCAAGCCGCAGGCCCGCGTGCTCGCCGAAGACCGCGGCATCCGCTGCCTCGTGCTCGACTACGAGGACATGAAGGGCGTCGAGTCCGGCATCCCCCGCCTCTTCTAACCCCCCCTCTTCTCTCTCCCCCCCGCCCCCCGCCTCACGCCCCCACCCACCCCTCCGCCGAGACCCCTACCTACCGCCCACACCCCGTGCTGTGGGCGTCTACAGCACGGGGTGTCGACGACAAGACGGGGTCTCGGCGAAGGTGGGTGGGTTGGGGCGGGGCGGGGTGGGGCGGGGCGGCGAATAGGGTGGAAGGCATGGCTTCCTTCACGTGCGTCCTGTGGGACGTCGACGGCACGATCGCCGACGCCTCGGCCGGCATCTTCCCGCGACTGCGTCAGGTATACGCCTCGTTCGGACTCGACGACCCCGATCCCGAGACGCTCAAGCACTGGATCGGCCCGCCGATGTACGAGTCGTTCCAGCAGCTGGCCGGGCTCGACCCGGACCAGGCCGAAGAGGCCGTGCGTCGGTACCGTGAGCTCGCGGCGGGCGAGGGATATGCCGCCAGTGTCAGTCTCTACCCCGGCGTGCCCGAGGTGGTGCGCGCCGTGCAGGATGCCGGCATCCCCCAGTCGACGGCGAGCACCAAGCCCGAGAACCAGGTGCGGGCCATTCTCGAGCACTACGGCCTGATCGATGCGTTCACCGCGATCTCGGGCGCCCGCCCCGGGCCCGAAGGGCGCAGCGACGGCAAGGGCGCCGTGATCGGCTGGGCGCTCGAGCGCCTGGCGGCCGCGGGCGCCGACGTCTCACGCCCGGTGCTGGTCGGCGACCGTCACCACGACCTCGAGGGCGCCGCGGAATACGGCATCCCCGTCATCTTCGTCGGCTGGGGCTTCGGCGACGCCGCCGAAGGTGCGGATGCCGCACACCACGTCTCCACCCCGGACGAGCTGCTGCCCCTCCTGTTGGAGCACTCGCCCGTCTGAATGCAGAGATCCCCGCCGGAGTCACCATCTCTGGTGCTCCGACGGGGATCCCGTGAGAGGTCCGCCGCTCAGATGGGGCGGATGTTCTCGGCCTGCAGGCCCTTGGGGCCCTGCGCCACATCGAACTCGACGCGCTGGTTCTCGTCGAGGGAGCGGTAGCCGGAGGACTGGATGGCGGAGTAGTGCGCGAACACGTCGTCGCCGCCGTCATCGGGGGAGATGAAGCCGAAGCCCTTCTCCGAGTTGAACCACTTGACCGTGCCCTGGGTGCTCATTTACTGCCGTTCTGCTGATTGCTACGCCGACGCTGGATGCCTCGGCTGGTGCCAACGGTAGCCCAGAGTGCCCCCGGCGCACCATGCCAAGAGGGATGGTGACCCAAATGTTGCACGAGTCCGCGCGAGGGTTCGGACGGGCGAGAGCGAATCATCGCCGAAGAAAGAGGTGGCCCTCATCGCGGGGGGAGCGATGAGGGCCGAAGACGACCGGAGGGTGCGTCAGGAATAGCTTACACACACTTCTCAAGAATTTGTCCTCCATATGGGGGACAAATCGAGAAAAAAGTGCCATGATGTTCTCAAGGCCCCAAGATGACCCGCTGGGGAGCGGATCACTCGGGGGTCGGATGCATGCAGGGATCGCCGAAGGCGCTGGGGAGGCCGTTTCGTTGGTTGGGGAACCGCGACGGCGAAAGCTCACTGCATGCAACTTCAGACTAGGCGGGGCGCCGCAGAGACTGAAGAACCGAGAAGGGGGATCGCAGGTTCCGGGGGATAGAGGGAGAGCGGCTGCTCGCTCCCCCTACTTCCCCGGAACCGCGCTCGGCCTTCCGGAGTGATGTCTGGTTCATACTGTGAACAGTCATCACCGAGGAGACCGATGAGCGCTGTCGATCCCGTCCCGCCTTCTGCGGAATCTGCTGCACCTACAGGGTCGGCGCCGCCCGCACCGCGGCGCCGACCCGGGGGTACGGCAGCGATCGTCACGGCGTGTGTGATCGTGTCGGCTCTAGCCGTCGGTGCGTCGATCGTGCTGCCCCAGTGGGCGCGTGCCGAGATCAAGAACGAGGCGGATGCCACGCTGCGCGCGTTCCTCGATGCGGCAATCACCTCGGATGACGCCTGGCGCGCCTCCGCGAGCCCGTTGCTGACCGCCGCCGTGCCGGTGGGCGCGCCGATCGCGGGCGAGAAGACGGCAGCTGAGGCCCTCGATCTGCACGCCGACTACACCGTGCTCTCGTTGCGGCTCGACGCGAGCACTCCGGAGTATGCCGACACCGCCCAGGCGGTCGTCGAGATCAGCTACTCGTACCAGCTGCTCGGCGAGGAGTACACCGCGACCATGCCGCAGAACATCTGGCTGACCCGGCCTTTCTACTACGGCGATGAGACCCCGCAGCAAGCCGATCGCACCCGCTCGGCGACCGCGGTCGGGCCCTGGGCGGTGGCGGGCATCTCGCGCCCGTCGGCCGACGACATGCCCGGGAACGAGACTCCCACCTCGACGATCTCACTCACCAGCGACCCGCGCTCCGCGGACGGGGTGCATTGCTTCTCGCCGCTCTCCGCCCTTGTGCAGCTCGGCGATGAGGCTCGCATCGACGGCGTCATCGCCTCTCGCTGCTTCGCGGGCTCCGACGACGGAGCCGATGTGGTGGGGGCCGGCGTCGTCCCGGCAGAACTGTCGGCCGCCTTCCCCGCGATCGACGAGACCGACCCGCTGAGCATTCCGCCTGAGCTGCTGCGACTCGACGAAGACACCTACCACGGCCTGCGTGCTCCCTTCACGCAGTACCTGATCGGCGCGGGTGACAACGCCTTCACCGTCACGATCGCCACAGCGAACACCGACGAGGGTGAACAGGCCGTCCGGATCGTCGGCATCCATCCGGTCGGCGGAGCAGGGGAGAAGGCCGAGTGAGCGCCCTCCGCACTCGCATCATCGCTCTCGCGGCGACCGCAGCCGTGGTGGCGGGGAGCGCCGTGACAGCCCTGGTCGCGTGGCCCGCTTCGCCACCGCCCGGGCCCGCGGCCGACTTCGAGACCCCACCCGATGGCGCCCCCTGGCTGCCCGAGGTCGTCTCGGATGCCGCCCAGTACCCGGCCGCATGGGGGTCGATGAACGAGGCGCTGCGCGCGAAGGATCGCGAGACGTTCCTGTCTTATGCCGAGGGTGACGCGCGTGAGCAGCTTGCGCTGTGGTGGGACAACACGACGAAGATCGGCTGGGCGACCGCGTACATCCTGCCGGCGACGGGGCCGGATGGAGAGGAGGCGGCCCTGCTCGGTGCGGGGCTGGGCTTCGAGCAGCGCCCGGTGCGCGGCGGCGGCAATGCGGATGCCGGCTACCGCCTCACGCATGGCTTCGGCTACGACATAACCACCTCGGGTGACGGCGAGGACATGCGCATCACGAGCATCGAGCCGCAAGCGCCGATGCCGTGGGACGAGGGGGAGATCCATGTCGCCCGGCGGGAGCATGTGGTGCTCTACGGCATGGCCGATGAGCGCGACGTCGTCGAGGCGAACGTCGACGTCGCAGAGGAGGCGGCCCGACTCGCCCTCGCGACGATCACCGACGTCGGCGGCGAGACCCCGATGGTCGGTTTCGTCTCGGGTATCACCGACGACGCAGAACGTATGCACCGTTGGGAATATGGTGATGGCGGTGCGGAGTGGGAGATGGAGGTGGCGGGCTACGCGCAGCCGGCGCTGCGTCCGCCTGCGCGTTCGGACTTCCTCGAGGACGACATCGCGACCGGCGATGAAACCTCGGCGGTGCTGATGATGCTGGGGCCCTTGAGCGCGGACCAGCGCCTGGAGACCTTCCTGCACGAGTTCGCCCACGGGTTGCACTTCGCCGCCGCACCGCTGCCGAGTCACGCTCAACCGCCGACCGCCGTCTTCGAGGGTTTCGCGGTGTACGCCGAGGTCGCCTCGGGCGTGGCTCCTCGCGAGATGTTCGGCTACCCCGAGGTCACAGACGCGATCGCCCGCGAGGGCATCGCCACCTTCTCAGACGAGAACCTGCGCGACGAGGATGCCTGGATCGGCTATGTCGCGGCGGGCTCCTACTTCGCCTTCCTCGCCGACACCTGGGGAGACCCGTGGCAGTTGGCCATCGACGGCATCGACGCCAGTGAGCCGGACCTGGTCGGGATCGTCGGGGACGAACGCTTCAGCGAGGCGGCATGGCAGGCGTGGATCGCCACGCGCTGAACCGCCTCGCTGAGGCCTCGCCGCTCAAGCATCCAGGCCGCTGAAGGTGGGAGTCTCGGCCGAGCCGTCCCACGTCACGCGGAACGTGAAGGCCTCTTCGAGCGCCGCGAGGTAGGCATCCGCTTCGGACTGGGTGATGGTGCCCGCCTCGAGCAGGTTGTCGACTGCGGGGCTCCACGACTCGACCAGGGCGGCAACCAGCGCGTCGGTACCGACACCGAGATCCTCTGCGACCTCCGAGAGGTTCTGGCCCGCCTCCATGCGCACGTGAAGTTCGTCGTGCGAGATGCCCAGTACCTCGTCGAGTACGTCCTGCACCGGCTGGTGCCCGCGGTGCAGGTCGAGGGAGGCATCGCCGTAGGCCTCCTGGATCAGCTCGACGAGCTGCTCTTCGGTGCTGACGCTCGAGACGTCCACGCCGCCAGGACCGCCGCCGTTGCTGCCGGGCCCGCGATCGGTGTTCGTCGACGAGTCCGTCGTCGAGTCCGTGGTGGAGGTGTCGGAGGTGCTGCTCGACGACGAGTCCGTGGAAGTGGTGTCGGCGACCGCCGTGCAGCCCGCGAGACCCAGGATGCCAGCGAGACCGAGTGCGACGACCGTGTGCTTGATGTTCATGATGGACCCCTTCGAGGTGCCGGTGTGAGTGATGATGAGAAGCACTCTGCGGGTCATGTCTATTTGTTTCCTATGCGTGACCAATGACTTCGGCGGGGAGTGCGGCTCTCTCGGTGAACCCCGCAGCGGGGCATAGGTCATACATAGAAAACCCCAGGATTCTGCCGTCATGGAAATCTTTCGCCGATGGGGAATGGCCGCCTCTGCCGCACTCGCGACAGTGCTGATCCTGCTGCCTGTGACCACCGCCTCCGCGCACAGTCTCGACAGCAGCACGATCGCGATGCGGCTCACTTAAGACACCGCCGAGGCCACGGTCTCGGTGGCGCTCGAGACCGTCGACCGGGTGCTCGGCACGTCCTACGCGACCGCGGAGACGTTGTCGGAGAGCGACCTTCAGGCCATCGTCGCCTACATCGACGAGCACCTCAGCGTGACGGGTTCTGACGGCGCGGCCTGGGCGGAGAGCTACACGAACGCGGCGGTGGAGTCGGTCGAAGGCATCCAGTCGTTCAGCGTGGATGTCGCGTTCGACACCGCCGGCGCCGACCCCGCGAACTTCTCCATCGACTACGACGCCGTCACCGCGTCCGACAGCGCGCACGAAGCGGTCGTCGTGCTCACCGATGCGGCAGGGGACATCTCGACGGCCGGCGTCATCACTGCCTCCGACCCGACGCTCACCATCGGCGAAGCCGTGCAACCCGGACTGCTCGACATGATCGGCTACGGCTTCCACCACGTGCTGGAGGGCGCCGACCACCTGCTGTTCCTCATCACCCTGCTGCTCGTCGCCCCGCTCGTCGTCAACGCCGCGCGCCGCTGGGCGCCGGGTCGAGGCTTCGCCCCGGCGCTTCGCAGCGTGGTCATCGTCGCGACGGCCTTTGCCGTCGGGCACTCACTCACCCTCATCGCCACGGCACTGGGGTGGATCTCCCTGCCGACGGCGTTCGTGGAGGTCTTGGTCGCCGGATCGGTCGCCGTCGCCGCCGTGCACGCCATCCGCCCGTTGGCTCTTCGCGGAGAGGTGATCATCGCCGGGGCGTTCGGCCTCGTGCATGGACTGGCCTTCGCCGGCATCCTGTCCGATCTGGGGTTCGATGGCGGGCTGTCGCTGCTGACACTGCTGGCCTTCAATGTGGGGGTCGAGCTTGCGCAGCTGCTCACGATCACCCTCATCTTCCCGAGCCTTTACCTGCTCTCCCGCACGCGGTGGGAGCGGTCGGTGCGGGTCGGCCTCGCCACAGTGGCACTCATCGCAGCCGGATGCTGGATCATCGACCGGATGGGCTGGATGTCGAATCCGCTCGCGGGGGTCGAGGATGCCCTCATCGACGGGTCGCTGCTGGTCGCCGGCGTCTTCGCGGTCGTCGCGGTGGCTGCCTGGATCACGGATCGGAGGCTCCCACGCCAGCGGAGCCCTATCCGCCGACTCCGACGCCCGCTCGGGCGACCCGCTCGGTAGCCTGATGCCGTGGCAATGCTCAATAAGGACACGACTCTGTGCATCTCGCTGTCGGCGCGGCCGAGCAACAACGGCACGCGCTTTCACAACTTCCTCTACGAGGAGTTGGGGCTGAACTGGGTGTACAAAGCGTTCGCGCCGACCGACCTGGCCCAGGCGATCGCGGGCGTCCGCGGCCTCGGGATTCGTGGATGCGCCATCTCGATGCCGTACAAGGAAGAGGTCATCGCCCTCGTCGATCGCATGGATGCCTCAGCATCCGCCATCGACTCGGTCAACACGATCGTCAACGATGACGGCGTGCTCACCGCGTACAACACCGACTACGCCGCGATCGCCCAGCTGATCGCCTCGCACGGCATCGATCCGGCCGCGAGCGTGCTGCTCCGCGGGTCAGGCGGCATGGCGAAGGCGACCGCGGCGGCCTTCCGCGATGCCGGATTCCGTGATGTGACGATCATCGCCCGCAGCCAGGAACGCGGCCGCGCTCTCGCCGATCTGTACGACTTCGCCTGGATCGCCGAGCCGGGGGATAGCACCGCCGACGTGCTGGTGAACGTGACCCCGATCGGCATGGCCGGAGGGATCGAGGAGCACGCGCTGTCGTTCTCTGAGGAAGCGATCGCCGCCGCACGAGTGGTCTTCGACGTGGTCGCGCTGCCGGCCGAGACACCACTGATCTCGGCAGGACGGGTCGCCGGCAAGACCGTGATCACCGGCGCCGAGGTGGCGACGCTGCAGGCGCTGGAGCAGTTCGTGCTGTACACCGGCATCCGGCCCTCCGACGATCAGGTGAGTGCGGCGCAGGACTTCATGCGGGCGGGGCAGTCTGCGTGATCCCGGTCTTTCTCGCGGCGATCGCTGCGCTCATCCCGATCACGAACCCGTTCGGCGCGGTGGCGGCTTTCGCCGGACTGACCTCGTCGATGGATCCGAAGGCGGCGCACGCACAGGCGTGGAAGACGGGCATGTACGTCGGCGGCATCCTTGTGGTGTTCGCCGTGGTCGGCACGGTTTTGCTGTCGTTCCTCGGCATCGGCCTGCCCGCGTTGCAGGTTGCCGGAGGTCTGGTCGTGATGCATTCCGGTTTTGGCATGATCTCGGCGAAGCCGCAGCTGTCCGAGCCCGAGAAGGCCGGTGCGGTGACACAGACCGACGTGAGCTTCTCGCCGATGGCACTGCCGCTGGTGGCCGGCCCTGGGGCGATCGGTGTGGTCATCGCGATGTCGGCACGGCATGCGTCGTGGCAGAGCAGTCTCGGTGTCGTGCTTGCCTGCATCGTGATCGCGGCCGCCGTCGCGCTGCTGCTGCGGTACGGAACGCCCCTGGTAGACAAGCTCGGCCCCACCGGCATCGGTGCGCTGACCCGGATCATGGGATTCCTCATCCTCGCGATCGGCGTCGAGCTCACCCTGCACGGCGTGGTCGAGTTCGTGAAGTCCGCGTCGGGTTCCTGAGGCGGCACACTCGGGGTGGCGGTCGAGAGCACCGACGACGAGGATGAAGACACGATCGCCCTCGACTCGCGGGAGGAACCATGCCCACCACTGACGATCGCGCCGTGTGGTTCGTCGACACCAACGGCGCCAGCATCACCGACGATGTGACGATCGAACGGTTCGCGACGCTGCTCGATTCGTTCGACGGAAGTGACCCCGAGCACGGCAGCCTGTCCGCGAGCGATGAAGACGGATGGAACCTCGAGATCTACCCCGACGTGGTGTCGTTCGAGAACGTGGAACCGGGCGGGAGTGTCGTCGGCAGCATCCGCACTCCCTCGCGTGATGACCTGCTCGGTATGGTGCGGGAACTGCTCGACGGCGACCTCGATGCGCTGCGGCGTCGCCCCTGGGCGTGACCGACGCGATCCAGGCCCGCCGAGCGCTCAGACGACGTCGTCGATGAGGTATTCGGTGTCGCGGAACGTGAACCGATCACCGCGGCGCAGCCCGGCGATCGTTTCGTAGATCGGCGCATCGGTCGCGACGCCGGTGAAAGTGCGGCCGTCTGCCGTGAACTCGGAGGCGGCCACTCCGATGAAATAGTTGTCGCCGCCGAAGGAGACGACGGCGCCGGGACGCACGGTGTCGGCCGGGGTGACATCGATCTTCTTCAGTCGGTTGATCGCCTCACGGGCACCGGCGGCGACGCCCTGCATCTCGGCGCGGAACTCGCCATCCTGATCGGACTGCCCGAGGTCGTCGATGTTGTACGCGGTGCCCGGGTCGATCTCGGCCCCCGTCTGCTCGGTGCGGGCCTGGTCGGCGGCGGCGCCCACGCCTCCCTGCAACACGGCCAGGAGTCGGCGACGGATGGCGGGCTTGTCGATGGGTGTCGTCATGAGGCAGAGGGTACTCCTCACCCGTGCCAGGACGGCGATCATCGCGCGATTCGGCCCGCGCCGATAGCATGACGGCATGCCGACGCCGGATGCCCTCGCCGCTTTCGCTCTCGCGGCGATCATCCTCATCGTGATCCCCGGCCCGAGCGTGTTGTTCGTGATCGGCCGATCCCTGGCCTACGGCCGGCGCGGCGGACTGCTGAGTGTGCTCGGCAACGGGCTCGGCACGCTGCCACTGGTCGCGGCCGTCGCGCTCGGGGTAGGAACGATCGTGGCGCAGTCGGCGGTGCTGTTCACCGTCATCAAGATGCTCGGCGCGGCATATCTCGTCTATCTCGGCATCCAGGCGATCCGGCACCGGGGCGACGGGAACGTGACGGATGCCGGAGCATCGGCCCACCGCAGCCTGCGAACCAGCGTGATGCTGCGCCAAGGCTTCATCGTCGGCATCACCAACCCGAAGACGATCGTCTTCTTCGTGGCCGTGCTGCCGCAGTTCGTGAACTTCTCCGCGGGGAACATCCCCGTGCAGATGATGCTGCTCGGCCTTCTCGCCGTCACGATCGGTTTCCTCTGCGACGCGATCTGGGCACTGCTTTCCGGCACGGCACGGCAGTGGTTCGCCCGCTCCCCGCGGCGGATGGCCGGCATCCGCGCGTCGGGCGGCGCCCTCATCGTGGGGCTCGGCGTGGGGCTGGCCGTGAGCGGCAACAAGCCCTGAGGGGAGGGTCGCTCACCCGCCCCGAATCCCTCCCGCCCCGGCGCACCGGCGCGTAAAATTTTCGGCATGGGGGTCACTTCGGGGTGGGCCGTCCACGAAGCCAGACGGCAGATCGTCGGTCATGCGTCCGATGGGCTGGGCTGGCGCGACTTCGCTGCCGCTTTGCTGGAGATCTACACCGCACTGATTCCCGTCGACGCGATCGTCATCAGCAGCATCGATCCGCACAGCGGCCTGATGACGAACCTCACCCGTACCGGCATCGACGACGCCCACGACGACCTGTTCATACACATCGAGCTCACCCAGCCCGATCCGATCACCCTCACCACGCTCGCCCGCACGCACGACGGCGTCGGCATCCTCGCTGACCATCTCACCGGCGATCCGCGGCGCAACGCGCGCGTTCGTGACCTCCTGCCGCACTACGATCTCGCGCACGAGATGCGCGGCGTGGTGCGCGTGCGCGGACAGATGTGGGCCACCGTCGCCCTGTACCGAGGCCAGGGCCGGCGAGGATTCACCGCCGATGAGGCCGCCACCCTCGCCGCCCTCGAAGAGGCCGTCTCGTTCGGGGTGCACTCGACGCTGCTGTGCCCGCCCGACAATCCGGGGTCGCTCACTACGGCAGGCCCCGCCGTACTGTTGGTCGACGAATCCGGGCGGATCGTGCAGGCAACCGCGGCCGGCACGGCGCGCCTCACCGACCTCGGGTGGGATGGCCGGGGTCACCTTCCGACCCCCATCTACTGGCCCATGACCGCGGCTCGCCAGGCGGCGGCAGGGCATGCGGTGCCCACCTTCGCGCACACCCGGCTCCCGAGCGGCGCATGGGTGGTGGTGCGGGCGGCCGCGCTGCCCACACCGGATGGCGGACCACGCATCGTCGTGTCGATCGAACCGGCGTCGGGCGAGGTCGTGCCCGATGCCGCAGGCCATCCCGCCACGGGTCGGGTGCTGATCCTGACCGACAGGCAGCATGACGTGTTGGCGCTCGTCGCCCGGGGTCACACGAACGCACGGATCGCTTTCGAACTCGGCATTGCCGAAGGCACCGTGCGCAAGCACATGGAGACGATTCTGCAGACCCTCGGTGCGGGTAATCGCGCTGAGGCGGCCGCCCTGTGGACGTCGACTGCCCGAACCCGCCGGGGATAGTCGGCATCCGATCCCGCGGATGGGTCGATCTGCGTATGGTGACTCCCGCAGATGGCGCGCAGGATGGACGCAGGGAGCGACTGCCGCGGATGCGAGCGACAGCAACCGTCGACGCCGTTTGGGGGCACGGGGTGTCGATTCGTTGATCTTGCTGCATCCCCGGTGCCCCTGGCGATTCTTGTAGGACCCGTGCACTCGGAGCGGTGGCGACTCGGCGCCCAGGGGCACGGGCGCCACCGGCGGTCGCTCCCGACCACTCTTGGTCGAAAGAATCTGCTCCGGTTCGCATAATGAACGGGCTGTTTCGGCGTCTCATCAGTGACGCTTCCTCGTCGTCGCACCACAGGGAGGCGTCGCCGGTCGTGTTGCGAGGGAGTACCCGCCCCGTTCCGGTACGGAGACCCGCTCCGTACCGGCGCATCACGCCACGATCCCCCCCCCTCGGGCGCTCTCCGACACGCCCGCCGTCACGCCGCGGAGATTTTCTTGCCCCGATTGCGCCGCTGCGACAGAGTATGCGTGTGATTGACGACTCCCTCGCACGCATCCTGGAAGCCGTCCGCCGGGTTCCCGGCGTCGACATCGCCTTCCAGGACCGCGTCGCGCAGCACCTGCCGCGGCTGCGCGCCCTCTTCCAGCACCTCTACGGCGAGCGCGCCGACTGGGTCGACCGCCTAGAAGATGTCGTGCTGCTTGCGGCATCCGCATCGGCCGCCCGCCCCGCCGACCTGAAGGCGCTCGACGCGCGCCGTGAGGCGGATCCGACGTGGTTCGAGTCCGAGCGGATGCTGGGGGGTGTCTGTTACGTCGACCGGTTCGGGGGCGGGCTCGACGGCATCCGTCGTCAGATTCCGTACTTCCGCGAGCTGGGGCTGACGTACCTGCACCTCATGCCGCTGTTCGAAGCACCGGAGGGCAACAGCGACGGCGGATACGCGGTGTCGAGCTACCGGCGCGTGAACCCGGCGCTCGGCACGATGGACGAGCTCAAGGAGCTCGGTGCCGAACTGCGCGAAGCGGGTATCTCGCTGGTGGTCGACTTCATCTTCAACCACACCAGCAACGAGCACGAGTGGGCGCAGAAGGCCATCGCGGGGGAGCCGGAGTTCAGCGACTACTACCTGATCTTCCCCGACCGTGAGATGCCGGATGCCTATGAGCAGACGACCCGCGAGATCTTCCCCGACGACCACCCCGGCTCGTTCGTGCAGCTCGACGACGGGCGCTGGGTGTGGGCGACGTTCTACCACTTCCAGTGGGATCTGAACTATGCCAATCCGGCGGTATTCCAGGCGATGGCGGGCGAGATGCTGTTCCTCGCGAACCAGGGTGTGGAGATTCTGCGGATGGATGCCGTGGCGTTCATCTGGAAGCGCCTGGGCACGACCTGCGAGTCGCTGCCCGAAGCGCACCTGCTGCTTCAGGCGTTCAATGCGGTGCTGCGGATGGCGGCGCCGAGCCTGCTGTTCAAGTCGGAGGCGATCGTGCATCCCGACGAGGTCATCGAATATATATCGCCTGAGGAATGTGAGCTCTCGTACAACCCGCTGCAGATGGCGTTGACCTGGGAGGCCCTCGCCACGCGCGACGGTCGGCTGCTGCAGCAGGCCCTCGAGCGACGGCACGCGCTGCCGCCGCACACGGCGTGGGTGAACTATGTGCGCAGCCATGATGACATCGGGTGGACTTTCGCCGACGAGGATGCCGCCGAGCTCGGCATCGACGCGTTCGGGCGCCGCCGGTTCCTCAACGCGTTCTATGTGGGCCGCGCCGAGGGAACATTCGCGCGCGGGGTGCCCTTCCAGGAGAACCCCAAGACGGGGGATGCCCGCGTGACCGGCACGACGGCATCGCTCGCGGGCATCGAGGCCGGGGATGCCGGGGGAGAGGATCGGGTCGTGCTCGCGCACGCGCTGGCGATGTCGACCGGCGGTATCCCTCTGCTGTATCTCGGCGACGAGGTCGCGCAGCTGAATGACTACTCGTATGCCGACAATCCCGATGAGGCCGGCGACAGTCGCTGGGTGCACCGCCCGCGGCGTCCCGAGGCGAACTACGCTGCGCGGTTCTCTGCGGACACCCCCGCGGGCCGCGTGTTCGCGCGGCTGACCGAACTCATCGCGGTGCGGCAGGCGACACCCGAGTTCGCCGGCAACGAGCTGTGGGCGTTCCACGCGCATGTGGACTCGGTCGTCGGCTTCACGCGTCCTGGCACGGGCGGCACGCACGTGCTCGTGCTCGCGAATGTCGGCGACGACCCCGTGTGGATCGATGCGCTGACCCTGTCGGGGTGGATGCCGGATGCCGTCGACCTGATGAGCGGTGAGACCGGCTCACTGGAAGCAGGGCTGAAGATCCCCGCGCATGGGTTCTGGTGGTTGCGGGTGCGCGAGCGGGTGTGAGCGGGGCATCCATGCCGGCGTGAGCCCGTGCGCTTCGCGCGGGATTGTGCGCTTCGCGCGGACGGATACGGCGGATGCATCCGCGCGAAGCGCACAACTCCGCGCGTGACGACGGCGGGATCCCCGTGCACGACTCCGCGCCGCCCCGAGGGACGGCGCGGAGTCGTATGCCGGGTCACCGGACGTCGAAGGCGCGGTTCACCTCCTGGGTGACGGAATTGCCCGCATCATCCTTCGCCGAGGTGCGCAGCGACACCGCGTCGGTGCCCTTCGGGAGCTTCACCCGCGCATCCCAGCGGTCACCGTCGTGCGTCACCTCGACCGCCTGCCAGGTCTTCCCCTCGTCGTAGGAGAGTTCCAGCGAGAGCTCCGTGACCTCGCCCGCCCGCAGCGCGCCGGGGTCGTGCGCGGCGATCACCGACAGCTCCGTCCAGCCGTTCGCCGACACCGCCCGATCACCGTCGACGGGGACGTCATAGGTCAGGCCGATCAGCGGCAGGTTGCCGGTCTCTGCAGCATCCATCCCGAAGACCCACGTTGAGGTCGTGCGGTTCGACGTCGACCAGGTCTCCTGCGGCACCGTCACGCTCGTCTCGAGCCGGTACTGCTGATGACCCGCGCCGGTCGCGGTGCCCGTGACCGACTGCGAAGAGCTTGAGGCCAGGAGCGTGTCGCCCTGATAGAGCTTGCTGGAGACGGTGGCGGTGCGTCCCCACGTGGCGGTGATGCCGTCGGTGGTGCTCGCGAGCGGCATATTCACGCGGATGCGCTCCTTGCGGTGCTCCGAGCGCCAGAACCCGTCTCCCTGGCGTGGGGCCTGCACGCCGAACCAGTCGAGCACGATCTCACTTCCGGCGGCATGGCTGCGCTTCACGTCGCGCAGATCCAGACCGACCGAGGGCACGGAGACATCCGCCACCCAGGGCGCCGCGATACCCTCCTGGCCGGGGCTCAGGTAGGTGACGTGGTCGGTTCCGCTCTCCCACAGGCGCGTGGACCCGAGGCACCGGGTGAGGTACGACGGGCAGTCGTAGCGGGTGACCTGCACGGTCCGCGGAGTCGGGTCGGCGAAGCGATCGGTCACCGCGACGACATCGCCCTTGCCCGGCTTGAGCGTGAGGTCAGCCGGAACGGAGCCCTGCCAGGTGTGCGCATAGTCGTACTCGTATGCCGGCAGCGCGATCGCCTTGCCGGTGATCCGCGTGGCGGCGGGATCGGCGAGAAGGTGCTCGCCCTCCTCCGCGCTGACCGCGATCACCGGCACCGTCCCGGCGGCGATGTCGTAGAGCGTTCCCGCCCCGTCGTTGATCACGACGAGCAGCGCCGCACCGGCCTCCGCGGCCGCGGCGGAACGCTCGATCTGGCTCACTGACGCATCCTGGGTCACGATCAGCGCCTTGCCTTCGGCATCGACCACCGCGATCTCCTCCGGGGTACCGGTGCCGGCCACCACGACCGGCAGGTCGACCTTGCCGTCCAGACGCCGACTGCCCGACTGGTACAGCGGCGCGAGCGGAACGGCATCCACCGTGTCATCCGCACGGCGCACGGAGAGGTCCAGCAGCGGCTGCGTGCGCGCCCACCTGGCGGTGACGTTGAACCCATCACCGGCGACCTTCTGCAGCGGGTTGACCCAGACCTCGGTCGCGGGACCTGCCGGCAGCGCGGAGTAGAACGTGTCGAGGCCGATGTCGAGGCCCGCGTCGTGCCACCACTCCACGCGCTGGTAGAACGGGTCGCTCGGGCGCGGGGTCTCCAGGCGCACCGGGGTGGCCTCGCGCAGGTCGAGCACGACCTCGGTGTTCTTGTCGACCACGATGTGCGGCTGGTTGATCCAGTAGGTGCGGTCGGTGCCGTCGGTGGATCCGAGGCGAATCTTGACCCACGCGGCGTACACGCCAGGCGCAACCCGCTCGGTCTTGACCGCGCCTGTCTCGGGGTCGCTCAGCCCGCCGGTGAAGGCGGTGGAGCCGTAGCGGTACTTCGTGACCTGAGCCTCGATCGGCTGGCCCTTCGTGCCGAGCACGGTCACATCGAGGTCGTAGCGCTCGTCTTCACGGGTGAGCCCGGTCGTCGTCCTGGCGACGACGGTTCCGTCCGCGGTCGTCGCGACGACCTGACCGAGGTAGTGACCCACCATGCGGGCGTCGGCGAACGAGGCCGTCGCCTCGACGCTGACCTCGCCGTCGGCCGGCACCGTGACCGTCTGAGCCGACAGCTGCACGAGGTCGACAGCGCCGTCGGGGCCGGTCGTGCTCCCCGTGAGGGTGAGCTCCACAGCGGCATCCGAGGTGTTGCGGTAGACGATGTTGCGGGTGGCCGGCTTCGGATCGGCTTCTCCCCACAGCGCCTTGCCGAAGTAGACCGAACCGGTCGCGTCGATCGCATCCATCGCGGCGGGAATGTCGAGGCGACCAGAGCCGACCTCGTAGGGGGAGTAGTCCAGTTCGACCGTGGAGGACATCAGGGCATCCTTGAGGTGCACCGCGCTCCAATCCGGATGCTGCGCGGCAAGGATCGCCGCAGCTCCGGCGACGTGCGGTGTGGCCATGGATGTGCCGCTGAGGGTGCGCAGCGCACCGGAACCCGAGGAGTACTGCGAGCGGGCGGCGGTGATGCCCACGCCGGGGGCGGCGAGATCGGGCTTGAGACCGTCGTCCAGGCCGCGCGGGCCGCGCGACGAGAACGGCGCCAGCCCGTCGGCGTCGTCGGTGGCGGCGACGGTCAGCGCCGACTCCGCGGTGCCGGGCGCTCCGATCGTGCCTACGCCGCCGGAGTTTCCTGCCGCGACGACGAACAGGGTGTCGTGCTTCTTGCTCAGCGCGTCGAGTGAGATGGAGAGGATGTTCTCGGCATCCGTGCGTTCGTCGTCTCCCAGACTCATGTTCACGACGTCGGCATCCGCCTCGGTCGCCGCCCATTCCATGCCGGCGATGATCCAGGAGTCCTGGCCATAGCCTTCGTCGGCGAGCACCTTGCCGACAACCAGGTCGGCGCCGGGCGCGACCCCGACATGAGTGCCGTCGCTGGCCTCGCCGCTGCCGACGATCGTGGAGGCCACATGCGTGCCGTGCCCGTCACGATCGGTGACCTCCTCGCCCGGCACGAAGGACACGCTGGTGCGCAGGGCGTCGTCGACGTCCGGGTGCTGTGCATCGATGCCGGTGTCAAGGACGGCGACGGTCGCGCCAGTGCCGTCGAAGCCGGCGGCCCAGGCATCCGGCGCGCCGACGAGCGGAACGCTGACGTCCAGCGTCGGGGTGACGCGCCCGTCCAGCCACAGCCTGTCGATGCCGCCGCCGAGATCGCCCGGTGTCGTGCGGGTCCTGCCTGCGGCGGTGAGGGCTGTCCAGAATGCCGAGGACTTCTGGTGGTCGGTCTTCAGGGCAGCGCCCCCGACCGACGCGAGGGTCCGCACCTTCGCACTGCCCGGAAGCGCCTTCGGCTGTGCGCGCAGCCCGCTGTCGTACTGCGCGATGACGGGGATACCACCGGAGCTCTGGTCGTCGTAGCCGTAGTCGATGAGGTCGCTGACGTTGAAGAGCTCCTCGTCGAGCGCTCCTGACGTCACGTAGGGGGTGGCGACGTCGGGGAGCACATACGTGTCGTCGCCGATCTGCATGGTCTGGATCGAGTCGGGGGTGCCCGAGACGGCATCGACGGTGATCGTCTCGTGGTCCGTGCCGGGGGAGGTGACGTGCACGACGTCGCCGGTGACGAGCGTGACCGTGAGATCGGCTGAACCCGCAGCGGCGGGCACGGCGCTCTCCGACGGATCGGCCGGGGCGGTCTGGGCGACAGCAGGACTGATCGCCCCCGTCGCGAGCACGAGGCCGGCCGCGATGGCGGCGAGCCCGGAGCGTGCCGGTGGATGCATGCTGATTCCTCTTCCTGGGGTGCGGAGCGTGACGAGTCACTCTTTCAAGGGCGGCGAGCGCGGGACAATGGAATCCACTGGCGGGTAGACGACATGGCGCGTATCCGCACGACGAGAGGGGCCGTGATGGACGGGGCATCGGCCAGCCCGACAGATGAACCGTTCGCGGGTGTGCTCGCCGCGTCGCTGAGCCCTGAGGCGCTGCGCGCCTATCGTGCCGTGGTCGCGACGTCATCGACGGATGACGCCACGCTGGCGGCCGCTGTCGACGTCACCGTCGAGGCCGCCGCAGAGCTGTTGGAAGAGCTGGTCACTCAGGGTTTCGCCTCCGCGCTGGCCGACGACGGTGGCCGTCAGCGGTACACCGCCGTGCCGCCCTCGATCGCCCTCGGGACCGCGGTGGCCGAACAAGAGGACGTCGTCGCCCGCGCACGCGCCGAACTCGACCGGCTCGAGGAGATGTACCGCACGGTGTCGATGGAGGGTGGTGCCGACGACATCGTGCAGGTGGTGCGCGGCGCCGACACGGTCGCCGAGTGGTTCGCCCGGGTGCAGGCGGGCGCGGTGCGTGAGGTGTGCGCGTTCGTGCAGTACCCGGTGGCGGTCACCGCGGCTGATCAGAACGACATCGAGGATGAGTTGGTGGCGCGCGGGGTCCGCTACCGGGTGCTGTTGGAGCGGTCGATGCTCGAGGCGTATCCCGCCGGGCTCGACGCGTTCGCGGCGTCGCTGGCGGCGGGGGAGGAGGCGCGGGCGGTGGATGCCCTGCCGCTGCGGATGATCCTG